>JBEDNE010000001.1:0-3441 GCA_041170745.1 Pseudomonadota bacterium
GCGCACCTAAAGCCCCCAGCCGCGCCCGTTCCCCCGGCAATCGTCGGTCATCGACATCGGCCAGCCATTGCCGCGCGCGCACAAAATCTTCCGCGCCCCAAAACATCTGGGCAATGGCCGGGTCACCATCTCGGCCTGCACGACCCGTTTCCTGATAATAAGCCTCAATGGATTTGGGCAGGCCGGCGTGCAGCACAAAGCGCACATCAGGCTTATCAATGCCCATGCCAAAGGCAATGGTGGCAACCATCACCATATCTTCAGACGCCACAAAATCGGCTTGGTTTTTCCGCCGCACATCTGCCTCGAGCCCGGCATGATAGGCGCGCACTGGGCGGCCTGTGACTGCCAGAGCCGCGGCCAGCCGCTCGGTCGCATCGCGCGAGCGGGCATAGACAATCCCCGCCCCCGCCGTTGTGCGCACCATTTCCACAATTTGCTTCGTGCCCTGGTCGCGCGGGGAAATGGCATAGCGAATATTGGGCCGATCAAAGCCCGAGACAATCATGCCCGCAACGGGAATGCCCAATTGGGCCAATATGTCGCCGCGCGTGTGCGCATCGGCAGTTGCCGTCAGCGCCAAACGCGGCACATGGGGAAAGGCATCCATGAGCGGCGCGAGCAGCCGATAATCGGGCCGGAAGTCATGCCCCCATTCCGACACACAATGCGCCTCATCAATGGCGAACAGGCTCACCCGCCCGCGCGCCAAAAGCTCTCGAAACTCTGGGCTCGAGGCGCGTTCGGGCGCGACATAAAGCAAGTCCAAACCGCCATCACGAAAACGTGCCATGGTTTCAGAGCGGTTCTCATCCGCCGAAGTCAGGCTTGCTGCACGAATACCGACAGCATCGGCTGCCCGGACCTGATCTTGCATCAGCGCAATCAGCGGAGAAATGACAATGCACGTCCCCTCCAGCAGCACCGACGGCAATTGATAACATAAGGATTTGCCAGCGCCGGTGGGCATAACCGCCAGCGTGCGATCTCCCGCCAAGACACGGTCAATGACATCGGCCTGCACCCCGCGAAAGGCAGCATAGCCAAAAATGGCGTGGAGGTGATCAAGCGGGCTAAGGCCCGGATTACGCAGCGACAATGGCGTCGCCCTCATTCCCCTCGGCCTGCTGACGTGCCCACATATCGGCATAAAGGCCGCCTTGGCGCAGCAAGGCGGCGTGGGTGCCGCGTTCGGCCACGCGGCCTGCCTCCAGCACAATAATCTCATCCGCATCAACAATGGTGGACAGGCGGTGCGCAATCACAATTGTCGTGCGCCGTTCAGAGACGCTGGCAAGTGTTGTCTGAATCTCAGCCTCAGTCCGGCTGTCGAGCGCCGAGGTGGCCTCATCCAAAATGAGGACCGGCGGATCTTTCAACAGCGAGCGCGCAATCGCCACACGCTGCTTTTCCCCGCCCGATAATTTTAGGCCGCGTTCACCCACTTGGGTGGCATAGTGTTGAGGCTGGGCCGCAATGAAATTGTGGATCTGCGCGCCGCGTGCCGCCGCTTCAATCTCGGCCTGACTGGCCTCGGCGCGGCCATAGCCAATATTATAGCCAATCGTGTCGTTGAACAGCACCGTATCTTGCGGAACAATGCCAATGGCAGCGCGCAGTGAGGCTTGCGTCACCTGCCGAATATCCTGCCCATCAATGGTGATTTGCCCGCCGGTCACATCATAAAAACGATAGAGCAACCGCGCGAGGGTGGATTTGCCCGCGCCTGAGGGGCCGACGACAGCCAAGGTCTTGCCCGCTGGGATCACAAAGCTGACGCCCTGCAAAATGGGTCGATCGGCCTCATAAGCAAAATGCACATCATCAAAGGCAACTGCCCCGCCCTGAATGGTCAGCGCGGGCGCACCCGGCGCATCCACCACTTCCGCGGGCGTATCAATTAATTCAAACATCGCCGCCATATCCGTAATGCCTTGGCGGATGGTGCGGTACACCATGCCCAGCAGATCGAGCGGGCGAAAAAGCTGGGCCAAAAGCGTGTTTACAAACACCACATCGCCGGTGCTGAACTGCCCGCGTGACCAACCCCATACGGTAAAGGCCATCGCCCCTGCCATCAGCACATTGGTGATGAAGGATTGGCCAATATTGAGCCAGGCGAGCGAATTTTCTGACCGAACAGCCGCATCGGCATAGCGCCGGGCGACCTTGCTATAATAAGCCGTCTCACGGCCTTCCGCATTGAAATATTTGACAGTCTCATAGTTCAACAAACTGTCGACTGAGCGGGCGATGGTGGCCGTATCGAGATCATTCATTTCAGCCCGCAGCGTGTTGCGCCAATCCGTCACGCGCTGGGTGAAGACGACATAAGCCACCACCATGACGGCGGTCGCCACCACCAGCCCGGCCGAAAACTTCATCCAGAAAATGATCATGACTGCCGCCAGCTCAATCACTGTCGGCGCGAGATTAAAGAGGAGGAAATAGAGCATCACATCAATGCTCTTCGTCCCCCGTTCAATCACTTTGGTGACAGCGCCCGTGCGGCGCGCGAGATGGAAACGCAGGCTTAATTGGTGGAGGTGCGCAAACACATGTTCAGCCAGCCGCCGCGTCGCATCTTGGCCGACGCGCTCAAACACCACATTGCGCAAATTATCAAACACCACAGCCGAAAATCGGGCGCCCGCATAGGCAACAACCAATGCCATAGGGAGCAGCACCGCTGCCTCTAAGCCGGGGGCCATTTGGTCAATGGCCCGGCCATAGACAAACCCCATGCTCAGCTGCACGCCTTTGGAGAGCAGCACCAGCACCATCGCAAACACAATCCGCCCCCGCAGGGCGGGCGCACCCTTGGGCCAAAGATAGGGCAAAAAGCGCCGCATGACCGCAAGATCAAGCGGTGTCTGGTCAGCAGTTACGGGCATTTGGGGTGGCATGGCCCTCCCCCTAGATCATAACGCGGGGCAAGGGAAACTGCCGCGCCCCCCTTTAGGCAAAAAAGGGCGCTGCAATGTCTGCGCGCACGCGCGCCAAGCGGCCTGTGGCTCTGTCAATCATCGCCCAAGTGGTTTTGGCGCGGACCACGCATTTTCCGGCAGCATCGTGAAATTCAATATTGCGGTCAAACCGCGCGCCTTTGGGGGCGTCGCTAATCCATGTCCGCGCGGTCACTGTTTCGCCGGGCCCAATATTGCCCAGATAATCAATCTCATGCCGCGTCACGACCCAGATATAGGCATCTACATCTTCTGGCCGGGCCGCGGCCCGCCAATGCGTTGTGGCAACATCCTGAATCCAGCGCACCCACACCGCATTGTTCACATGGCCCAGCTCATCAATATCATCGGCAACAGGCGTAATGGAAAGGCGAAACTCTGCCATGACGGGTGCTTATTTCTGCCCTGCCATGCCCAATTGCCAGAGGAAGAAGGCATATTCCTCGGCATCTTCGCGCAGCGCATCAAAGCGGCC
>JBEDNE010000002.1:0-5022 GCA_041170745.1 Pseudomonadota bacterium
TCGTCCTGAGCCTGTCGAAGGACTGCCCTTCTCTCTTGAAGGGGGTCTTCAAAAACAACAGGGCTTCGACAAGCTCAGCCCGAACGGATGAGGTGGAAACAAGATGGCTAGTTTGAAGGCCCTCAAAATCCGGATCAACTCGGTCAAGTCGACCCAGAAGATCACCAAGGCGATGAAGATGGTCGCTGCAGCGAAACTGCGCCGTGCGCAGGACGCCGCAGAGGCCGCCCGCCCCTATGCCGAACGCCTGGAAGCCGTCGTCTCGTCGATTGCATCCAAGGTCGAAAAAGGCCCGCAGGCGCCAAAGCTTCTTGCTGGCACCGGCAAAGACGATGTGCATCTGTTCGTCGTTTGCACGTCCGACAAGGGCCTGGCAGGCGCGTTCAACACCAACATCGTCCGCCTCGCCCGTCGCCGCGCTGAAGAACTCCGCGCGGCTGGCAAGACCGTGAAATTCTACACTATTGGCAAAAAGGGCCGCGACCAACTGGGCCGCACCTTCAAGGGCGATATCGTGCATTCGGTCGAACCGGGTGATCTGGGCAAGCTTGGCTTTGCAGATGTGCAAGACTGGGCAAATGATCTTACCGCGCGCTTTGACGCCGGTGAGTTTGATGTGGCCCATCTCTTCTTCTCCAAATTTGTCAGCGTTCTCACGCAAGAGCCGACGGAAATTCAGCTCATGCCTGTGGCCGTGGCTGAAGGCGCGGAGACAGTAACCGCGGGCGCATCTGTTGATTATGAGCCGGACGAAGAAGAGATTCTCGCAGATTTGCTGCCACGCAACGTCTCGGTCCAGCTGCTCCGTGCAAGCCGCGAAAATGCAGCGTCAGAGCAAGGCTCTAAGATGACGGCGATGGACAATGCGACACGCAACGCCGGCGACATGATCAACAAACTGACGATCCAGTACAACCGGACACGTCAGGCTGCGATTACTACCGAACTCGTTGAAATCATTTCGGGCGCCGAAGCGCTCTAACCAGACACGAAGGCAAGGAAGACACTCATGGCTACCGCTCCGAAGAAGACCGCTGCGAAGCCGGCTGCTGCCAAGGCGCCCGCCAAGAAGGCCGCTGCGCCTAAGGCTGCTGCCCCCAAGGCTGCTGCGGCGAAGAAGGCCCCGACCAAGGCTGCTGCCGTTAAGGCGGCTCCGGCCAAGACTGCTGCCCCCAAGGCGCCAGTCAAGGCAAAGGGTGTTGCCAAGGGCCGCATCAGCCAGGTCATCGGCGCTGTCGTCGACGTCAGCTTTGAAGGCCATCTGCCTGCCATTCTTTCGGCTCTGGAAACCGAAAATAACGGCCAGCGTCTGGTTCTGGAAGTTGCCCAGCACCTCGGCGAAAACACCGTTCGCACGATTGCTATGGACTCAACCGATGGCCTGACTCGCGGTCAGGCTGTGGTTGATACGGGCGCTCAAATCTCCGTGCCGGTTGGCCCGCGCACGCTGGGCCGTATTTTGAACGTTGTCGGTGAACCGATTGACGATCGTGGCCCGGTGGATACCGATCTGCGTGCACCGATCCACGGCGAGGCTCCGCTGTTTGTCGACCAGTCGACCGAAACCGAAATTCTCGTCACCGGCATTAAGGTCATCGACTTGCTCGCGCCTTATGCCAAGGGCGGTAAGATCGGCCTGTTCGGCGGCGCTGGCGTCGGCAAGACTGTTCTCATTCAAGAACTGATCAACAACATCGCAAAGGGCCATGGCGGCACCTCGGTGTTCGCCGGCGTGGGTGAGCGCACACGCGAAGGCAACGATCTGTATCACGAATTCCTCGATGCTGGCGTTATCGCGAAGGACAAGGACGGCAACCCGACGCCAGACGGCTCAAAGGTTGCTCTCGTGTTCGGCCAGATGAACGAACCGCCGGGGGCCCGTGCGCGCGTCGCTCTGTCGGGTCTGACAATCGCTGAATATTTCCGCGATCAAGAAGGTCAGGACGTTCTTTTCTTCGTCGACAACATCTTCCGCTTCACGCAGGCGGGTTCGGAAGTGTCGG
This sequence comes from Pseudomonadota bacterium, assembly GCA_041170745.1. GTDB lineage: Bacteria > Pseudomonadota > Alphaproteobacteria > Sphingomonadales > Sphingomonadaceae > Aquisediminimonas. The sequence goes on from JBEDNE010000002.1 coordinate 2,004, forward strand.
CACTTCTCGGCCGTATTCCTTCGGCCGTGGGCTATCAGCCGACACTCGCCACCGACATGGGTGCGCTGCAAGAGCGTATTACGTCGACCAACAAGGGTTCGATCACCTCGGTGCAGGCCATTTACGTGCCGGCTGACGACTTGACCGACCCGGCACCGGCCACCTCGTTCGCCCACTTGGACGCAACGACCGTGTTGAACCGTGCGATTTCGGAACTCGGCATTTATCCGGCTGTGGACCCGCTCGACTCCACGTCGCGCGTGCTGACAGCCGCCGTTGTGGGTCAGGAGCATTACGACACCGCCCGCCGCGTTCAGGAAACGCTGCAGAAGTATAAGTCGCTGCAGGACATCATCGCCATTCTCGGCATGGACGAACTGTCGGAAGACGATAAGCTGATCGTGAGCCGTGCGCGTAAGATCCAGCGCTTCCTGTCGCAGCCGTTCCACGTCGCAGAAGTCTTTACGGGCATCCCCGGCAAGTTCGTGCAGATCGAAGATACGGTCCGCTCGTTCAAGGCGGTGGTTGATGGCGAATATGACCATCTGCCCGAAGCTGCCTTCTACATGGTTGGCGGCATTGAAGAAGTCGTTGCCAAGGCTGCCAAGCTGGCAGCTGACGCTGCCTAATCACTCTCCCCTCCCCCAAGCGGGAGGGGCTTAGGAGACCGCAATGGCACTGCATTTTGAACTCGTGACGCCAGAACGCCTTGTTCGGTCGGAAGACGTCCACATGGTCGTCGTGCCGGGCACTGAGGGTGATTTCGGCGTTCTCGAAGGCCATAGCCCTATGATGTCAACAATCCGCAGCGATGCGACCGTTGAGATTTACGCCACGCCAGGTGCGGCGGCTGAAAAGATCAGCATCACGGGTGGCTTTGCCGAAGTGAATGACAAGGGCCTGACCATCCTCGCGGAAAGCGCGGCCTGATCTAAAGCTGATCTGTCAGACTAAACATAAGGAAAGCGCCTCGGCAGATATGCCGGGGCGTTTTTCTATGTGGGTTAGCGCAATTGTGCGCTGCGCCAGATATAAAGCCCAGCGCCTATAATCAGGGCGGACCCGCCAATGGATGTCAGGTCTGGCGGGTGGTTGAACACCAAGGTGCTGATTGCCATTGCCACCAGCAATTGCGCATATGTCATAGGCGCCACGGTGGCAGCCGATGCGCGCGTGGTTGCCATGAAAATCAACGCATGAGCGACAGAGGCCGATACAGCCACAATCGCACAGCGCAGAATGACGCTCCAATGCGGCCATCCGATCTCGAGACTAGGAATGCCGGATACATGACCCAATAGCGCTGCGACTAAAAGAAAGGGCACGGCCAGCGCTGCCACAATGAATTGCGTGGCGAGCAACGAGGCACTGCCTGCCACGCGCTGATTGAGCAGCATCAAACAGGCCATTCCAAAAGCAGAGCCAAGTGGCAGCATGGCAGCCGGACCGGCTGCCAACAAATTGGGACGCAAAATAATCAGCACGCCCAAAAACGCCACGCATGTCGCAAGAATAGCGCGACTGGACATTTTCTCCCTGAAGAAAATGGCTGACAAAAGCCCCGCAATCATCGGCATGATAAAGGTAATTGCTGTGGCATCAGCCAGGGGGATCAAGCGGATTCCAATGAAAAAGCACAACGCAGAAAACGCAATTGCGCCGCCGCGCGCCCAGTGCAGTCTCATATGCGCCATGCGAAAGCCATCGCGCCCTTCGCGCAGCAGCAACAGCACCCCCAAGCCAATAGCTGCCATCATATAGCGCAGAACGCCAATGGCCGTTCCAGGCCAGATCGGCGTCATAGATTTCACAATTGCATCGCCTACAGACAGCAGACCATAGCCCATCAGCGCGAAAATCAGGCCCTGCGCCTGTACGTTACCCTGTGTTGGCTTGGAATGCGGCACCAATTGGTCGGTCATGATGTGGCGGGGCATCTTCGAAAAGGCTCTGATCCGCAACCCAAATCTCGTGGTTAGCAGATTAGCAATTAATCTGTGCCATGCCGCTTAGAAATTTGCGGGACATAGGGCGACTAGTGGGATGAGCAATTTTAGCACGCGGAATGGCAGTTTTGGGGGGGGGCACTGGCCCCGCGCCCCGCTTTTGGATCCGCACGGCCCCTTTCGTCACCGCTGCCCACTATGGGGTCGCATTTAACCCAGCCCTCGACTGCTACCGACACAGCTGAGGCCGCAGCTCCGGACGCGATGAGCCGTTTACTTGAACGATCCAATGGCCCGGCAGACACAAGTGGCGCAACAGACAGCTTTCGGCCCGCGATCCACCGCATCAAAGAGCAAGTTCTCCCGCGTCTTTTGGAACGCATTGATGCCGAAGCCGCAGCCACTTTGTCGCATGACGAGCTCGGCGAGCAATTTCGGCCAATTACCGAAGACGTGCTGAATGATTTGAAAATCACGCTCAACCGACGCGAGCAAATTGCGCTTGAAAAAATGCTGGTCGATGAGCTTTTGGGCCTTGGTCCGCTGGAAGAGCTACTCCGCGACAATGAGATCAGCGACATCATGATCAACGGCCCAGAGCAAACCTATATTGAACGCAAAGGTCGGCTGGAAATTGCGCCCATTCAATTCCGAAATGAAGAGCATCTCTTTCAAATTGCGCAGCGCATTTGCAATTTGGTGGGGCGCCGCATTGATCAGACCAGCCCCTTGGCGGATGCCCGTCTGAAAGATGGCAGCCGCGTCAATGTGATCATCCCGCCACTGTCGTTGCGGGGAACCGCCATTTCGATCCGCAAGTTTTCAGACAAACCCATCACGCTCGATATGATGGCCGAGAAAGGCTCTATGTCAGATCGGATGGCCACCTTTCTCAAAATTGCTGGTGCCTGCCGATTTAACATCATCATTTCTGGCGGCACGGGCTCTGGCAAAACCACCATGCTCAATGCGCTGTCCAAAATGATTGATCCGGGCGAACGCGTGTTGACGATTGAAGATGCCGCTGAACTGCGCTTGCAACAGCCGCACTGGCTGCCGCTGGAAACGCGCCC
>JBEDNE010000003.1:0-6591 GCA_041170745.1 Pseudomonadota bacterium
AGCCTGGCCTGTTTGCGCTCTCGCGCGTTGATGCACAAAGTGGGGAAGAGGTTTTGGCCGTGTTCAACACCAGCACTCAGCCCCTTACTGCGCATGTGGAAGTTGACCCGCGCCATACCCATTTTACAGCATTGCGCGGCACCTGCCCCGTTGCGCCCAAAGCGCCCGGGCAACTCGCCATTTCCCTTGCTCCATTGGACTATATGATTTGTCGCGCCAAATGATTGATCGATCTTCCTCCCTTGCTGCGGCAAATCGGGAATGGTGGCGGGGCGCTGCCATTTACCAGATTTATCCGCGCAGCTTTGCGGATTCCAATGGCGATGGCATTGGGGATCTGGCGGGGATTACCCGGCATTTGGACTATGTGGCGGCACTGGGTGTGGATGCCATTTGGCTGTCGCCTTTTTTCACCTCGCCCATGCGCGATTTTGGCTATGACGTGGCCGATTATTGCGGGGTGGATCCGATTTTCGGGACGCTGGAAGATTTTGATCTGCTCATCGCGCGGGCCCATGCACTGGGCCTCAAGGTGTTGATTGATCAGGTCTATGCCCATACGTCTGATTTGCATGATTGGTTTGCCGAAAGCCGCGCCAGCCGGGCCAATACCAAGGCAGATTGGTATGTCTGGGCGGATGCCAAGCCAGATGGGTCACCGCCCAATAACTGGCAGTCCGTTTTTGGCGGCCCGGCATGGACATGGGATGCGCGGCGCGGCCAATATTATATGCACAATTTCCTCTCCACTCAGCCGCAGCTCAATTGCCACAACCCAGCCGTGCAAGAGGCGCTTTTGGGTGTTGCGCGTTTCTGGCTAGACCGTGGGGTCGATGGCTTCCGGGTCGATGCCATTAACTTTGCGATGCACGATCCCGCTTTGACCGATAATCCGCCCGCCCCGGCTGGGAATGGCGTGCGCACTCGGCCATTTGATTTTCAACTCCATGTGCACAATCAATCACACCGTGACATCCCCGATTTCTTAAGGAAATTCCGAGCGCTGACGGATGCCTATGATGGCATTTTCACCGTTGCTGAAGTGGGCGGTGCCAATGCCCATCGCGAGATGAAGGCATTCACGGAGGACGACAAGCATCTAAATAGCGCTTATGGTTTTAACTTCCTCTATGCCGATCATTTGACGCCCGCCATTGTGCGTGAGGCGCTGGAAGAATGGCCCGATGCGCCCGGCATTGGCTGGCCCAGCTGGGCCTTTTCAAACCATGACGCCCCACGTTGGATCAGCCGTTGGGCGCCCAAAGGGCATGAAGCGCCCTATGCGCGCATGGTGATGGCTTTGCTGGTCGCGCTGCGGGGTAACATCATCGTTTGGCAGGGGGAAGAACTGGGCATGACGCAAGTCGATATTGCCTTTGGAGACCTGCAAGACCCTGAAGCCATTGCCAATTGGCCGCTGACATTAAGCCGGGATGGCGCACGCACGCCGCTGCCTTGGGTGGCGGACGCGCCTTATTGTGGCTTTTCTGATGCGAAGCCTTGGCTTCCTCTCGGCCCGGACCACGCCGCCTTGGCGGTAGATGTGCAAGAGGCTGATCCCCAATCGCTCCTTCATCTGACCCGGCGGCTGATCACCCTGCGCCAAGCGCATCCAGCGTTGAAGACGGGCGGATTGCAGGTACTTGTCGCCAGTGATGATGTGCTTGTCTTCACGCGCGGCGAAGGGGCAGATCGGGTGTTGTGCGCCTTCAACATGGGCGAGGTAGAGCGGGCCTGGCAGCCCGAAACAACAGGCAATTGGATAATTTTGGCAGACGTGAATGGTGCCAGCCTTGGCATTTTGCCGCCTTTTGGCGCGCTCATTGCGTCACGCATAGGATAAGAGGATGATTGGGATGAAGCAGCTTTTTTCCCGGTTTATGGCAGTTTTGGCGTTTTGCTTCGCCTTACCTGCATTTGCCGCACCCTTGGCCAGCGTCTCTTCCCCCGACAATAGTCTGACGGTATCGTTCGACATCGATAATGATGGCCGGGTGAATTACAGCGTCACGCGCAAGGGCCAGCCGCTGATCACCCCCTCTAAAATGGGTTTCCTGCTGCAAGATAGCTTTGCCATGGTGCGTGGCTTTCGCTTTGTGAGCCAAGATGCCCGCTCTGGCGAAGAAAATTGGGAACAGCCTTGGGGCGAACGGCGCTTCATCCGCGCACAATATAACGAACTTCTCGTTCGCTTTCAGCAAACTGAGGATTTTAAGCGGCAGATGAATGTCCGCGTCCGTGTGTTCAATGATGGCCTTGGCTTCCGCTATGAAATTCCTGAGCAGCCCGATTTGAAGGTGATGAAAATTGCCGAAGAGTTGACCGAATTTGCCATTGCCCAACCGGGAACGGCGTGGTGGATCAACGGCGGCGAATGGAACCGCGAAGAGCAGATTTACCAAAAGACGCCGATCGATGCTGTCTCGACGGCCTATTCACCCATCACGATGCGCTTGAATGATGGCACGCATTTATCGTTCCACGAAGCCGCAATTGTCGATTACGCAGGTTATTGGTTGAAGCGTCAGGATGGGCAGCTTTTCCGCACCATGCTCGCGCCATCAGGTCGCGAGGCCAAGGTCATCCGCGACACGCCCTTCTCGACACCCTGGCGGACGATCCGGATTGCCGACAGCGCCGCCGGCTTGGTGGAGAATGATCTTGAGCTAAATCTGAATGAACCCAATAAAATCGGCGATGTCAGCTGGTTTAAGCCACATAAATATATTGGCATTTGGTGGGGTATGATCACAGGCAAATGGACATGGTCGTCTGGTCCCAACCACGGCGCCACCACCGAACGCGCCAAGCAATATATAGATTTCGCAGCTAAATATGGTTTCAAGAGCGTTCTGATTGAAGGCTGGAATAAGGGCTGGGACGGCAATTGGTTCGGCCATGGCTATTACAGCTTTACCGAAAGCTATCCCGATTTCGATTTAAAGGCCGTCACAGATTATGCCCGTAAAAAGGGTGTGCGCCTGATTGGCCATCATGAAACTGGCGGCAATATTGCGAATTATGAGGCGCAGCTCGATGATGCGATGAAGCTATATGCCAGTGTCGGCGTTAATGCGGTAAAGACAGGCTATGTCGCTGATGCTGGTGGCCTGATTGCACCGGGGGACAAGCCCGGAGACATGGTAATGGAATGGCATGATGGCCAACGTTCAACAGTCCATCATCAAAAGGTCGTGGAAACCGCTGCCAAATATAAAATCGCGATTAACGCGCATGAGCCAGTGAAGGATAGTGGCCTGCGCCGGACTTACCCCAACTGGATTGGGCGGGAAGGGGCGCGCGGCATGGAATATAATGCTTGGGGCCAATATGCGAACAGCCCGGATCATGAGCCGACCTTAGTCTACACCCGTATGCTCGCTGGGCCGATGGACTTTACGCCGGGCGTGCTCTCGCTCACTGGGGCAAATGGGGTAAAAATGGCCTCGACTTTGGCCAAGCAGCTGGGCCTCTATCTCACTCTCTATTCGCCTATTCAAATGGCAGCGGATTACCCGGAAGAACTGGCGAAATATCCGCGTGAGCTGGACTTTATCACCAAGGTTCCTGCCGACTGGTCTGAAAGCCATTTAATCGCGGGGGAGGTGGGCGATTACGCCGTCTTTGCCCGTAAGGATCGCAACAGCACCGATTGGTATATTGGCGGCGTCAATGATGCAGATCCGCGCGAGATTTCGGCCAGGCTAGACTTTTTGGATGCCGGGCGCACGTACACTGCGACCATTTACCGCGATGGAGCCGATGCGGATTACCGCACGGAAAGGCGCCACAGCATTGCTTATGAAACCCGCAAGGTGAAAAAGGGGGACATTATCAATCTCCGCATGGCCCCCGCCGGGGGTTTTGCGGTCCGGATTGCAGCGGGGCGTTAAGCGCCTGTGGAGACGGTTGCTGAGACGGGCTTGTCACGGAGTATTTGGAACATCCAGCTTAGCAAGATGGCGGACCGCGGCGGGCAAAATCCATGCCCGCCCCTAGTCCGCTAGGGACATATCGGGCAAAAACAATCAAGGGGAGCGGACATGGCGACAGGGCAGATTGGAAACCCGGCTTCGACGCCCGGTCAAAACCTTGAAGCGCGGCAGCTTCAGGTGTTTGTTATGGGGCTTTTTTTCATCTTTGGGGGGATCACCAGCCTTAACGATGTGATCATTCCAAAGCTGAAGGAGCTCTTCACATTGAGCTACACAGAGGCGATGCTCGTCCAGTTCTGCTTCTTCACGGCCTATGCGGTTATTGGCATTCCTGGCGCGCGCCTTGTCAAAAAAATCGGCTATATGCGGGGCGCTGTTGTCGGCCTTTTGACGATGATGTTGGGCTGCCTCTTGTTCATCCCGGCTAGCCAGACAGCTACCTATGGTCTTTTTCTCCTCGCCTTGTTCGTGCTCGCAAGTGGCGTAGTTTTAGTACAAGTTGTGTCCAACCCGTTAATCTCTCTGCTGGGCAAAGCTGAAACAGCGCATAGCCGCCTTACCTTTGCGCAGGCGTTCAACTCTCTGGGTACAACTGTTTTTCCATATTTTGGTTCAATCCTGATTTTGGGCGGGCTGGCTGCGGTTTCGGCTGATCAACTGTCCGGCCTTGAGTTAGATGCGTATCGCACAGCTGAAACACGGGCGATCGTACATGGCTATTTGGGTATTGCTGCTGCGCTGGCGATCGTCGCAGCCGCTGTCTGGATTTTCCGCAATGCCCTGAAGGGAGAAAGCCATGCCGAAAGCGACGGTTTGATTGGCCTTGATCTTTTGCGACGGACGCGATTTGGTTTCGGTGCTTTGTGTATTTTCCTCTACGTTGGCGCAGAAGTCTCAATCGGATCCCTTATCGTTAACTATCTTATGCAGGCGCAGATCATGGGCCTGACTGAGCAGGCTGCTGGTAAGCTGATCGGCCTTTACTGGGGCGGTGCAATGGTTGGGCGGTTCATAGGCTCTTGGATCCTGCGGCTCTTCAGCCCCGGAAAGGTTCTGTGTGGCGTTGCATGTGGCGCGATCCTCCTGATCCTATTGTCTACGGCAAACACGGGCGCGCTGGCAGGGTATAGCCTGCTTGCTGTTGGGGTTATGAACGCGATCATGTTCCCAACTATCTTCAGTCTTGCCTGTGAGAAGCTGGGGCCGCGTGCTGCCGACGGGTCAGGTATCATCAATGTTGCCATTTTTGGCGGTGCTGTCGTGCCGCTGGCCACGGGCATGATTGCCGACACTACTGGCAGTCTGGCAGCGGCGCTGTTTTTGCCCTTAGCCTGCTATGCGGTCATCGCAGGCTTTGGCTGGTATGCACGCCGGCCCGCTGAATAATCGTGGCGCCGTTATAAAGGATATGAACTTAGACGCTTTTGGCGGTCTGGAGGTTGGCGATGCTGCCTGTCGTTTCAGTGGCGGAATTATTTCTGCTCGCCTTGATTGTAATCTTTGCGGTGCCCTATCTTGTCTGGAGGGTCTTGCGGACTGATCATTGGGCCCCTCTGGTTGTTGTTCAGATCGTAGCCGGGATCCTGCTTGGCCCCGGTGTTCTGGGTGCCGTGTTTCCAGCAGAGCATGCCTTTGTTTTTACGCCGCAAGTAATAGGCGCGCTCAACGGCATTGCCTGGTGGGCTGTCATGCTTTTTGTGTTTTCCGCAGGATTGGAACTGGACCTTCAAGACGCTTGGGCTTGGCGCCACGAAACTGCACTTACTGCAGGGCTGGCTCTTGGTTTTCCTCTGATCTTGGGTGCGGCTGCTGCGTTCCTTTTACTGCAGATATCCAATCCCTCTGACTGGATCGGGGCAGGCAAGGCGACGTGGCAATTCGTCCTCGGCATCGGCATGGCCTGTGCGGTGACCGCGTTGCCCATTTTAGTCCTTTTTCTTCAAAAACTTGGTATCTTTCGTGAGCCACTTGGTAAGCGTATTCTCCGCTATGCCAGCCTTGATGACATTTTGATCTGGAGCGTCTTGGCGTTTCTACTTCTTGATTGGGAAAGGGTCTCGCGTCAGCTTGGATTTCTGGTTGGGTTTGCGGCGGCTTCCATAGCCATAAGATGGCTTATGGCTCGCGCTTCGGAGACGGATCGCTGGCCGTTTGCGCTCATCTGGCTGGCCGCTTGTGGGTTTATCGCAGACTGGGCCGGCCTTCACTATATGGTCGGTGCCTTTCTGGCGGGTGCTGTTCTCGATGCAAGGTGGTTCGGCTCCGACAGCATTGATCGCTTCCGCGACATAGTCTTGCTGGCATTCATGCCTGTCTTCTTTTTGTCGACTGGTCTGCGCACAAGTTGGGAGATGGGTGGCCTGTTGGCATTTGCAGCTGCAGCCCTTTTTCTTGCAGCCATGATTATCGGAAAGTTGCTGGGCGTCGGTGTTGCGGGTCGTCTCCTCGGATGGAAGGCGGGTGAAGCCTGGATTATCGGCTGGATGTTGCAAACCAAGGCGTTGATCATGATTATTTTTGTCAACATCCTTTACGACAAAGGCTTGATCACAAGTGGCGCCTTCACAGCGATGCTTTTGGCTGCGGTGGGAAGCACGATGTTGACAATACCCTTTGTGCGTCCAGCGTTAGCGCGGCTGAACTACTGATCCGCACC
>JBEDNE010000004.1:0-7374 GCA_041170745.1 Pseudomonadota bacterium
GATCAGGCGATGCTTAAGGATACGGTAGCCCCGTTCCTTGCGGAAAACGCCCCCGTCAAACATTTGCGCAGCTTGCGCGATAGCAATGATCAAACTGGCTTTGCGCGGGATTTGTGGAAGCAGTTTGCCGAAATGGGCTTTACGGGCATTCTCATTCCCGAAGCGGATGGTGGGCTTGGCTTGGGCCATGTCGAAGCGGGGATTGTGCTCGAAGAAATTGGCCGCAACCTGACGCCATCGCCCTTCCTCACCACAGCGGTTGCTGCCGTTGAGGCGTTGAAAAGCGCGGGCGCGCATTTGCGCGGGGAATGGTTCCCACGCATCTTGTCGGGCGATGCGATTATCGGCATCGCTGTCGATGAGGGCGCAAAGCACCGCCCTGCGGCCACGGCTTTGGTTGCAGAACGATCTGGCAATGGATTTAAGCTGTCGGGCAAGAAGCAATTCGTGGTCCACGGCCATGTTGCGGATATGCTGATTGTCTCCGCCCGCACCGCAGGTGCGCCGGGGGACGAGCAGGGCATTACGCTGTTCGCCGTGCCGCGCGATGCCGCAGGGGTCACGACCGAGGCGGATCGTCTGGTCGATAGCCAATTGGCCGCACGCGTGACGCTGGATGGCGTTGAAGTGACGGCAGATGCCGTCATTGGCGATGTTGATGGCGGCTGGGCGTCGCTCACCCGCTTGCTGGATGCTGGGCGCATTGGCGCGGCGGCTGAAATGGTCGGCGTTGGTGCTGGCGCAATGGACATGACCTTTGGCTATCTCAAGCAGCGCAAGCAGTTTGGGCAGCTTATTGGGGAATTCCAAGCGCTTCAGCATCGTGCGGCGCATCTTTATGGCGAGATGGAAGGCGCACGCTCGATTGTGCTGAAGGCGCAGCATCTGCTGGACGATGGCGATCCGCGCGCCGAGCTGTTTGTGGCCGCCGCCAAAGCCAAATCGGGCCTCGCCTGCAACCTTGCGGTGCGCGAAGGCGTGCAAATGCATGGCGGCATCGGCATGACCGATGAATATGACATTGGCCTCTACATGAAGCGCGACCGCGCTTTGGCGGAGTTCTTTGGCGATACCAATTTCCACGCCGATCGCGTGGCGCGTATGAACGGATATTGAGCATGGATATTCAAAAGCTGTTTAGCCTGCAGGGCCGTGTCGCCTTGGTCACGGGTGGCTCCAAAAATCTGGGTCGCCACATTGCCGAGGGCTTCATCGCCCAAGGCGCGAAAGTGTACATCACTTCGCGCAAGGCAGACTCTTGCGAAGAGACGGCGAAAGAACTTGGCCCCAATTGCATCGCGCTGCCGATGGATGTCTCTTCCGTCGAAGGCTGCAAGGCGCTCGCGGCGGCCTTTGCTGCACGCGAAGAGAAGCTCGACATTTTGGTGAACAATGCAGGTGCGGCCTGGGGTGCGCCTTTCGAAGAGTTTCCCGAAGTGGGCTGGGACAAGGTGATGGACCTCAACGTAAAAGGTCCCTTCTTCCTGACCCAAGCACTTTACCCGCAATTGAAAGCGGCGGCCTCACAGGCGCAGCCCGCCAAGGTCATCAACATTGGCTCGATTGACGGCATCCGCCTGAATCCTTGGGAAACCTATAGCTATCACGCATCGAAAGCGGCGATCCTGTATCTCACCAAGCGGATGGCCGCCCGCCTCATTCAGGACCAGATCAACGTGACGGCGATTGCGCCGGGGGCCTTTGCGTCGGACATGAACCGTGCCGCGCGCGACCATGGCGAAGCCGTTGCCCGCAACATTCCCAATCACCGCATTGGTGTGGCCGAAGATATGGCGGCAGCGGCAATTTATCTGGCGAGCAATGCCGGCAATTATGTGGTGGGCGATACCATCACCGTCGATGGCGGCGTGGCGCACGCCAATATTGGCTCGCCCAGCATTGATGCCTGATTGCGCGTAAAAAAATCACAATAAGGAGGGGATGTTATGATTGCACGTGCGTTGGTGGGGCTGATGGCCCTGTTCTTTTTCGCGATGGGTGTGCTGTTTTGGGTGTCGTTAGATACACAAGCCGCACAATTCCAAATTCAGGCCGCGGGTGCGCTGGGCAATGCCAGCATTCGCGCGGACTTTGGCTCGTTCTTCCTGAGCGTTGGCCTGTTCTGCGGTTATGCCGCGTGGAAGCAACATGGCGGGGCCGCACTGGCCGCGGCAACGCTCTTTGGTCTGGCGCTGTTGGGCCGTTTGGTAACCATTGTTCTGGAAGGCGCAGCACCGGGCGCGGTGCAACCTATGGTTGTAGAGGCAATCTGTGTTGCCATTCTGCTCTGGGCGCGCAGCGGCTGGGCTAAGGCCTAATCCTGAGCGTCTGGGCTCCGGCTCAAGGCCGGAGCTCGGGCGGGCGTGAATAATTGTGCTCCGGGCTTGACCCGGAGCCCAGTCGCCAGCTTACCGCCCGCTCCGGTCCAGCATCACATTAATTTGCGCAATAGCAACGGGCTTGGCGGGATCATCCTGCCATGCCACCGCTTCAATATTCGCAATGCGCTTGCCCAGCCGCTCAATTGTCGCGCGGGCATAGGTCGTCACTTCGACGGCACCGCGCATATAGGTCGCGGTCATATTGACGGGCTTCAGCATTGGCGTGTCATCCGCGCCCAAGGCTTCTGACAAAGTGACATAGGCAACTGTTTCCAACAGCCCTGCCAGCGCGCCGCCATGGACAAAGCCGGGTCGCCCGCGCACGCCATCACCATAAGGCATGGCAATGACCAGCCGGCCCTCGGCGTCATGTTGTGCCTCAAAGCCCATGGTTCTGGCGTACGGAGAAAGAAGATTGGTCATCAGCTTGCCGTGAAGAAATAGGTGCCCGCAACATGGGCAATGGGCTTGGCCGGATCGCCATCATGTGCATGGCCGCGAATGAAGGCGATCGAGCGCGTGACATGATAGCATTCACCATGGCCGACCACCATTTGGCCGGGCCGGGCAGGGCGCAGATAATCAATCCGCAAATCGAGCGTCGCTTGCGGCTGGAAGACGCCCGTCTTGAGCCAGATCGACAGGCTGGTCGCCATATCCATTAGCGTGAAAATCGGGCCTGAGGCCAAAATGCCCGAGGCAGTGTCGCTCACCAAATCTTCGCTATAAGGCAAAGCGAGTTCACACCAGCCCTCGCCATGGCCGTGATATTGGGTGCCAATCAGCTTGTTATGGCCGTTTTTCGACATCATCCGGATCAGCCGGGCGGGGTCAAATTCCTGCGCTTGGTCTGTCATGATTTGCGCTTACTCAACCTTTCGTCCCCTCGCAATCATGGGTGCTAGATTGCCATGAATTTGCACGCTAACGTAAACGTAAAGTTCGAAGAATCGAACGAGAAAATTGAGAGGATCACCCAGCGCGATGCACCCCTTTATTCACGCAAAATCCAATCCTGACAAAGCTGCGATCATTGTTGCCGAAACCGGCGAAACGCGCACTTACAAACAGTTGGATGAGGGTTCTAACCAAGTTGCCCAGTTTTTCCGGCAAAAGGGGCTGGGGCATGAAGATGTTGTAGCCTTCATGCTCGAGAATACGCCCGATTATTATTCCCTGACATGGGGGGCACAACGGTCTGGCCTGCGCTATGTGTGCATTTCCTCGCGCCTGACGGCGGATGAAACGGATTATATTCTCGAAAATTCGGGCGCGAAGCTGTTCGTTATTTCCGCCAGCCTTGCCGATGCCGCCGCCAAATTAACAACCACGGTTGAGCGTTATGCCCTGGGCGGCGCGGTTGCAGGCTATGGCGTGTTGGAAGACGCATTGGCGCCCATGCCCACCACCCCCGTTGCTGATGAGCGGGCGGGCGTCGATATGCTCTATTCGTCCGGCACCACGGGCCGGCCCAAGGGCGTGCGTATTCCGCTGCCCGAAGACCCCGCCATTGATCAATCGAACAGCTTGGTGATGCTCGCAATGGGCTTGTTCCGCTTTACGCCGGACAGTGTCTATCTCTCGCCCGCGCCGCTTTATCATGCCGCCCCCTTGCGTTGGTCGATGACCGTCCACAAAATCGGCGGCACTGTCGTCATGATGAAGAAGTTTGACGCTGAAAATGCGTTGGCCGCGATTGAGAAGTATAAGGCAACCTGCAGCCAATGGGTGCCCACGCACTTTGTGCGGATGTTGAAGCTGCCTGAAGGGGCGCGCCGCAAATATGATCTGTCCTCGCTCAATTGCGCGATCCATGCGGCGGCCCCATGCCCCATGCCTGTGAAGCGCGCGATGATTGACTGGTGGGGGCCGGTGCTTGAAGAATATTATGCAGGCTCTGAAGGCAATGGCTTTACCTATATCGGCTCGGCTGATTGGCTGCGTCTGGCGGATAAAGAAGGCGCTGGTTCTGTTGGCAAGGCCGTCACAGGCATCGCGCACATCATGGCCGAGGATAATGAGACAGAGCTGCCACGCCGTCAGGAAGGCACGGTCTTTTTCGAAAGCGACAGCGTTTTTGAATATCATGGCGATGCGGAAAAAACGAAATCGAGCCGCAATTCCAAAGGCTGGTCCACGCTGGGGGATGTGGGCTGGATGGATGAAGATGGCTATCTTTTCCTCACTGACCGCAAGAGCTTCATGATCATTTCGGGCGGGGTGAACATCTACCCGCAGGAAATTGAAAACCATCTCGTCACCCACCCCAAGGTGCAGGACGTGGCTGTCATTGGCGGTCCGCATGAGGAAATGGGCGAAGAGGTGATTGCCGTCATCCAGCCGATTGATATGGCCTATGCCAATGATGATTTTCGCGCGGAATTGACAGATTTTGCGCGCGAGAAATTGTCGGGCGTCAAAATCCCCCGGCGGATTGATTTTCTGGCAGAATTGCCGCGCCACGACACCGGCAAGCTCTATAAGCGTCTGCTGCGCGACCAATATTGGGAGAAGGTAAAAAAGTGAGCGGCGCGCGCGTCGAATTCTTTTTTGATCTGTCCAGCCCCTGGACGCGGATCGCCTTTGCCAATCTCTGGCCGCTGTTGGAGCGGACGGCGGCGGCGGCGGTGCTGCGGCCTATTCTTGTGGGCGGTGTCTTCAATGCCGTGAACCCCGCCGTCTATGCCGCGCGCGAAGATGCGGGCAGCAGGCGGCTCCAGCATAGCTGGAAAGTGTTGGCCGATTGGGCTGCCTTAGCGGGCGTGCGGATGAACTTCCCCTCGGTCTATCACCCCGCCAAAAGCGTGAATGCCATGCGCATGGCCTGTGCGCTGGAGGCGGATCAGCCAGCGCTCCGCGCCTTTGTTGAGGCGGCCTTTGAAAGCTATTTTGGCGATCAGCAAAATCTGGATGATCCAGAGGTGCTGATACAGGCGGCCAATGCCGCCGGGCTGGATGGCCTTGCGATTGGGCAAGCTGCTGTAACGGATGCCAATAAGCTGAAGCTGCGCGCCAATACGGATGAGTTGATCGCGCGTGGTGGCTATGGATCACCCACGATATTTGTGGATGGGACCGATATGTATTTTGGTAATGATCAATTGCCGCTGGTTGAGTTTGCATTGAAGGGAAAAGGGCGATGAACGACCGCGTAAAAATTACGATGCTGGAAGATGGCATTGCTGATGTCCGCATGACGCGTGTCGATAAAATGAATGCGCTGGACCCGGCTCAATGGTCGGCCTTAGTTGATGCAATTGATCAGTTAAACGCTATGCCGGGGCTGCGTGTGGTGGTGCTGTCAGGCGAAGGTCGCGCTTTTTGCGCGGGGCTCGATTTGGCGAGCATGCAGGGAGATCGGGATCCTGGTGCCAGCAGCGCAGGCGGATCCTTGGCGGATCGCACGCGCGGCATCGCGAACAATGCGCAATATGCCGCTTGGGGCTGGCGTGAATTGCCCGTGCCCGTCATTGCCGCTGTGCATGGTGTTGCCTTTGGCGCAGGCAGCCAGATTATGGCCGCCGCCGACATTCGCATCGTTCACCCCGAGACGCGCATTGCGATTATGGAAATGAAATGGGGCCTTGTTCCCGACGTCGCTGGTATGCCGCTTTGGCGCACCCAAGTGCGCGACGATGTGCTGCGCGAAATGATCTATACCAACCGCGAGTTTAACGGTGTGGAAGCCAAGGAGATGGGCTTTGCCACCCATGTGGCGGAAGACCCGCATGCCAAGGCAATGGAATTGGCGCGCATCATCGCCAATAAGAACCCACATGCAATGCGCGGGGCCAAACGTCTCTGCAACTTAATGGGCGATGCCAGCGATGCAGAGCTGTTGCAGGCCGAAAGTGACGAGCAAATCAAAGTCATCCGCACACCCAACCAGATGGAGGCGGTGATGGCTGAAATGCAAAAGCGAAAGCCCAATTTTCAAGATTAGGCGCGCCCTGCGCTAACCCGCGCGCACTATTTGGGTCTTCAGCCCTTCAACGATTTCAGCACGCAGCGGCTTTGCCTGATTGTCAGTGCGGCAGACAACCACCGTATCGCAAGTCGCAATGCACTGGCCATTTTGGAACATGGCTTGTTCAATCGTCCAGCTGGATGTGCCAATGCGGCCAATGCCGGAGCAGACCGTTACATCGTCTGGAAAATTGCCCTCGCGCAGATAGTTGATCTCTACTGCCGCGACCATTGTGCGCTCATTGGCTGGGCGGTCAGCCCAGGGGCGGACATTGCGGTTCAACTGAACACGCGCATTTTCAAACAAGGCGGCAAAAGCGACATTGTTTAGATGGCCATTAATATCCATGTCCTGAAAGCGCGTCTGCGCGATTTGGTGGACGGGATAAGTGGATGGATCAAGGCGATGCGGAAGTGGCTTTGGCATAAGTAAAAAGGCCCCTTCACCGGGTGGCAAAGGGGCCTCTCCTTGTTGGGTTAGATCAACGCGGCGTCATGCGGATGCCACCATCAAGGCGGACATCTTCACCATTGAAATAGCCATTTTCAATCATGCACATGGCAAGATTGGCATATTCCCCCGGATTGCCGAGACGCTTCGGGTTGAGCACCGAGGCACCCAGTGCATCGCGCACATTTTGCGGCGCGCCTGCGAGCAGCGGCGTATCAAAAATGCCCGGCAAGATGGTGTTGACGCGGATATTCTCGCTCGCCAAGTCACGCGCGATCGGCAAGGTCATGCCAACAACGCCGCCCTTGGAGGCAGAATAGGCGGCTTGGCCCATCTGGCCGTCTTCAGCGGCAACTGAAGCCGTGTTGACGATGGCGCCACGATCACCGTCTTCCAGAACGGGCAGCGTCATCATGCCAGCAGCTGATTTGGCGATGCAGCGGAAGGTGCCGACGAGGTTGATCTGGACAATCCAGTTAAACGCATCGAGCGGGAAGTGCTTGATCGAGCCATCTTCTTTTGAGCGGCTGGCTGTCTTCATTGCATTGCCCGTGCCCGCGCAGTTTACCAAGATGC
>JBEDNE010000005.1:0-7765 GCA_041170745.1 Pseudomonadota bacterium
CTGGTCACCGACGTGATTTTGCCGGACGGCAATGGGCTGGATTTGGTGCCCGAGATTTTGGCGCGCCGGCCCGATTTGCCCGTGATTGTGTTGTCGGCTCAAAACACGCTCGCAACGGCAGTCCGCGCGACGGAGCAGGGGGCATTTGAATATCTGCCCAAGCCTTTTGATTTGGATGAGCTGTGCCAAGCCGTCAAAGATGGGTTGAGACGTCGGGGCATTTCCTCGGTGCAGCCAGCGCTCAGCGAGGCCGATGCAGCTCTGCCGCTTATTGGCCGGTCGCCGGCCATGCAGGAAGTTTACCGCACCATTGCGCGTGTTGTACCCAATGATTTGACGGTGCTTATTCTGGGGGAAAGCGGCACGGGCAAAGAGCTGGTGGCCCGCGCCATTCATGATTTGGGGGCACGCAAAACTGCGCCTTTTGTCGCAATTAACATGGCTGCCATCCCCCGGGATTTGATTGAGGCTGAGCTTTTTGGCCATGAACGGGGCGCCTTTACAGGCGCGCAGCAACGCAGTGCGGGCCGTTTTGAACAGGCAGCAGGGGGCACCTTATTCCTTGATGAAATTGGCGATATGCCAATGGATGCCCAAACGCGGTTGTTGCGCGTTTTGCAATCTGGCGAGTTCACGACCGTCGGCGGCAATCGGGCCATTCGCGCCGATGTGCGCATTATCGCGGCCACACATAAGGACTTGCCAGCGTTAATTGCCTCCGGCCAATTTCGTGAAGATCTTTATTTCCGGCTTAATGTTGTGCCCATTGCGCTTCCGGCCTTGCGCCAGCGTGCAGCGGACATCAGCCTGTTAAGCCAGCATTTTCTGGAACGCGCAGCGATGGAAGGGCTGCCGCGCAAGGGCATTTCTCCAGCAGCCATTTCGCGGCTGACCGAGCATGATTGGCCGGGCAATGTCCGCGAATTGGAGAATTTGATGCGTCGGCTCGCCGTACTTGTGCGCGACGATGTGATTGGCCCGGACATTATTGATCAGCAATTGGCAGGGCGGCCCGCGCGGCCAGAGGCTCCTGTGCTCATTTCCCGGACGGGTCTGGCCACGTCTGTAGAGCATCATTTGGCTGGCTATTTCGCAGAATTTGGCACGCAATTGCCGCCAGATGGTTTATATGATCGCATTCTCGAAGAAGTAGAGCGCCCCTTGCTGTTGGCTACGCTGGGCGCGGTGCATGGCAATCAACTTCGCGCGGCCAGGCTCTTGGGCATTAATCGCAATACTTTGCGCAAAAAGCTAAGCGATTTGGGGATTGATGCCAGTCGCGGAAAGCGATGATCTGCGTGTAAATTTTTAGGCCCTGTGCTTGATCTGCCACGCACGTGTTGTAAGGTTGCAACTGTGCCGCAACGGAAATTGTCCCTCGCAGATCAAGGATGGCGCCGCCTCCGCCAAATGAGCCGGCGGAACCGGCTTTTTCCGGCTGTCACTTGGCTGTCTGCAGTGCTTGTTGTGGCAATGGCCATTCTCACCTGGGTCAGCTTGCGTCGCGGGCAGGGGCTGTCTGCGGCGGGTGGGGTTGCCCTGCTATTTGCCAATTTGGTGCCAGCCGTTGTGCTGATGGTGTTGGGCGGGCGCGTGCTGGCGATGCGCCGGGCTGAAAAATCAGCGGTGGGCACCAATGGGCGGCTTCACGTTCGGTTGGTGGCTCTGTTTTCGTTGATTGCCACAATCCCTGTCGTGCTGATGGTGCTTATCGCATCACTGCTGTTCCAATATGGCGTTGATATTTGGTATTCCAAACGTGCGCAGGGCATGTTTGAAAACACGACGGCGCTGGCCCAGCAGCTTTATTCTGAAAAGCAGAAAAGGGTTATGGACGAAACGTCGGTCATGGCCGGAGACTTGGTGTCCGCGTTGGCCATAGCCCCAATTGATAGTCAAGCCTTCGCCAACCAATTTGCTTATCAAGTCTATCAGCGGGAATTGTCTGAGGCTGCTGTTCTGGCAATTTCTGAACAAAATGGCGTGCAAACGCTTGCCATTGTGAATCCCTATGAGCGCAAAACCAGCGACTGGGTGCCAGCGGACATCGCCCGAGATTTGCGCGAGCGGCGGCAGACGGTTTTCCGGGATACGGGCAGTCGCATGGAAGCTGTAACGCCAATGCCGGGGACGAAGGACTTGTTCCTCTATGCGAGCCGTGTCGCTGATACGGAAACTTTGGCACAAGCCCGCCGCGCGTCTCGTGTTTTGAAAGATTATAACGCGTTGCTGGCACGCTCTGCCAAATTGCAGTGGCAGCTGAACGCTGCGCTCTATTTGCTATCGCTGACCATCATTGGGTTGGCGGTTTTTACGGCCTTACGCGTGGCAGACCGGCTTGTTCAGCCGGTGGGAGAGCTTGTGGATGCCGCCCGCCGCGTTGCGGGGGGGGATTTGTCCGTCCGCGTGTCAACATCGCAAAACCGCGATGAAGTGGGTGTTTTGTCGCGCGCCTTTAACCGCATGACGGAACGTCTGGGCGAACAGAATATGGATCTGATTGCGTCCAATGACCTGCTCGATCGCCGCCGCGCATTAATTGAGGCTGTTCTCTCTGGCGTCACAGCGGGCGTCGTCTCGATCACGCCGGAACGCCGCGTGCGGCTGATCAACCGGTCGGCGAGCGATCTGCTGCGTGTGGACCCCGAGGCGGCCACAGGAACTGAGCTGAAAGAATTGGCGCCAGAATTTGATGCGCTGATGAATGAAGATCGGCATGAAGCCGTTATCCAACTGGCCAGTGCGGGGGAGCCGCGCACTTTAGCGGTGAAGATCGTGGCAAGTGAATTTGGTCAGATTCTTACCTTTGATGATATTACTCAACAGCTTATTGATCAGCGCCGGGCCGCTTGGTCCGATGTTGCACGACGTGTGGCCCATGAGATTAAAAATCCGCTCACGCCCATCCAATTGGCTGCTGAACGGCTGAAGCGGCGGTTTTCGAAAGAAATTTCGTCCGATAGTGCGGCCTTTGACAGGCTGACGGATACCATTGTTCGGCAGGTCGGTGATCTGCGGCGTATGGTAGATGAGTTTTCCTCCTTTGCCCGGATGCCCAAGCCGCAATTTGCAGAAGAAGCGATTGTCGATATCGCGCGCGAAGCGATGTTCCTCCATGAAGTGGCCAATCCGTCGATCCAATTCTCACTGTCTGCGCCATCGCCATCGCCCGAAATTTTGTGCGATCGACGGCAATTGGCTCAAGCTTTGTCCAACATTGTTAAAAATGGCGTAGAAGCCATTGAACAAACACAACGAGGGAGCGGCGCGATTGAGATGAGCATCTCAACTGCTGCGGAAGGCGCGCTCATCCTGCAAATTGCGGACGATGGCATTGGCCTGCCTTTAGAACGGGATCGTATCATCGAGCCTTATATGACCACACGGCCTGGCGGCACGGGTCTTGGCCTCGCAATTGTGAAGAAAATTGTTGAGGAACATATGGGCGGCATCAGCTTTGCGGATCGCGAGGGCGGAGGGACAATTGTCACGCTGCGGCTGGATCCGGTTCAAATGGCAGCAGCGATTGCGCGACGTGCGCAAGAGACGGCTTCACCGCAGGAGGACCTTCCTTCTGCTTTGACACGTGCAAGGAGCAGTTAACTCATGGGCCTCGATATTCTGGTCGTTGATGACGAGGAAGATATCCGGGATTTGGTGGCCGGTGTTTTGGAAGACGAGGGCTATTCCCCCCGTACCGCCGCCGATAGTGATTCTGCGCTGGCCGCCATTGCTGATCGGCGGCCGTCTCTGGTGTTGCTCGATGTGTTTTTAAAAGGCTCTCGCCTCGATGGGTTAGAGCTTTTGGATGAGATTAAACGGCGTGATCCCAGCCAGCCCGTTTTGGTTATTTCTGGGCATGGCAATCTGGATACGGCTGTCTCCGCTATTCGGCGTGGGGCAAGTGACTTTATCGAAAAGCCGTTTGAGGCCCAGCGTTTGTTGCTGCTCGTCTCGCGCGCGACTGAAACGGAACGTTTGCGCGCGGAAAACGCAACACTGCGCGCACAAATGGGCTTTGAAGAACAGCTGAGCGGGACATCAGGTGCCATTAATCAGGTGCGCGCGACGCTGAAACGCGTTGCCCCCACGGGCAGCCGTGTCTTGATCAGCGGCCCAGCAGGGGTGGGCAAGGAAGTGGCGGCTCGAATGCTGCACAGCTGGAGCCCGCGGGCAGCGGCGCCCTTTGTGGTTGTGAGTGCCGCGCGGATGACGCCTGAGCGCGTTGAGGAAGAGCTATTTGGCTCTGAACGCGCCGATGGGTCAATAACCCCTGGTCTGTTAGAACGCGCGCATGGCGGTACGCTGTTTCTGGATGAGATCGCGGATATGCCGATGACCACGCAGGGCAAGATTCTGCGCGTTCTGACCGACCAAAGCTTTACCCGCGTGGGTGGCCAGCGGCAGGTGAAAGTGGATGTGCGGGTTTTGTCATCCACGGCGCGCACGTTAACGGCCGAGATTGACGCAGGGCGTTTTCGGGAAGATTTCTACTATCGCCTCAACGTTGTGCCTGTCTTTATTCCTGCCTTGAGTGAGCGCCGAGAGGATATTCCAGCCTTGGTCGAGCAATTTGTGGCGCGTTATGCTGCCGAACGGCGTGTTCCAACACCTGAAGTGACGGCAGATGCGCTTGCAGCGTTGCAAGCTTATGATTGGCCTGGAAATGTGCGGCAACTCCGCAATATTGTGGAACGGACCATCATTCTGGCTCCCGGTGATCGTATTGGCTGTATTGAAGTGGATATGTTGCCGCCCGAAGTGCTGCATGATCCAACAGGCGGGCCTGCAGCGAGCACCACGACAGCCATTATGGGCGCGCCTCTGCGCGAGGCGAGAGAGGCCTTTGAGCGCGAATATCTGCGGGTCCAGATCCGGCGCTTTTCGGGCAATATTTCGCGTACCGCGCAGTTTATTGGCATGGAACGATCGGCCCTGCATCGCAAACTGAAGATTTTGGGCATGGTTGAAGATCGGGACATTGGCGAAGATTAACCTTGCCAGAGTAGACCCACAGCCTGTTTCGCGCTAAACCACGCCATGCTCCCACGGCTTTTGGGAGGATCGGTATGCCTCTCTCTTGGGTGGCGTGCCTGCGGTTTGACCGCCAAAGATAGAAAAGGAAGATAACATGGCTGATAAAAGCAACACCCTTCAGGACATTTTCCTTAACACCGTGCGCAAAGGCAAAATCCCCGTCACCATGTTCTTGGTGAAGGGCGTAAAGCTGCAGGGCATTATCACTTGGTTTGATAATTTCTCGGTTCTGTTGCGGCGCGATGGCCAGTCTCAGCTGGTGTATAAACATGCCATTTCCACCATTATGCCCGGCCAACCCGTTGATGTGGATGGTATGCGTGCGGCAATTGGGGCGGGTAAAAAGTCAAAGGCGTTGCAGGATGTTTTCCTGTCCGCAGCGGAACGCAGCCAAACGCCTGTCACCATGTTTTTGGTCAATGGGGTGATGCTGCAAGGCGAAGTGGCGACATTTGATTTATTCTGCTTGTTGCTTCAGCGCGAATCCATGTCGCAGCTGGTATATAAGCATGCGATTTCGACCGTTCAGCCGGCGCACCCGCTGAACTTGGCCGAGGAAGAAGCGGACGAAGATTGAGCGTCTTTAACCGCCAGGAAGAGGACGGCTTTGGGCGTGGCGCCCGGGCCGTTATCGCCTATCCCGATATTGGCAGCAGCGCCCGCACGGCAGAGGCGCGTTTGGACGAGGCTGCAGGCCTTGCCGAAGCAATTGGCATATCCGTTGTCGAACGAACCTCTTATCGCATTCGTGGGGCCTGCCCAGCGACATTATTTGGATCCGGGCAAGTCGAAGATTTGGCCGCGCGGCGCGCAGCGCAAGATGCCGAGCTCATTATCATCGATGGCGCGTTAACGCCCGTTCAGCAGCGGAATTTGGAAAAGGAAACCAAGGCGAAGGTCATCGATCGGACTGGCTTGATCCTCGAAATTTTTGGCGAACGCGCGGCGACTGCAGAAGGCCGGCTGCAAGTTGAGCTGGCGCACTTGGATTATCAAGCTGGCCGATTGGTGCGCAGTTGGACCCACTTGGAGCGCCAGCGGGGCGGTTTTGGCTTTCTCGGCGGCCCCGGTGAAACCCAGATTGAAGCCGACCGGCGAATGATCCGCGACCGTATGGCCAAGCTTCGGCGAGAGTTGGAGCAAGTCCGCCGGACGCGTGGCTTGCATCGCGATCGGCGCAAGAAGGCGCCTTGGCCTGTTATTGCGCTGGTGGGCTATACCAATGCTGGCAAATCGACCTTGTTTAATCAGATGACGGGCGCAACCGTCATGGCAGAAGATTTGCTCTTCGCCACGTTGGATCCAACAATGCGGCAGATTTCGTTGCCGGGGGTGGATAAAGCCATTTTGTCGGACACAGTGGGCTTTGTCTCTGATTTGCCGACACAATTGGTGGCGGCTTTTCGGGCTACGCTGGAAGAAGTCAACTCGGCTGACCTTGTCGTCCATGTCCGTGATATCTCGCACCCCGATAGCGAAGCACAGCGCGACGATGTGGAGCAAGTGTTAACCGATATTGGCGCGCGCGGAGAAGAAGCCGCCCCGATGATTGAGGTTTGGAACAAGATTGACCAATTGAGCGCTGAGGCGCGGGATGTTCTGCGGGCCGAAGCTGCGCGCCGTGACGATGTGGTGTTGGTGTCGGCGCTGACGGGGGAGGGGACGGACGATTTGGCGCAGGCCTGTTCTGCAAAGCTCACGTCAACGCATCGCATCCGCCATTTAGACCTGCCTCTGGCACAAGGAGCTGCAATTGCATGGATTCATGCGCATGGCGAAGTTGTCACCCAAGAGGCTGACGACGCGCAAATGCACTTAGCTGTGCGCTTGTCGGATGAAGATTATGCCCGGTTTCAATCGCGCTTTGGGTAAAGACTAGATTGCGGTTTTGGCCTGCTGCCAAAGGGCTTCTTTGTCCTCGAGGCTGAGGCCGACAAAGGCATCCCCCGCCATGACCTCCATTGTGCGGAAACGATCTTCAAATTTGCGATTGGCACGGCGCAAGGCCGCCTCGGGATCAATGTTTAACTTGCGCGCCCAATTCACAACGGCAAAGAGCAGATCTCCGAGCTCATCCTCGCGCGCATCCTGATCAGGAGCGGCGTCAACTTCTGCCAGTTCTTCGATAATCTTGGCGCGCGCGCCATCGGCATTGGGCCAGTCAAAACCTGTGCGGGCGGCCCGCTTTTGCAGCTTTTCTGCCCGTAATAGGGCCGGAAGGCCAAGGGCCACGCCAGACAGAGCGGTTTGTGGCTCTGCTGTGGCCTTCTCGGCACGCTCGGCAGCCTTAATCGCTTCCCAATCAACCCCCGTGGCATCGCCGAAGACATGGGGGTGGCGGCGTTCCATCTTGTCTGAAATGGCCGCGGCCACATCGGCAAAGCCAAATGCACCGTCTTCTTCCGCCATGCGCGCATGGAACACGACCTGCAGCAACAAATCGCCCAATTCCTCTTTCAACTCCGCCAGATCATGCCGGGCGATGGCGTCGGCCACTTCATAGGCCTCTTCAATCGTGTAGGGCGCAATGGTGGCATAGGTCTGCTCAACATCCCATGGGCAGCCCGAAACGGGATCGCGCAGGCGCGCCATGATGCCCAGCAAACGATCCATCTGGTCGAGAGGAGAAGGCGCAGTCATCAGATCAGATCGTCCAGCTGGAGGTCAGTCAAAAGCGCGGCGCGTGCCCGCGATATTTCAGCACATAAATTTGGATTTTCTAGAGCAT
>JBEDNE010000006.1:0-14550 GCA_041170745.1 Pseudomonadota bacterium
CGGTGTCACTGGGCCCGCGGCGGATGATGGGAATCGCCTGCACGGCGGTGCGTGTGGAATCAGCAATCAAGATCGCATCGGCCTTGCCCGCTTTGTTAAGCCGCGAAATGGCGGCCATGACAGCGCCCGAATTGCGATCATAGGTCTGAACGGACACCAATGTCCCGCCTGCCTCTTCCACTGCCCGGGTGAGCGCGGTTTGCGCACGCTGGCCATAGACACCGGCAGGCACCAGCCCAGCAAAGCGCGTCATATTGCGGGTGCGGGCATAGCCCACCACGCGGGCAACGGCCTGTGCAGGCGTAAAGCCCAGCAAATAGGTGCCATTGCCTGCAACGGACACATCATTGGAAAAAGCGATGAGCGGAACGCGATATTTGCGGCCCACATCAGCGGCGGACCGCACATCTTCTGCCAAAAGCGGGCCGAGAATCAGCTTATTGCCTTCGCCAATCGCCTTTTCAGCGGCGGCAGCTGGGTTGCTGCCGGTGTCATACACCGTCATGCGGATGCGTTCACCGCCCGTATCGAGAACGGCCATATTCGCCGCATTGGCAATGGACTCCCCAACAGCCGCATTGGGGCCAGTGAGCGGCACAAGCAAAGCAATGCGGTGGCGCGTGGCATCTGTGGGCAGGCCTTGGGTCACGCCCTCTTCTTTGGGCGGCGCCACAGGCTTGGGCGGAGCCTTGGGCACCGTTTGGCAACCAACGGCGAACAGCGCGGCGCCCACCACGCCCCAGCGCAGAACATAGCGACGTTGCCAGCCTTTGACTTGCCCCAGACCCTTAGTCTCTGCCATGACACACTCCCTATGGCCCAACCACTTGCTCCCGGACTCTATATCGTCGCCACGCCAATCGGCAATCTTGGCGATTTGAGCCCAAGGGCTGCCGCAATTTTGACAGCAGCTGACCTCATAGCGGTGGAAGATAGCCGCGTCACCGCCAAGTTGCTGCAACATATTGGCATTAAACGGCCGATGTTACCTTATCATGACCATAATGCAGATAAGGTTCGCCCCGGATTGATCACGCGGATGGCGACAGAGGCAATTGCTCTGGTGTCAGACGCGGGCACGCCGCTTATCTCTGACCCCGGCTATAAACTGGTGCGTGATGCCCGCGCGGCGGGGCATAATATTGTGACTATTCCGGGCCCATCCGCCGTTATTGCGGCACTGACACTGTCCGGCTTGCCAACCGATCGGTTCCTTTTTGCCGGCTTCCTGCCACCCAAGGCGAAGGCGCGTGCCGATATGCTGGCCGACTTCAAAGCGCTGCGGGCAACTTTGGTCTTTTATGAAACGGGGCCGAGGCTGTCTGCCATGCTGGCGGATGTCGCCGCTGTGCTCGGCAATCGTGAGGCAGCCGTCGCAAGGGAAATTACCAAGGCCTATGAAGAATGTGTGACGGGCAGTTTGGAAGAGCTGTCCGCCCGTTACGCCGATGCGCCGCCCAAGGGTGAGATTGTTGTGATTGTTGGCCCGCCGGGCGAAGCAGAGGCCGCCAGCGCAGAAGATATTGAAGCGGCCTTGCGAGAAGCGATGAAAACCGCCTCCCCCGCGCAAGCCGCAGGCGCTGTCGCGCGGGCATTAGGGGCGGATCGCAAGGCGCTCTATGCCCGCGCGCTGGAGTTGCAAGGCAAGTGAGCCGCAGGGCCGCTGAAGCGCGCGGCCAGAAGGGAGAGGCACTGGCCTGTTGGTGGCTGCGGCTGCACGGATGGCGCATTTTGGGTCGCCGGGTCCGCGTGCGCGCGGGGGAAGTCGACATCATTGCCCGGCGTGGTCGCACCTTGGCCTTTATTGAAGTCAAAACCCGCCAAAAAGCGGCGGATTTGGGCTTGGCGATTGACAGCTATCGCCTCCGCCGGGTGGCAGCCGCCATGGAGGTGCTTGCCCCCCGCTTTGCCCGTCCCGACGATGCTATTCGCCTTGATGTCCTGCTGCTTGCACCTTTTTCTTGGCCACGCCAGTTGAAGAATGTCTGGCATGGGTGACAATCCCCCCGCTTTCCCCTAGATCGCGCGCCAGATGAGGAGGCCCCTATGAGCTTGACCGTGGCATTTCAGATGGACCCAATGGAGGGCCTCAGCATTGCAGGGGATAGCTCCTTTGCGCTGATGCTGTCTGCCCAAGCGCGTGGCTACACCGTCTATCACTTCACACCTGAAGAGCTAAACTATGCCGATGGCAAGGTTTGGGCCGCGGCACGCCCCGTCACCGTGCAGCGCGTGGCGGGTGATCATTTTCGCTTTGGCGCGGCGGTTCGGCTTGATCTCGGAACCGATGTTGACGTTGTCTGGATGCGGCAAGACCCGCCTTTTGATTTGGGCTATATTACGGCCACACATTTGCTGGAACGGCTGCAGGGCCAGACCCTCGTCGTCAATGATCCGGCCAGTGTGCGCAATGCGCCTGAAAAGGTGTTTGTGCTGGATTTCGCCCAATTCATGCCGCCGACCTTAGTCACACGTTCGCTGGCAGAAGTCCGCGCTTTTCAAGCGCAGCATGGCGAAATCGTTATCAAGCCCCTGCATGGCAATGCCGGCTCGGCGGTGATGCACATTGGCACAGATGGTAAGAATTTGGCCGCGTTGACTGAATTGTTCGGCCAAGTCTGGCGTGAGCCCTTTATGGCCCAAGCTTTTATCCGCGATGTTGCCGAAGGGGATAAGCGGATCATCCTGATTGATGGCGACGTGGCGGGCGCGATCAACCGGATTCCCGGCGCCGGGGAAATCCGGTCCAACCTTGCCGCCGGTGGCCGGGCCGAAGCAACGGCCCTGACCGCTGGTGAACAAGCGATTTGCGATGCCATTGGCCCGGAACTCAAAAAGCGTGGCCTGTTGTTCGTTGGCATTGATGTGATTGGCGGCAAATGGCTGACGGAAATTAACGTCACATCGCCCACCGGCATTGTCGCCATGGATGCCTTTAACGGAACAGATACCCCCGGCTTGATATGGGATGTGATCGAACGAAAGTTGCGTACATGACTGATTGGATCATCCGCCTGATTGAAGACGCGGGCTATTTGGGTGTTGGGTTCCTGATGTTTTTGGAAACTGTGTTTCCGCCAATTCCATCGGAAGTCATTATGACTGTCGCCGGGATGGGAGCCGCCAATGGCGGGATGAACATCACCGCGGTGATTGCGGCGGGCACTGCCGGTGCCATGCTGGGCAATTGTTTTTGGTATCTCGCCGCGCGAGTGATTGGGATTGAGCGCTTTAAGCCCCTCATTCTGCGCTGGGGCCGTTTCTTGACGCTCGATTGGCATGAAATTGAAAAGGCTGAAAAACTATTTGGCACACGCGGCTGGGCAATTGTGTTTTTTGGGCGGATGCTGCCAACGCTGCGCTCATTAATCTCTATTCCCGCCGGGTTGCTCCATATGCGGCTGCTGACCTTTGTCATTTGGTCGACCATTGGCACCGCGGGATGGACCGCATTATTGGGCCTTGCGGGCTATGCGATGGGCAAAACATTTGACCAAGTGGATGCCATTGTTGGCCCAATCGCAACGGGCATCATCATTGCGATCGTTGTCGCTTATGTCTGGCGGCTGCTGCGCTGGACGCCCGACCCGAAATAGGGCGTAAAAGGCGCGCCCCTTAGGAGCGCCGGACATCGTCTATGCACTCCGGGCTTGACCCGGAGCCCAGCGGAATAGGGCGCGCGCAAAGGCGCAGAGAACGCAAATGACGCTTGCGCGCAGCATGTCGCGGTACCCTGTCTTTGCGGCTTTGTGGGAGACAGTGGCCGTTCATGCAATCGGCTAACCATCTGGGCTCCGGCACAAGGCCGGAGCACAAGTGAAGACTGGGCGGACTGTACTCCGGGCCTGACCCGGAGCCCAGGAAAACGTCCAAATCCTTAGCGCACTGGGCTCCTGCACAAGGCCGGAGCACATGATGACCGTTTAAAGCTGCTACCTCACGCGCGCGGGTGGGCGTTTTGATAAATATCCAGCAAATAGGCCGTGTCTAACGCGGTATAAACTTGCGTCGAGGATAGGCTGGCATGGCCCAGCAATTCTTGCAGACTGCGCAAATCCGCGCCACGGGCAAGCAAATGGCTGGCAAAGCTGTGGCGCAGCGCATGGGGTGTGGTGCGCGTGCCAAGGCCCAGCCGCGCCCGCGCCGCCCGCACGGAGCGGCGGACTGTGCCCGGCTCTAAGGGGCCGCCGCGCAGCCCACGAAACAAGGGCTCCCCCTTCACAACACCATGCGGAGACGCATCAAGATACGCTTCAATCGCCTGCCGCACTTCGGGCAAGAGCGGCACGATCCGTGTCTTTTGTCGCTTGCCAGTAACAGACAGTGTCTCACCCAAGGGAAGCACATCCCCCGTCAGGCCCAAGGCCTCACCAATGCGCAGGCCCGCGCCATAGAGCAGCAACAATAAGGCCCAATCGCGCGCGGCCACCCAAGGGTGGCGGGCTTGTTCCGCCACATCTTCGGCCAAGGCCACGGCATCATCGGGCGCTATGGGACGCGGCAGGGATTTTTTGACACGCGGGCCTTTCAGACGGGGCACAGCCTCTTCCCCAGCCGCAAAGCGGAGAAACCCGCGTACCGCCGAGAGTTCTCTTGCAGTCGACACATTGCCAATGCCGTCCAGCCGCCGCGACGCGAGGTAAGCCCGCATATCCGCGGCATCAACCCGCGCCAAATCCGGCGTGCCGCCTTGGTGCACGCGCAAAAAGCTCATCAACCGCTCAGCCGTTGCCACATAGGCCCGGATGGTATGGATGGACCGGCGCCGATCACGCCGGAGATAATCAGACCAACGCTGGACGAGGTCGCTCAACCGATCTTCTGACCGGTCTTTTCCCAGTCAGCCAAAAAGCCTGCAATGCCCTTATCGGTCAGCACATGGTTGAACATGGCCTTGATGACTGAAGGCGGGGCTGTCATCACATCGGCGCCAATTCGTGCGGCTTCCAGCACATGGATGGTGTGGCGCACACTGGCGACCAGAATTTCAGTATCAAAGCCATAATTGTCATAAATCAGGCGAATATCTGAAATCAGCGCCATGCCATCAAAGCCATTATCATCATGCCGACCGACAAAGGGCGAGATGAAGCTGGCCCCTGCCTTTGCCGCCAGCAGCGCCTGATTGGCGGAGAAGCACAAAGTGACATTCACCATTGTGCCATCGCCCGTCAGCGCCTTGCAGGTTTTGAGGCCATCAATGGTCAGCGGCACCTTGATGCAGACATTGTCGGCAATTTTGCGCAGCACCTCTGCCTCGCGCATCATGCCTTCATGGTCGAGCGCGACAACTTCTGCCGACACCGGGCCATCTACAATGCTGCAAATCTCGCGCGTGACGTCCATGAAATCGCGGCCGGACTTGTGGATCAACGACGGGTTGGTTGTCACACCATCCAACAGGCCCGTTGCAGCCAGTTCTTTAATGTCGGCAATCTCGGCAGTGTCAGCGAAAAACTTCATGGAAAAGCCATCCCGGTTGGAAATAAGTGATGCACAGGCTTTAACTTACCCCACGCCAAAAACAACTCACCTGCGCCTGCTGGATCAGAAATTGATGTGGAGCAAAGCAGGCCAATCACCCGCGTCTTGCGCCTAACCCTCAAGCCATGCTCTAAGGCGCGCCGAACGGATGAAGACCCATGGCACGCAAATTCCTCTATATCATTGCTGGCATTATTGTTCTGATTATCGTCGTTTTGACGGCGCTGCGGCTTTTTGGCCTGCAGTTATCGCGCATTGCCTTTGTGCCGAGCGACCCCTTTCGAGCACAACCCGCGCTGGCGGCGACGGCCTATGACCAGCCAGATATGTGGATTGCCCGGCCAGACAAGCCCGGCAACCCAGCGCTATGGCGGCCCGATGGACTGGCAAAGGCAGAGGCAGCGCAAAGTGCGGCTGCCGTCTTTTTCATTCACCCCACCAGTTATTTGGCGAAAGCGCACTGGAATGCGCCTTTGGACGATGCCGAGGCAAATGACCGGGCGGCGCAATTCGTTCGCGCGCAAGCGAGCGTGTTTAATGCCACGTCCAATATTTGGGCTCCACGCTATCGTCAGGCGGCATTTGGTGCCTTTTTGACGGACAAGGCTGAAAAGGACCAAGCCCTTGGCCTTGCCTATCAAGATGTCTTACAAAGCTTTGATGCCTTTCTGGCGGCACAAAAGCCCGGCACGCCGCTAATTTTGGCGGGCCATAGCCAAGGCGCCCGCCACCTGCTCCACCTGCTGAAAGACCGCGTGGCCGGCACCCCGCTGACCAAGCGAATTGTGGCAGCCTATGCGATTGGCTGGCCCATCTCGTTGCGGGCAGATTTGCCAGCGCTTGGCCTGCCCGCCTGCACCACGGCGGATCAGACAGGCTGTGTCTTCAGCTATCAAAGCTATGCCGAGCCTGCCGAAACGCAGGATGTTTCGGCAGCCTTTGATGCCCAGCCCAGCCTAACGGGCCGCCCGCGCGGCGATGCCTATCTGTGCACCAACCCGCTGAATGGCGGGGCACAGCCTTCATCTGACATCAAAGCCAATTTGGGCAGCGTGAACAGCAGTGCAGATTTGAAAACGGGCACATTGGGGGCAGGCCTTGTTGGCGCGCGCTGCGATGCCAAGGGCTATTTGCTCATTGGTGAAGGGCCTGATCTTGGATCTTATGTTCTGCCCGGCAACAATTATCATGTCTATGATTATGGGCTGTTTTGGGCGAATTTGCGTGCCGATGCGGTGCGCCGCACTCAGGCTTTTAGCGCCCAGTGATTCACCTTGCCGCTTCCGATTTTCGCGCCGACCTGCCTGAAGGCGGCCGTTTGCTTGGCCTTGATGTCGGCACACAAACCATTGGCACGGCGTTGTGCGATGCAGGTTGGACAATTGCCACGCCTGCTGAGTTGATCCGGCGCACCAAATTCTCAGTTGATCGGGCCAAGTTGCGCGAAATAATTGGGGCGCAATTGGTGCGGGGGATTGTGATTGGCCTGCCGCTTAATCTGGACGGCAGCGATAGTCCACGCACGCAATCCACACGCGCCTTTGCCCGCAATATCGACGAATTGGGCCTGCCGATTTTCCTCTGGGATGAGCGCTGGTCCACCCAAGCCGTGGAACGCGCAATGATTGCCGCCGATTTATCCCGCGCCAAGCGCGCCGACCGGGTCGATTCCGCAGCAGCGGCCTATATTCTGCAAGGCGCAATTGATGCGCTGGCGATGGGCGGATTGTCCTAGACTGACTTGGCAGCCTTTCGTGCGCCCGCAAAAGGGGATGAGTGCTTGACCCCAATGGGGGGACGCGGCTAGGGCTGGGCTTTAATGACATCGCCTCTCTTCCCGCACCGACATTTGCTCGGCATCGCTGGCTTGCAGCCGCACGAAATCCTGTTTTTGTTGGATGAGGCGGAACAATGGGTCACGCTCAACCGCTCGCTCACCAAACATGATGATCGGCTGGCGGGGCTGACGCAAATCAACGCCTTTTTTGAAAATTCCACGCGCACGCTGTTGTCCTTTGAAATTGCGGGCAAAAGGCTGGGTGCAGACGTTGTGAATATGCACGCCGCCACGTCCAGCGTGAAAAAAGGCGAAACGCTGATCGATACGGCCATCACCCTCAATGCGATGCGCGCCGATGTGATTGTGATCCGCCATGCCTCATCAGGCGCAGTGGCGTTGATTGCTGACAAGGTGGATTGTCCGGTGCTGAACGCGGGCGATGGTCGGCATGAACACCCCACACAAGCATTGCTCGATGCGCTCACCATCCGCCGCCGCAAAGGCCAGTTTCAGGGGTTGAAAGTCGCCATTTGTGGGGATGTGCTGCACAGTCGCGTTGCGCGGTCCAACATTTTGGCCCTCACCTCGCTTGCCGCTGAGGTTCGCGTGATTGCACCTGCCACGCTGATGCCGCCGGGGATTGAGCAGATGGGTGTCACACCGTTTACTGACATGGATGCGGGGCTTGAAGGCGTTGACGTGGTGATGATGCTGCGCCTGCAGACGGAGCGGATGGAGGGCGGCTTCATCCCTTCGTTGCGAGAATATCATGCGCTCTATGGCCTGACCTATGAACGGCTGAAGCGCGCCAAGCCCGATGCCTTGGTAATGCACCCCGGCCCCATGAACCGCGGCGTCGAAATTGCCAGCGATGTGGCGGATGATGTCAATCGATCGGTCATTGCCGAACAGGTGGAAATGGGCGTTGCCGTGCGCATGGCCTGTCTTGACGTGCTCACGCGCAACCGCAGGAGCGCAACATGACCGAGTTTCTGGCAATTACCAATGCCCAAATTCTGGGGGGCGGCACGTCACTTCTGATTGAAGGGGATCAGATTAAGGGCGTAGACTTGCCCTGCCCGCCTGATGCGCGGATTTTTGATGCCAAAGGCGCACAAGTTGCGCCGGGGATTGTCGATCTGGGGGTGTTTTCGGTTGATAAGCGCGCCTGCATTGCGGGGGGGATCACGCGCGTTGCGCTGATGCCCGATCAATCGCCCGTTTTGGATGAGCCCGGCATTGTCCAGCGGGCCGCCCTTGCCGCCAAGCCCGATCTGTGGGTGCATCCGCTGGCCGCTGCCACCAAGGGGCTTCAGGGCCAAGAGCTGGGCGAAGTTGCCATGATGCGCAACACGGGCGCGCGCGCAATTGCCACGGGCCGGCAGTGGATTGCGGATTCCGGCGTGATGATGAAGGTGATGGCCTATGCCGCCTCGCTCAACATGACGCTGATTAGCCACGCCGAAGATGGCGGCCTGACGGGCAATGCCGTTGCGACATCTGGCGAGATTGCCAGCCGCTTGGGCCTTGCCAGTGCGCCTGCTGAAGCCGAAGCCATGGCCATTGCACGTGACGTTCTGTTGGCAGAGCTCACCGGCGTGCGGCTCCATTTCCGCACCGTCACCACGCGGCGCGGGCTAGACCTTGTCCGTGCAGCGAAGGCGAAGGGGCTGCAAGTTACCTGCGGCATTTCCCCCACCCATCTCTTCCTGTCGGAAGTGGCAATTCATGATTTCCGCACTTTTGCGCGCCTGAGCCCGCCCTTGCGCGCCGAGGCGGATCGCCAGGCCTGTCTGGCCGCCATTGCGGATGGAACAATTGATGTCCTCTGCTCCGCGCATGATCCGCGCGGTCCAGAGGCCAAGCGCCTGCCCTTTGCCGATGCGGATCCGGGTTCGGCCGGTGCTGAAACCTTGCTCGCTTTGGCGCTTGGCCTTGTGCGGGATGGCCTGATTGATGAGGCTCGTCTGTTTGATCTTCTTGCTGCCGCGCCATCGCGCCTGCTGGGGCTGGAGTGCGGCCATATTGCACCCGGCGCGCCTGCAGACCTTGTCGTCTATGATGCAGGGATGCCTTGGCAAATTGATGCCGCTAAATTTGTCGGTCAGGCTGGCAACACTCCGTTTGATAAGCTGCCTGTGCAGGGCCGGGTCCATGCCACGATTAAAGGAGGGCGGGTCCTGAGCTAATCTTGGCTGCTAGCGCATGGCCAATAGTCGGGGCCGCGCTGGGGCCTTTGCGGCATAGCGCAACGTATCAACAGCAGTCACCGCCCTGGGAAAGCAGCTCGCCCCTTGGGCGCGCAATTGGCCGCAAACTCGACGTGCCTCTTCCCGGCTTGCAAATTTGCCAAGTGAGATGCGGTAAACTGTTCCCTTCTCGCCCCGCACTCGGGCTTGATGCACAGCATAGGACTCT
This sequence comes from Pseudomonadota bacterium, assembly GCA_041170745.1. GTDB lineage: Bacteria > Pseudomonadota > Alphaproteobacteria > Sphingomonadales > Sphingomonadaceae > Aquisediminimonas. The sequence goes on from JBEDNE010000006.1 coordinate 9,683, forward strand.
AAATGCCGCCAGCGCTTTGCCGTTTGCGCCCAGCTTTTCGCCGCGGCTTGAGGCGTGCGATAGGCACCAATTTGAACCACATATCCCTCGCCAGACCGGAAAGCGCGGCGCCAGCGCTGCGGAATCGCAGCCATTGGGGCAGGCGCTGGCAGACGCTTCACATAAGCCGGCACGATTGCGGGATCTTTCTCTTCCGCTAAAACTTCATAGCGAGATGGGTCGGCCGCAGGCCGCAGCGCCCTTGCCAATTGCGCAGTCACAACCGACGCAGCTTGCGGAGCAGGCTCGGGCACATTTTCGGGCGGCATGGGCCGCACCTCCAACTGGGCGAAGCCTGTGTCCAGCTGATTTGGCCGACCAAGGGCCAATTCTTGGGGCTGCCCCGTGTCTGTCATTTGCCAATTGGCCGGCACTTTAATGTCCATCAACTTTGCCATTTGAGCCCAAGGCTGGTCTGGCCGGGCCATGGCTGCCCATTGTTTTAGCCGCGCATCCGCCAAGTCGGGCGGCAAATCAACAAGCGCCATGGCGCGTGCGTCTTCCCAACGGCCTGCCATCGCAAAGGCCAATGCCAAATTCTGCCTTAGCCTCGCATTGGCCTCACCTGCGCGCATCGCCGGCACCAGCACATCAATGCCCGCCGCCGGGTCTCCCGCCAGCGCCAGCGCCAGGCCATAATCTGACACAGGCAGTTCTGATTGCTGACTTTCCAATAAATCCCGCGCGGCTTTCGGCTTGCCCAGGGCAATGCGCACCAAGGCCAATTTCAAAATGGCCGTGCCATTGCTCGGCTCGAGCGCCAGTGCATCCGCAAAGGCCGTTTCAGCGGAGAAAAACCGGCCTGCCAGCATATAGGATTGCCCCAATTGCACGCGATACGCGGCCGAACTTGGCATGGCAGCCACTGCACGTTCTGCAGCCCATATCGCCCGCCGTGCATTGCCTGACTGCAAATTCTTCCGCGCCGCCTGAGAAGCCTGTGTCGCCAGCTTGGTAAGTTCTGCCTGTTCCGAGCTCGCCCGCGTTGCAACCGCACCCGGCGCAAGACACATAAACGCCCCTAACCCAGCAAGCATAGGCCAGAATGTCCATGGCTTTGACCATATCCACCCTTGCCCCACAGCAAGAAGGGACAGAATATTTGGGTAAGATTTAGGTTCGACCATTTTCATCATCCTATTTGACGACGGCCAAAGCCAATGGGCCCTGGCCTATGCGCGACCGCAAAGCCACTTGGGCTGGGCGCGGTAAAAACCGTCCGTCGGAAATTCTTATCCGCGCGCTGACAGAGCTGCTCCCACAGCTGCTCTATGTCGGCACTGACCGGACAGTCAGGCTCGGTTTCCATGATCGTCAGCCCCTCGGCCATCGCTTCCACCAAGCCCGAGTGATGGGCAATCCAATTGGGCAAAACACTGCCATGCTTGGCCAAGGCCGCGACCATTGCCTCTGCCAAGCGGTTGTCTAGCGATGCTGAATTGACGACAAAAACCAATGGCTTACCGGCGCGATCACAGAGATCAAGCAATGGGCCAATGGCTTTCAGATCATGCGGACCCACGCGGACTGGCACAACCACCAAATCGGCCTGTTGGAGGGCAGTTTGAATGGCCATTGGGTTGCCCGCCGGGGTATCAATCATCGCCAAGCGAAATCCATCTTCGCGCAGAGCCGTCAAATCCCCAGCCAGCCGCGCCATATGGCTTTCAACAAAGGCAAGATCGTCCGCCGGTCTTGCGTCCCACCAATCAGCCAAGGTTCCGAGATTATCTGTGTCCAACAGCACAACTGGGCCAGCTCCAGCCATATGCGCCTGCACGGCAAGATGACCGGCAAGCGTTGTCTTGCCTGTCCCTCCTTTTTGCGATGCCAGTGCGATTACGCGCATATTCCGAGCGACCTCCTATTCGGTGGCTCCCCCAATGGCACAGGCGCTGCTAAATTTGTGTTAACTGGTTACCAAACATGAGAGGTGACTGAGCGGCGGCGTTCAGTGTCAACAAGCCCCGTCAAACTGCCGGAATTCCGGCCTGTGGAGTGAGTCGTTATGCGTAATTATGTTTTAGCTGCAGCAGTCGTCTTGGGTGTTACCCTGCCAATTGTGCCCGCATATGCAGATGTCAAAGCTGGCGTTGAGGCATGGGCACAAGGCAAGTTTGAAGATGCCGTCGCGCATTGGCGTATCCCGGCCCAGACGGGCGATGCAGACGCCCAGTTCAACCTTGGCCAAGCCTATCGCTTTGGCCGGGGCGTCCCAATGGATTTGAATATGGCAGAAAATTGGTATCGCCGCGCCGCGCGTTTGGGCCATGTTCGTGCTGAAGAAAATCTGGCGCTGGTCCTGTTTCAAAAAGGCAATTACGATGAAGCCTTTCCGCTGTTGGAAAAGGCCGCCAAGCGGGAGGATCCGCGCGCGCAATATGTGCTTGGTACAGCCCTTTTTAACGGTAATCTCATTGAGAAAGATTGGGCGCGCGCTTATGCGCTTATGCTGCGCGCGTCCGCAAACGGCCTCGGTCGCGCAACAACGCATCTGGCAGAGATGAACAAATATATCCCCGCGGAAACGCGCGCAGAAGGGATTAGTCTGGCCGAAACACTAAAGCTTCAAGCCCGCGAACTGACAGGCGAAGTGGTGCACGCACCAGCAATGCCGCCTGCAACGCCACCTGCGCCGCGCGGACCTGATCTGCTGCCGCCACTCCCATCACCGCCGGTAGAAACGCAGACGGCAGCCGCAAATATGGAGCCTGTCGGCACGGGCCTCGCCACGGATGCGCCTTTGCCGCCCCAAGCTGCTGCGCCTGCACGCGTCGCCATGGTGATGGACAATCCCGCTGAGGCCAAGGTGGCTCGCCCAGCATCTCCCAAGCCCCAGGCTGAGCGCGGGCGCTGGCAGGTTCAGCTTGGCGCTTTTCGGTCAAGCGCATCCGCGCGTCATGTGATCGCATCTGCCAAAACCCGGCTGCCAAGCCTAGCCAAATACTCGGTGCTGTCCCAATCACATGGGGAATTTACAGTTGTACGCGCTGGCCCCATCAACAGCCGTGAAGAGGCGGCACGGCTTTGTGCAAAACTGCGGTCAGCAAAACAGGCCTGTATGGTTGTAAGGGCCTAAGCAGGCACGCTCATCAATCCACAGTCGCCCAAGCAGCACGCGGATAGCCCATGGCATAGAGAATGGCGGTCAGGTCGCCATGGTCGATCCGCGCAGGGGCGGCAGCCGCTGTTTTGGGCTTGGCGTGATAGGCAACGCCAAGTCCAGCGGCTTCAATCATGGGAATATCATTAGCGCCATCACCCACGGCCAGGCTTTCGTTCGTCGCAAGGCCTTTGACTGCGCACGTCTGTTCCAAGACCTGCTTCTTGGTGGCCGCGCCCACAATGTCGCCTTCAACACTGCCTGTCAGCACGCCATCCTTAATGCCCAAGACATTGGCAATGGCCTGATTAAACCCAATTTCAGCCGCCACAGGCTCTGCAAAGCGGGTGAACCCGCCTGAGACCAGAACGGCATGGCCGCCATGGGCCCGAATGGTGCGGACCAATTCTTTCGCGCCCGGCATAATCACCACGCGTTCCGCCAAACATTGCGCGATCACGGCTTCAGGCAGCCCTTCCAACAGCGCAACACGACTGCGCAGCGCCGATTCAAAATCCAATTCGCCGCGCATGGCCCGTTCAGTCACGTCGGCAATTTGGGGTTTAATGCCTGCATAATCGGCCAGCTCATCAATGCATTCAATGGTGATCATGGTGGAATCCATATCCGCCACAATCAACGCGCGGGCGCGATGTGCCGTTTGCTGCACAATTGCGTCGGTCGCGGGGAAAGCGCCTTCCACGGCCGCGCGCACATCCACAGGGTTGCCGGTGAAATCAACATCCAGTGCCTTCCTCGTCTCGATCCAGCGGGTCGCCAGCACCTGCGCGCCAGCCTGCGCCACCACGTCTGCCGCAGTGGAAATATCACCTGCATCAAAATTCTGGGCTGCTATGAGCGTCGCTGTGAACATGGAATCGTCCGATACACCTCTAAAGGTCGCGCTCATCGCAGGGCCAACGGCCAGCGGCAAGTCTACATTGGCATTGCGGCTGGCAGAACATCTGCCTGCAACGCTGATTAACATGGATGCAAGCCAAGTTTACCGCGACTTGCGCGTCCTTTCGGCAAGGCCAAGCGAAGCCGAAGAAGCCGCCGCGCCGCACCGGTTGTTTGGCTATCTTGATGGCGCGGAAAGCTGTTCCGCCGCGCGCTGGGCAGAGGATGCCAAAGCCGCAATTGCCGAAAGCGCGGCAGAGGGGCGTTTGCCCATTCTGGTCGGTGGCACGGGGCTGTATCTGCGCACCTTGCTGGATGGCATTGCCCCAGTGCCGGACATTGATCCGCACATTCGCGCCGGCATTCGTGCGCTTCCCGTGCGAGAAGCCTATGCCGCTTTAACACGGGAAGATCCCACCGCTGCGGCGCGCCTCTCCCCGAATGACAGCACGCGCGTGGCGCGCGCGTTGGAGGTGGTTCGCTCCACGGGGCGGACATTGGCCGATTGGCAGAAAGATAAGCTGGGCGGCATTGGCGACCAGATTGATCTGATCCCGATGATCCTTTTGCCCCCACGTGATTGGCTTTACGCGCGCTGTGATGCCCGTTTCGTGCAGATGATGGATGCAGGATTGGAGGAAGTGGCGGCCCTACTGGCGCGCGGGCTGGATCCGGACTTGCCCGTCATGCGTGCTATTGGCGTGCCGGAACTGGCGGATCACCTCGCCGGGCGCCTTTCCCGCGATGCAGCACTGGCTGCCGCGCAAATGGCCACGCGCAACTATGCCAAGCGCCAATTTACGTGGTTTCGCAACCAGCCTCCACC
>JBEDNE010000007.1:0-2562 GCA_041170745.1 Pseudomonadota bacterium
AGCCTAACCCCAAAGGCTGATGCAGCCGGGGGAGGCTCCGGGTTCCATCCCGCTCTGGCGCCTCCCCGGCTCCCCTATCCTGAAATTGCTGCATCGACGGACCCCTGAGCCTAGGCTGGCATTGAATATCGCTCGCGCCTGCGCCACATGGGCTGCATGAACGTGCCAGATCTTTCGAACGAGCCTTATGCCCAAGCGGTGCAGATGAGCCCCTTGGTCCGGCGCGTGCTGGCGCATAACCCATCGCCCTTCAGTTACACGGGCACGCAAACCTATATTGTCGGGCAGGGCGAGGTCGCGGTGATTGATCCCGGCCCTTTGGGGGATGATCCCGCCCATGTGGAGGCGCTGATCCGCATTTTGGCGGGGGAACGGGTGGTCGCCATTCTCTGCACCCACACGCACCGCGATCATAGCCCGGCGGCGGCACCGCTGGCGGCGGCGACGGGCGCGCCCATTATTGGGTGTGCGCCCTTGGTGCTGGAAGATGATGGCCCGCGCGCCGATGCCAGCTTTGACGCCACTTATGCGCCGGACCGCGTTCTGGGCGATGGCGATCAGGTCAATGGCCCCGGCTGGACGCTGACGGCCGTCGCCACGCCTGGGCACACCTCTAACCATCTGTGCTTCGCGCTGGAGGAAGAGGCGGCGCTCTTCACCGGCGATCATGTCATGGGCTGGTCCACCAGCGTCGTTTCGCCGCCTGATGGCGATATGGCCGCTTATATGCGCAGCCTTGGCCTGCTGATGACGCGCGAGGACCAGATTTATTACCCCGCCCATGGCGCGCCCATTGAAACGCCGCAGCGGCTTGTGCGCGGCATGATGGGCCACCGCAAACAGCGTGAGGGGCAAATTCTGCGCCTCTTGGAGGCAGGGGTAGGGCATATCCCCGCTATGGTCGCCCAAATGTACAAGGGCGTTGATAAACGCCTGCATCCAGCGGCTGGCCGGTCTGTCTTGGCGCATTTGATTGATCTGCGTGATCGGGGCCTTGTGACAGGCGCCGATGCAGATTGGGTCCGCGTGCAAACCCCCGATATGGAAAAGGAATCCGCATTATGACCGCCATGACGGGCAATTTGGCTGGCGTTGATATTCGCGCCGAGATTGAGCGCCTCCGCAAAGAGCGCAATGCCATCATCCTCGCCCATTATTATCAGCGGCCGGAAATTCAGGATCTGGCCGATTATGTGGGCGATAGTCTGGAATTGAGCCGCAAGGCGCAGGCCACCGATGCTGATGTCATTGCCTTTTGTGGCGTGCGCTTCATGGCCGAAACCGCGAAGATCCTTTCGCCCGAAAAAACCGTGATCCTGCCCGATATGGATGCCGGCTGCAGTCTGGAAGATAGCTGCCCGCCCGATCAGTTCGCCGCCTTTCGCGCCGCCCACCCGGATCATATCGCGCTGACCTATATCAACTGCTCAACCGAAGTTAAGGCGCTGTCTGATATTATCGTCACAAGCTCTTCTGCAGAAAAGATTTTATCGCAAATTCCGGCGGATCAAAAAATCATTTTCGGCCCCGATAAGCATTTGGGCGGCTATCTCAAACGCAAGCTTGGGCGCGATATGCTGCTCTGGCCCGGCGTCTGCATTGTGCATGAGGCGTTCTCCGAAACCGAGCTGGTGAAGCTCAAGGCGCAGCACCCCGGCGCCCCTGTGGCGGCGCACCCCGAATGCCCGGCGCATATTGTTGATCATGCTGATTATGTTGGCTCGACCAGCGGCATTTTGGACTATGCCAAGCAGATGCCCGGCGACACGCTGATTGTGGCGACTGAGCCGCACATCATCCACCAGATGCAATTGGCGATGCCACACAAAAACTTCATTGGCGCGCCCGGCGCGGATGGTAACTGCAACTGCAATATCTGCCCCTATATGGCGCTCAATACGCTGGAAAAGCTGTACATTGCTCTGCGCGATCTGACGCCACAGGTGCATATTGAGGAAAGCCTGCGCCTAAAGGCCAAGCAAAGCCTTGACCGGATGCTGGAGATGGCCGCCAGCACCGTGGGGCAGGGAGATTTGGGGGCGCGGTAAACGCTGGCACTCTCTTGCGCTAGTGCATCATATGCACTATTCTATGCCTTATGGTCACGCTGACTCGAGGCCCGAACTGGAAAATCTCGGTCTATGGGCGAGACCATGGCGTACCGCATTACCATATTGAAGGGCCCGGCTTTCGCTGTTCGGTTTCAATAGCGACGGGTGAGGTGATGATCGGCGGTGCGCCTGCTGGCGTTTTGCGGCAGGCGCGCGCATGGGCCGCGGCCAATAGAGCAACCTTAACCGCCATCTGGCAGGAGTCGAATGGATGAGCATGGATAAGATGCGGACCATCACCGCCGTCGACGCGCGCGAGGCTGGCTGCCTCTGGCTGCGGTGGTCGGATGGCGAGGAGGTGACGCTGGACGTGTCCGACCTCGTGTCACCTACGCTCAACATTGGCACTGCGTCGGTGGGGGAGTGGGGGCATAGCCTTGTCTGGCCCGATGGGGCTGAATTGGGGGCCGACCGGCTCTGGCTCGAAACGCTGTCTGCCAAGGGGCGTGAG
>JBEDNE010000008.1:0-8206 GCA_041170745.1 Pseudomonadota bacterium
GTTCAGCGCTGCGCGCGTGGGCGTGCACGTCGGCTGGGCGTAGGTTGACGTGAGTTTCAACCCTTCGCGGGCCAATCGATCCATGTGCGGGGTGGGCGTGCCAAGCGCTTCGCCGCCGCCATAGGCCCCCATGTCGCTATACCCAAGATCATCGATCATGAAGATCAAGATATTCGGGCGCTTCCCTGTGCGCTTATACAAGGCGTCCAGCTTGGCTTTTGCAACTTGCTCTTGCTTGGGATGGACAAGCGCTGGCTCAAAATTTTCAACTTTTCTCTGCGCGTTCAACACGGGCGAAACGCGGCTCATAGAACCCGTTGTAAGTCCCGCGCTGACCGACATTTGCTGGGCAGAGGCAGCAACCCCAAGGCAAGCTAGAGCGGCGGCAAATGTGTATTTCATGATACAACTTCCTTCGCATAAGAGAGCAACAACTTTGGCCGCACACAGGCAAGGTCGCAGAAAAAACCTGCTCGGCCATTTGACCTTCTATTCAAGGTAAAGAAGCCTCAATCGTTCAATATCGGATTTTGAGACACCGAGTTCTTTGGACAAATATTCCTCGATGGTTCCGTATTCTTTATCGATGACGTCAAAGAACTGGGCCAAATGCGATGCACCGCTTTTTGTAAAAAGGGGTTCTGCTTTTTGTGGCCCTGGAGACGACTGGAGCGCAGCATAATAAGGCGCAATCGCATTGCCCGGCCAATCCTTTAAGTCGATCTTCGGCATTTCAAATTGCGGCCGCCGCAGATCTGTCGACAAATGATAGTCGGCAAGAATGACTTTCCTATCAACGCCTAAAGCGGACAGGATCAACGCTGTCGCCACGCCAGTTCGATCTTGCCCAGCAGAACAGTGATAAAGAACAGCACCGTCTGACGCGAGCAGACGATGAAAGATGGATCGGAATTGCGGGGCAAATGCTTTTCCACTTCCCCGATACAGATATTCCCCGCCCCCAGCTTGCGCGTTTTGGAGCGCGGATTTCAGACTATAATCGTTCGAGATAAACAGGGCGCCAAGGCGGTCGTCGATGGTGTCAGGCGCAATCGCCCGTTCATCCAGCGAGCGGAGGTCTACAATTGTTTTTATGCCGAGTTTCGCAACAAGCGCTGTGTCTTGCTCTGTCAGCATAGGCATCGCACCCGACCGAAAGATCTGCCCCCATTTAACGCGACGTCCGTCTGCGCCGATATAGCCCCCAACATCCCGAAAATTTGAGGCCTGCTGCAATGGCAGTTCTCGTTCGGCCACACGCGTTAGCTTCGCCTGCTCTTGCTCCGCCAAAATGAAGTAACGGCGTTCTGCGACTGGGGCATTCACACGCAGCACGGAGGCTTTTGTGTTTTTGACCAAGAGCTGGGCCCGCTTAGGGCCTGCATCAGGCGCTTGGGCAACGTAAACCGAGACGGGCCCTTTAGCCTCCCACCTCAGCTCAACTTGCTGCGCGTCAATCCGGACGACCGACGCTGTCTCAATTGCCTGAACGCTCGGCGCAATTACCATATGAGTCGCCCAGGCGGCCAACCCTAAAATCGCTTTTGCAGATGCGCGCACGCCCCCCTCCACCCTCTTTGTTTTGACGGCCCAATTCGCCGCTCTGCACCAGATCTTATTTGAGCATGCGCATTTGAAAATGCAGAGCTTATTCCCGTCCAAACCCCCGCAAAATTCAAACGCCGCCGCGCAAAATCTGCTTATGCGCAATCTAACTTGACAAAATTTACGCAATCAAGGACAAAATTCTACACAAAAATGCAAGACAATCCAAAAAATGGGCGGCTTGCGGGAGAGGGAGAGAGAAATGGGGAAGTTTCTTCGAGCTAAATCGGCGTCTAAATTTTTCTGTGGTACATGCCTTGCGGCGATGGGCATGCCAGCACTCGCGCAGACGGCGCCTTCGTCAGGCCTGGAAGAGATTGTCGTCACGGCTCAAAAACGTGAGCAGAACCTTCAAGATGTGCCAATTGCGATCAGTGCGATTGGCGCTGACAAACTGCAGAAGTTGAACGTACGCGACTCTCGTGACTTGAGCGGCCTCGCACCGAACGTCACCGTTGTTCAGAGCACGACCAGCCTTTCTGCTGCTGTCGTTTCAATTCGCGGGATCACCTCTCCGGCGAGTGAATCCTTTGGTCTCGATCAAGCAAATGCCCTTTATGTGGATGGCATTTATATCGGCCGTTCGGGGGCAAGTGGCCTTGAGGTCATGGATCTGGAGCGCGTGGAAATTCTGCGTGGTCCCCAAGGCACATTGTTTGGCCGCAATTCGACGGGCGGCGCGCTTGCATTCATCTCTCGCGATCCGTCCGCAGAGGCAAGATTCTCGGGCAAGGTCGGTATCGGCAATTATGGATCGCGAAACCTAAGGGCTTCAATCGAACCCGGTGAGATCTTGGGCATTAAGACCAGCTTTAGCTATGCACATAGCGAGCGGAATGGCGTTGTTGACAATATTCTTCAGCCTGACTCCTCGAAAGACCCAGGTGCACGTCGCACAGACTCATTTAGATTTGCGGCAAAGGCCGACTTGGGCGGCACCGGCAGCATCCGCTATATTTATGATCGGGCAGTGAACAAGGGGCGGCCAAATGCGTTCCAGCTGACCAATGTTGCAGATGGCACGCCGCGCGCGCCGCTTGTGGTCAATGGCCAGCCAGGGATCACCCAGACACAACAGGCACCAGTCGCTCAGTATCTGGCTGCAGCACAGTTTCAAGAGGCAGGCTGCGCCGCTTTGGCGGTGCCGACCCGGGCCTTCCGGGACACAATCTGCTTGAATGCCGACCAAGACGCAAAAGATAAGATGGAGGGCCATAACCTCCAAATCCAGAACGACTTTGGCGGTTTCAAAGTAAAGTCGACAACTGGCTATCGCACGTGGGACAGCATTACTCTGGGCTCTGATCTTGATGGGATGGGCACATTCCGCGGCCCATTGTTCAGCAATGCAACGCTGTTTAATGGCATGCCGTTGTCACTGCTAAACTTTATTCCATCAATCCCGGCCGCGGCAAAAGCCATTGTGGCAGGCAGCCCAGTCCCGACCACGACGCAGGGCCTCTACGACACCAACAACAATCGAGATCATGAGCAGTTCAGTCAGGAGATTGAAATCTCTGGCGATAGCGACGCTATGGATTGGGTCGTTGGTGGCTTTTACTTCTGGGAACGCGGGGGTGAAAACAACCCGCAAAATTCTGGCTTTGTATATGACACCAATGCAATCTTTTTGGCCAATTTTGGCCCATTGGGACCCTCTTTTGTCGCAGCCAATCCGGCACGTTATCGCCTTGTCGTGACCAATGGATTGCTGCGCTATCGTGTGGCCTCAGAGTCAAAGGCGCTGTACGGGCAAACAACTTATTATGTCGGCGGGCGTGACGGGAAGCTCAGCCTGACAGGTGGCTTGCGGTACACCTGGGATGATAAATCGATTACGCGTTGGCAATCTGGGGCTGTGGCTCCCGCAACGCCAGACCTCGGCAATGCCAGCTTCAAGAAGCTAACGTGGAACACCATGGCGCGGTATGAACTGAGCGATGAGGCTTCGGTTTATGTCCGGGCGGCAAGTGGTTATCGCTCGGGCGGTTTCAACGCCCCTGACACAACGCAGGCCGGCACGAGTAAGCTTGTGCCTTTCCAGCCCGAGAGCATTATTTCTTATGAGGCTGGGCTGAAGAGCGAATTGTTCAACCGCAGGTTGCGCCTCAACATTGCAGCCTATCGGAACAACTTTAAGGACCTCGCTGCCTCAGTGCCCGTTGTCACCGCTAGCCCCGGCGTCTTTGGCTCGCGTATCGTCAACATCGGTAAGATCAATTATACGGGCTTTGAGTTCGACGCACGGGCCGTCCTCAACGATTATGTGTCGATTGATGGCAACGCAGGCTATGTCGACATCAACTATAAAGAGTTCATGATCCCCACCAGCGGGGCGGCTGGCGCGCCAATTGTGAACATCGCTTCGATCGCAAGGGCGGGCTACACGTCAAAATATACCGCCAACATTGCCTTGAATGCGCGTACGCCCGTTGGGACGACCGGAATGGTTCTCAATGGACGGGTTGGGTATACTTATGAGTCTCCGAAAAGGAGCTTCTCAACCAGCATTTCGACGCCGTTTAACGATCAGCTTATCTCCGACGCGAAAAAGCAAATCGATGCGCAAATTTCGCTCGATAATATTCGCTTAGGCGGTGCAGAAGCGCAGCTTATGCTCTGGGGTAAAAACCTGACCAACCGGCACGAATTTGTCCGTGGTGTAGACTTTGGTTCCCTTGGCTATGCGGGTGGCTTTTATGCCGACCCGCGGACCTATGGTCTCAGTCTGAGTGTTAAGTTCTAAGAGCGATCTTAAGACGAAGGAAACATGAAGGGCGGGAAGGGCAACCTTCCCGCCTTTTTAAGGCAAGCATTATGCGCTATATTTCCGCCCTGGGCGCTATTCTATGCGCGCTGTCTCCAGCGGCCGCAAAATCGCTTCAGACACGCCCACCCGCCAACCCATATCTTGCAGCAAGTCACAATAATCAAAGCCATTGGAATGACGCTGCGACAGACAGCGTCAATCTTCCCATGGTGCGCGGCCATTATTGCATGACGCCATCTGGCGCCCAGATTGTGCCAAGCGATGCCATGGGTATTCCATCTTACATGGCGCGGTTAGGCGGCCGAGAAATCCACTGGTTCTTTTCTGGCGCAATGCTGCGCAAGCTGGAATTCGCAAATGGACGGTTCAGCGAAATCGACCATAAGCGCGTTGCCCAAAACTATCCCGAAAGGACGCTCCTGACGTGGCAACAGCGCAACCAACAAGCCGCTGGCATGCAGCGGTTTTTAGAACGGGGAGATGAGAAAGGGCTTGCTGAATTTCTCCAAGCACAGCCCAATCGACTTGTCTCTGCCATGGAAGACCAAGTGGATCAGGGTGTCCTCTATTCCCTGTTTACACGCGGCAATGGATTCATCGGCGCCAATGCGCGTGGCTTGGTAAAGATTGATAATGAGAACAGCAAAGACCCGTTGTCAAAGCTAACAGAGCCGAAATACGCAACGCTTCCAGAGACACTTTTCAATGACGAAAAGGTCCGGAAAGGAACGTATTTTAGCCGTGACACTGTCTTCGGGCTCGGCATGACATTCAATGGTTTTCTCGTCGTCAGCACCTTAGGCGGTCGCATCGTGACGCTGGATCGCAATAGCCTGCAGGTGATTGATAGCTATAGCACGCAAGGCGCGGACGAGTTGATTACAAATGGCTTTGCGACCAGCAACGAGGTGAATGGCGGTGCCGTTTATGTTGCCTCGAATCGACGAATGTATCGCTTTGTCATTGGGCCCACCGGCAAAATAAGTGCGGACGAAAAACAACAAGCTTGGTCCGCGCCTTATGACGCCGGAGAGCGCATGCCGGTGGGCAAAATTAGCGATGGCACCGGATCAACCCCAACGCTTATGGGTTTTGGCAAAGCCGATGATAAGCTGGTTGTTCTGACTGATGGTGCCAAAAAAATGCGCCTTGTCGCAATGTGGCGTGACGGCATACCCAAAGGATGGACGCCGCGCCCAGAATTTCAGTCCGCGCGCATTGTTGACCAAATAACTGTTGATATGGGGCCTGACTTTCCTTTGGTGCAGTCGGAACAATCCGTTGTTGCCTATGGCGACCATGCATTTGTTCTAAATGGAATGCCGGCCCCTGCCGCGCTGAAACCCTACCCCATACAAAGCACCTTGCTGCGCGGCCTCCTCTTGGGCACGACCCGCCCTTTGCCGCGCGGGATCGCGATGTATCAATGGAACAGCGATAAAAAGCGCTGGCGTGCCTTGTGGCACAGGCTGGATGTGGGGACTGTTGCAACCGTGCCCATGATCAGCGGGAAAAGCAGGATGGTGACACTCAACGGCACGCTTGGGGACAAGCTGGGGCAACTCTATCATCTTGGCTTTGATATTGACACTGGCCGGCTGGATCTCTCGATCGCATCGGGCAGTGATCCTCGGTTCAATGGCGCGTTTACGGGATTAAAAACGGACGATCGTGGTCGGCTTGTTTACACGACTGTCCATGGCCTCGTCCGGTTTGAAACGGAACAGATGCGCCGCGCAAAACATTCGCCCGAATCTGATCCAGGCAATTGTTCTCCCAGCGAACCAAGGCCCCAACCTTTCTAGCAACCATGGAAGCGGCAGATGGTGAAGGAAAGCTATGAGAAGAGACATCCAGCAATCGCGTCAACCGCGGAGAGCCCATCATCTTTCAACGTTAGAAACGGGCGCCGACATGCAAACGGATCATTATAACCAAATAGTGGAGACTGCATGGCCGGCTGTGCAGACCTTCTCGCACAAAGGGCCGTTCGATAAGGATGAACGGGATAGACGCACCCAATTGTTCTTGGAATGCCTGTTATTGCTCGTTGACACTCGCGGCGCCTGGGAAGCAATCCCTGCGCGTTACGGAAGTGCAGCGAACGTCTATCAAAGATTCAATCGCTGGTGCCGCAGCGGCCGCGTTATACACTTATTCAATGATTTGAATGCTCGTGGAGGCTTTCCCTACGCTTGCGACGGACGAAAGATTTTTAGGAAAGATAATCCCGAATGCTACCTTCCCTTGTCTCGCAGGCGAGTAAGGAGACGATAAGCCGCGTTTATGGATCCTTAGGATACGCATAACGGGCGACAATCAAACGGGCACCAGGCTAAGACCAATTTTGCAAGTGGCGATGATGAAAGGGTAGGGTGAAGAATGGCGCAGCGGTGGTGCAGTTGTCTCTTTGCTCTTTTTTTTGTCATGCCCGCTTGGGCAGAAACACGCGACGGCTCCTCGGAAGCGCCTCAAGCACAATATGCGTACTGCACTGGCTCTGATGGCCCGGCAGAGCCCAGCCAAGACTCGTCCAAGCCACTGGTCGTCGCATTGCAACAGGTGAGCGCCCAGCTTCGCGCCATGCCATATGCCAATAGTAGCGATGTGGCGCGTCAAAACACAGAGCGATTTCTGACTGGATTATTTGCGTCATCTTGGGACCTGGCAAATCAACTCGCACAGCTAGACACCCCGTATTTCGGACGCAGTGCTCGTATTGAGGGAATGCCAGGGCTCTATAATCCCGACAATGTCTATCGATCCGCTTTGTTAGAACCTGACGGCGTTTATCGTGTTTACGGCCAGCGCGGCACGCACTCAGAACTGACATTTCAGATTCTGGACCAGTACCCCATTATCGGACTTGGTAAAAACCTGATGGTCGTGCAACCAGATACTCAGGGAGCAAAACCGGGCAAAAGTTTTGAATTCTATTTGGGTGGACAAAAACCACGCGGCAAAACCTGGTTCGCACTCCCCCAAAATGCCCAGGCCGTCTTGGCGCGTCAGTCTTTCGGAGACTGGCAAGAAACGCCCTCAACCCTGTTTATAGAACGGATAGATGTGCCAAAGGCGCAGGCGTATAAAAACCAGTTCGCAATCGCCGCCGCCTCTTTGTGTCAAGCGACAAAGTTATGGGCAGAGACATATGTTCCGATGATTGCGCGCGCTACGAAAGTGAATGAACTCCCGATGCCTCGCCTATCCGCGGCGGGAGCTGGCGGGTTAGGAGGGCAGCAAAGCATATTAGCGCGGTATCGTATCAGCAAAGACGAGGGGCTGCTGATCACCGTGCGCAAAGCTGCAGCCATTTACCAGGGAATTCAAATTGGTGATCCGTGGTTTGTAACGCCGAACACGTTACGACATCAGGTGAGTCTAACTGCCAAACAAGCACGGATTGATGATGATGGATTTATTCGATTTGTCATAGCGTTAGACGACCCCGGCGTTCCGAATTGGCTAGACGCCGCTGGCAACCCGGAAGGCTATATCTTCATGCGCTGGCAAGGCTCTCAGCAGCCTATAGACGCTGCAGATGCACCAACAGCCCGACTTGTCCCAATTGCCTCTTTACGGGACCATTTGCCAAACAACACCCCGGTTATGAGCGCGGCTCAGCGCCGTGAACAGCTCGCGCAACGTAAATGGGTTCCGCAGGTTCGTTAAGCCAGCCCTATGTGACCGGTGAAGCGTTGACATTGATCATTAGCGCATAACTTCTTTCAGCCCCATGGATCGCCTTTGGCAGCGCGTATCCATGCCATAGAGGCCAGACGTTTATGAGTATCTGATTTAAAATAGATATTTCATCGATCTGAATATTGC
>JBEDNE010000009.1:0-5126 GCA_041170745.1 Pseudomonadota bacterium
GAGGGGAAAAGAGTTGATCCTTGCAAGCCTTATTGACGTTACGTCTGCCGTGCGCTGGGAAAGCCTGGGCCTCGATCCTGTGGCGGTCGACCTCGGTTTTTTCAAAATCCGTTGGTACAGCCTTGCCTATATTTTCGGCATTTTGCTGGGCTGGTGGTATTTAGGGAAATTATGTGCCCGGCCCGGATCTCCCATGGCGCAGCGCCATGTGGATGATTTTGTATTCTACGCAACCTTGGGCATTATTTTGGGCGGCCGGTTTGGCTATGTGCTGTTTTACAGCCCCGATATGCTGGTTCAGCCTTTAAGCGTCCTGAAGCTGTGGGAGGGCGGCATGTCCTTCCATGGCGGGGTGATTGGGGTTGTTCTCGGCACCTTGTGGTTTGCGTGGCGTGAAAAGCTCCATTGGCTGCGCATCATGGATTATGTTGTTGTGGTCTATCCCATTGGCCATTTTTTTGGCCGGCTTGCCAATTTTGTGAATGGCGAGCTTTGGGGGCGCGAAACCACGGTGCCTTGGGGCATGATCTTTCCGGGTGGGGGTGAAATTGTGCGCCATCCAAGCCAGCTATATCAAGCAGGGTTAGAAGGATTGCTGCTGGGCATCATCCTCTCGCTGCTCTTCTGGAAAAGCGATGCGCGCTACAAGCCGGGCTATTTGGCCGGACATTTCGTCCTGTGGATGGGCGCCTTCCGCGTTGTGGCTGAAACTGTGCGCGAGCCTGACATCGGGGTCTATGGCCTTTTTGGGATGACCATGGGGCAAACCTTGTGCGTGCCCATGATTTTGCTGGGCCTGTATTTGATCTTCTCTGCCAATGGTCGCCGCCAACGGATGGAAACGCGTGTCGGACACAGCCCCAGCGCCTGAGCCAACAGCTACGGATCCGCTGCTGCCAGAACGGCTCGCCCGCGCCATCACGCTGGGCGGGCCGATCCCCGTTGCGCAGTTTATGGCGGCCGCCAATGCCCATTATTATGGCACACGCGATCCTTTAGGGTCGGCAGGAGACTTTATTACTGCGCCGGAAATCAGCCAGATGTTTGGGGAATTAGTTGGTCTATGGCTGGCAGATCTGTGGGATCGTGCAGGGCGCCCCCCTGTCCATTATGTCGAATTAGGTCCGGGGCGCGGCACGTTGGCTCAGGATGCGCTCAGGGCCATGGCCAAAGCGGGTCTCGCCCCTGATGTGCATTTTGTTGAAACCAGCTCTGCCCTGCGGGCAGCCCAAGCCAAGGCTGTCCCCAATGCCATCTGGCATGAGGATGTCACCACGCTGCCCGACGATGCACCGCTGCTGATTGTGGCGAATGAATTTTTTGATGCCCTGCCTGTCTATCAACTCGTCCGCCGGGCGGATGCTTGGCACGAGCGTCTGGTCGCCTGTCAGGACACGATTTTTCTGCCAATTGCGGGCAAGCCTGTGCCGGATGAGATTGTGCCCGCGGCGCTCCGCGATGCCCCTGCGGGCAGCATCATTGAAAGTTCGCCCGCCTCAGTTGCCATTGTCCGCGCCTTGGCAAAGCGTCTGGCGGCCCAAGGCGGCGGCGCATTGATTGTGGATTATGGCTATGAAGGCCCGGCCTTGGGGGAAACGCTGCAGGCCGTGAAAGCACATGGCTTTGCCAATCCCTTTGACGCGCCGGGCGAGCAGGATCTGACAGCCCATGTCGATTTTGCTACGCTGGCCGGTATGGCCGAAATGAGCGGCGCTCAAGTCTATGGCCCCGTCGCGCAGGGGGATTTTTTGGGCCTGCTGGGTATTGCCGAACGTGCCGCTGCTTTGGCCCGCGCGCACCCCGACCGCGGGGCTGATTTGGCCGAGGCGCATCGGCGGCTAACCCATCCCACGGAAATGGGGGCGCTGTTCAAGGCACTGGCGCTTATTGGCACAGGCTGGCCCCAGCCGGCAGCCTTGGACTAAAGGCGCACGGATGAGCAAAATTGATGTGTTTCAGGCCAAGAGCTTATCGGGTGTACCCCATGGCTTTTTGGGGCGTCGCGGCGGCGTCTCGACGGGCATTCACTCTGGGCTAAATGTTGGCGTTGGGTCAGAAGATGACCCGGAAGCTGTGGCGGAAAACCGGCGGCGGGCGGCGGACGCTGTCTTACCGGGTGCTGCGCTCGCCACTGTTTATCAAGTGCATAGCCCGGATGTGGTGGTGGTGGATTGTGCCGTACCTTTGGACCAGCGTCCGGCTGCCGATGCGCTGGTTACCAAGACGCCGGGGCTGTTGCTGGGCATTTTAACGGCGGATTGCGCGCCCGTGCTCTTTGCTGATTTGGACGCCGGCGTGATTGGCGCGGCCCATGCGGGGTGGAAAGGCGCGCTTGGCGGCGTGACGGATAGGACGGTTGAGGCCATGTGTGCGCTGGGCGCAGACCGGCGCCGCATTCGCGCGGCCATTGGCCCGTGCATCGCGCGTGCCTCTTATGAAGTGGATGAAGGCTTTGCCCAGCGCTTTGAAACAGATGATCCTGCCAATGAGCGTTTCTTTTCGCCGGGCCGGGCGGGGCATTATCAGTTTGATCTGGAAGGTTATGTCGCCCATCGACTGGCAGCGGCGGGCCTTGCCACGGTGACGGCCCTGGGGCTGGACACTTATACCGATGCTGCGGGCTTTTACAGTTTTCGTCGCGCCACGCATCACGGGGAGCCAGGCTATGGCCGCCAGATTTCGCTGATCGGCTTGCCCATTTCGGGCTGACCGCCTAGCACCGCTGCCAAAGAGACAAGGGGGCAGATGTGGATCGCGCACAGAAATGGGGCTTACTCGCTGGGCTGATCCTGTTTGCGGCCATGCTGGCGTTGGCGCCCCCTGCGGGGATGTCAGTCTTGGCGTGGCGCACCTCGGCCTTGGTTGTGCTGATGGCCATTCTCTGGATGACCGAGGCTCTGCCGCTGACTGTCACGGCGCTTTTGCCCTTTGTCGCCTTGCCCTTCATGGGCGTGATGCCCGCGGACAAGGTGGCGGCAGCCTATTATTCGCCCATTCTCTTCCTCGTGTTGGGCGGGGCCTTTATCGCGCTGGCAATTGAGCGCACAGGCCTGCACCGTCGGTTTGCGCTGGCGATTTTGGCCCGCGGGGGGCGGTCCGCCGGTGGCCTGTTAATGGCCTTCATGCTGGCGACGGCGCTGATCTCGATGATTGTGTCGAACACGGCAACGGCGCTGATCATGATGCCGATTGCAGTGGCTGTGCTGCGTGCCAATCGCACGCCAGAAGGCGAAACAAACGGCTTGGCTGGCGCGCTGCCCATGGGCATTGCCTTTGCCGCCTCCATTGGCGGCCTTGGCACTTTGGTTGGCTCACCCACCAATGCAATTGCGGCCGGGCTGATTGAAAAGAGCACCGGCTTTCACATCAGCTTTGTCACTTGGTCGCTTTATGGCCTGCCGCTTGTCGCTGTGGCGTTGCCAATTTGTTGGTTTATTTTGATGCGCGTGCAGCATGTGGCCCAAGGCAGTTTTGATGCCACGGCCACCCATGCCAGCATTGGCGATGTTGGCGCGTGGACAACGGCTGAAAAGCGGCTGGTGCCGTTGATCATCGCTGTGGTCTTGGGGTGGGTGTTGCTGCCCTTGCTGGCAGAGCAGCTGCCCGATGGCATGGTGGAAGATGGCACCATCGCCATTTTGATCGCATTGCTGCTGTTCATTGTGCCAGATGGCACGGGCCGGCCCATTTTGGTCTGGAAAGAGGCGGATCGTGCGCCTTGGGGCGTGATTATGATGTTTGGCGGCGGGCTTGCCTTGGCCGCCGGGATCAGCGCGTCGGGCCTGGCCCTGTGGCTGGGGGATGCACTGCGCCCCTTGGCCAGCGTCAACCCCATTCTCATTGCGCTGGTGCTGGTGGCAATTGTGATCATCGTCACAGAATTTGCGTCCAATGTTGCCACCGCCTCCGGCATTATTCCCGTTGTGGGCGGGCTGATTGCGGCAACCGGGGCGGACCCGGCCTTGCTGGCCGTCAGTGCGGCCATGGCCTCCAGCTGGGGGTTCATGCTGCCATCTGGCACAGGGCCAAATGCAATTGCGTGGGCAACAGGCCATATTGCCTTGCCCCGCATGCTGACGGCGGGCGTCTTGCTTGATCTTGCGGGCATTCCACTGATTGTGGGTGTCTTATGGGCTGTGGGGACGGTTTTGGCCTAAGCCCAGTCCAGAATTGTCCAGCCATTTTTTGCAGCCAGCGCCCGCAACGGGGCATGGGCATTGGTTGCAAAGCCTTCATCGGCCCAGATTAGGCAGGGTGCATCTGACACATGATCGGAAAAGAAGCGAATATGGCTTTGCGCACGGTCTAGCCCTTTTTGTGCCATCCAGCTTTGCACCATCCGCAGCTTGGCCGCGCCATAGCAGTTTTCGCCATTAATCCGGGGGGAAACCACGTCCTCCAGCTTGGTGGTCTGGGTGGCAATGACGTCTTTCACGCCCAGCAAATTGGCAATTTCCCGCACGTAAAAGGCATAGGATGCCGTCGCCAGCACCACGCGGCGGCCTTGGGCCCGTTCTTGCTCAATGCGCGCCAAGGCCTCAGCAAGGCTGTTGCGCGCCAGCGTGAAGCCGGCAAAGCCACGGGCAATGCGCGTCAGTTGATCAGCAGGAATGCGCCGCCCCAGCATGAGCGCGAGGTTAAGTTCCTTCAACCGGCCCCGGCTGATCAATCGCAAGGCAAAACCAAGACTTGTGATCAGCACCAGCGGCAAGAAGATAACGCGCCAAGGCCGGTGCCGCGGCACGGCATAGGCCAAGAACGGCCCAAAGGTGGCCGCCCGTGTGATCGTTTTGTCCATATCAAAGATAGAAAGCTGCTGCATCAGCGCGCCTTTGGACCAATCCGGCTTGCCGATCCAGCAGTTATGCAGCACTGTACCCAAAGATGACGGATATGGCGGACTTTACAATCGAGCAGACCGGACCAGAGGCGCAGCTGCGCTTTACGGGACGGCTCACCTTGTCCGGCCTTGGGGTGCTGCCTGATCGGCTCGATGCGCTCCATACGCCTGTCCATGAAGTGAATCTGTCGGGCGTTGCGCGGATGGATACGGTGGGGGCGTGGATCTTCCAGCGCTTTTTTGAGCGCACTGGCGCAAAGGTTGTTGGGGCCTGTGCGCTCAACAA
>JBEDNE010000010.1:0-20216 GCA_041170745.1 Pseudomonadota bacterium
AGGCGCGGCAGCACTTGGTAACGGCGCTTGGCGCGCGCTTGGCGGGCCAGCCGGACGGGCCCTTTGCCCGCGCTGGCCTGGCCCTTGACGGCGGCGAAATGGATGGCGATTTTGCCGGGCAGCTCCGCCGCCATCGCCCGCGTGATGCCGCCGCTGGCCGGACTTTGATTGGCCCGCATCGTATGGACTTGGCCGTCACACATTTGGGCAAAGCGCAGGCCGCTGCCCGGTGCTCAACTGGCGAGCAAAAGGCGCTCTTGCTGGGCATTATTTTGGCGCACGCTGAATTGGTGGCGGAACGGCTGGGGCGCGCGCCAATCTTGCTGCTGGATGAAGTAGCGGCGCATCTTGACCCCGTCCGCCGTGCAGCGCTGTTCGCGCGCCTATCCGCCAATGGCGGGCAAGTCTGGATGACGGGCACCGAGCCCAGCCTGTTCGAAGAGGCGGGAGCAGCAGCAACGCGCTTGATGGTGAAAGACGGTCAAATTCTGGCCTAGGCCAGTGTTTTGCCCTCTTCGCGGAGTTTTAGGCTTTCGGTAAACAGCGGCATGGTCGCCTTTTGAAAAGCGCCGGGCGTCATGCCCGCATAGCGCCGCACCTCGCGGTTGAGATGCGATTGATCGAAATAGCGTAAGCTCGCCAATTCGGCCTGATCCGCATTGCCAATACCGCGCATGGCGGCGGCCATATCGAGAAAGCGGCACCGCTGCAGAACCGATTTGGGCGACAAACCAAAGCTGGTGAGGCAGCGTCGCTCCAATTGCCGAGGAGAAAGGCCCAATATCCGGGCGGCGTCTTCCACGCGGGTGGTGCTGTCGCGCCGCGCAATCGACTCAAATGTCGCAATCAGGGGGTCAACGCCTTTTCCCTTCAGGCTTGCCAATTGGGTTTCGACGGCGGCTTCTAAGGCGGCCACACGGTCTTTATCCTGCTTGGCGGCATCCAAAGACTTGATAAGTGTGGCAACCAAATCAGGTGCCCAAGCATCCGCCAATGGTGAGATCATATCAACATGGCTGGCTGCGGCTTGGGTGAAGAGCGCGGTCCAGGCGCTGGGCCGGATGGCGAAGCCGACAACACATATTGGGCCGCGCACGCGGATGCGCAGCATGTGCGCATTGGGGCCAAATAACAAAGCGCCAGACCCAGCTACCCATTGGTTTTGGTGCCACCAATCCCACTCACCTGCCAGAATAACGCGCACAAAGCCATTATCCGCCATCAGATAATCTTCATGGCAAAAATCAGCGGGAAGCTTGGCTTCCACAATATAATGCCGCCGAATAAAGGGCAGCAGATGCGCTGAAGGCGCGTAATTGCGTGAGGAAATCATTCACCCCCCAAAAATGCCAAGTGTCGAGCCAGACCTTAGGCTGCTTCCACTTAAAGATCAGTATCTTATTTATGGGAACCTATCCATTTTGCGGTCCCGACATCTCACCTGTTGCTATTAACGACAAAAGTGCAACTTGCTTGCCGCGCGCATGGCAATCAGGCTACGGATCGCTTATGTCTTTTGCTGTCAATCCACTCTCCCTGATCGGCAACACGCCGCTCGTCAAACTCGAAGGCCCGTCGTCAGAGACTGGCTGTCTCATTTTGGGAAAATGCGAATATGCCAATCCCGGCGCCTCGGTGAAGGATCGCGCCGCGCTGTTCATCGTCGAAGATGCTGAAGCGCGTGGTTCCCTGTCGCCCGGCGGCACAATTGTGGAAGGCACGGCCGGTAATACCGGCATTGGCCTTGCCCTTGTTGCCAATGCGAAGGGGTATAAGACGATTATCGTCATGCCCGACACGCAAAGTCGGGAAAAGATGGATACGCTTCGTGCCTTGGGGGCAGAACTGGTCTTGGTGCCCCCGGCCCCTTTTTCCAATCCCGGCCATTTTGTGCATACGTCCCGCCGCATTGCTGAGGAGACGGAGGGCGCAATTTGGGCCAACCAATTTGACAATATTGCCAACCGCAAGGCCCATATCATGGGTACGGCGGAAGAAATCTGGGCCCAGACAGAAGGTAAGGTGGATGGCTTTACCTGCGCTGCAGGCACTGGCGGCACGATTGCAGGTGTTGGCCTAGGGCTGAAAGCGCATCGAGAAGAGATTGTGATTGCGCTCACAGATCCCCATGGCGCGGCCCTGTATAATTATTATGCCCATGGCGAGTTAAAAGCTGAGGGCAGCTCCGTTGCTGAAGGCATTGGTCAAGGCCGCATCACGGCAAATTTGGACGGGGCACCAATTGATACGCAGTTCCGCATCTCGGATGAGGAAGGGCTATATTGGGTTGCGCGGATGCTGCGAGAAGAGGGCCTGTGTCTGGGCCTGTCCTCAGGCATTAACATTGCCGGGGCGGTTGCGCTGGCCCGCCAGCTTGGGCCGGGCAAAACAATTGTGACGATTTTGTGCGATACAGGTTTCCGTTATCTGTCGACGCTCTATAACTCAGATTGGCTTCGGTCGAAGAACCTGCCTGTTTTTGAATGGCTGAAAGACTGACAATGGCACTGGACCCCCTTCAAGAACGGAATGAAAGCTGGCGGCGCATTCGCGTTGGGCTGACAGGGCTAGGCGGTATCTTGCTGCTTATTGGTTTGGCCAACGCGATGTTGCAGCAATTGGGCACTGCCAAAGTGCAAGATGTGCCAACTGTGACGGGCCAGCCAGCCAAATCAGCAGATGAAAAGAACGAGCCTTTGGCTGAACTGGGCGTCGCCCCCGGTGCCCCCGCAAAGGCGGACGAGCCAGCGCCTAAAAAATGATGCGCGGGCTGGTCGCCGCGCTTGCTGTGCTGTGCGGGGCCTGTTCCGCAGGCTCGCCCGCGCCAAAGCCAAAGCTCCATATTCTGACAGCTTTGCCGCTTTTTTGGGGGGAGGGGGATGTTGCCGATGTTCTCCAAAATCGCACAGCCCCGGCGCCCAGCCTGACGGCACTTTCGGCCAGTTGGGATGTGGTGGCGCTGGATATGGCAGATGCACGTGCCTTGCATCCTGTTCAAACGCTCCTTTTGATCCAGCCGCCGCGCCTTGCCCCAGCCGAGTTGGTGGCACTTGATGCCTGGGTGCGGCAGGGCGGGCGTGTTGTTATTCTGGCAGATCCTGATTTGCGCTGGCCGCAGCAGCGCCCCATTGGCGACCCGCGCCGGGCGCCTGTCACGACGCTTTTGTCCCCCTTATACCGCCATTGGGGTTTGGATCTGCAGCCCGATGCCATGGGCAGCCCACCACGTCATGCGCGGATCGCGGCGTGGACCATTGCATTGCCCGGCAGTGGGCAATGGGTGCGCGCGTCTGGCCGGTGTCGGCTGCCTGATCCCGCCCTTGCCTATTGCCAGCTTGGCAAGGGGGGTGCCGTCCTTATTGCCGACGCAGATTTCCTTCAGCCAGAGGGAGATGCTGCTGCCCAAGCCCGCGCCATTGCGGCCATAAATGGGCTGCTGACAGATAAAAATCAGTGAAATCAGTGAAATAGAAAGAGGTTGGACCAGAGAAACACATCACAAAAAAGCACGGTTTCCCAATAAAAACCCGATACTGGGGTGCTAAATCCCCATTTCACCCGTGAAATCCCTTGCTGTCCCCATGATTCCCTGATAGGCCATAACTTCGTCAAATTGGGGCGGGGCTGTCCTGATTCAGTGTTGAATTTGCTGGGCGTAACATGGGGTTATGGCTTGGCGGCGGCCCGTTAGCTTCAGGCGCTGAGGGGTGTTGTGAGCGAAAGGGAGCTATTCAGGGGGCACGCGCTGAACGCGATTGACGGCAAAGGCCGCGTCGCGATTCCCGCCTTCCTGCGCTCTGCAATCGAAAAGAACAGCGACGGCCGCGTTCTCATTATCGCCAAACATCAGCAAGATCCTTGCCTGACGGGCTATGACAAAGGCTGGTCGCGTCTGCTGCATGATCGGCTGGAGCGCGAAGAGGAGCGAGAGCGGTCTGCGGGTCGCGATTTTGACTATTTTAACAATAACCGCCGCGCCTTCGGCTTGGTCGAAGAAGTGCCCTATGATGCTAGTGGCCGGTTCATTCTGCCGGCCTTTTTCCGCGCCAAAGCGCAGTTGTCCGAGCTCGCCTTCTTCTTTGGCACGGGCAATACATTTGAAATTTGGAACCCCAATCTCCTTATTGATACGCCTGGTATTGATGAAGAAACAAAGGATGTTGCTGCCTTTTTGATGGCAGAAAGGGGCGTGCGCTGATGTCCCAAACTGCGCCCCATATCCCCGTCTTGCTTGCAGAAGTGATTGACGCGCTCGCCATCAGCCCCGGCGAAACGCATGTTGACGGCACTTTTGGCGCAGGCGGCTATAGTCGGGCGATGTTAAAGGCAGGTGCGCGCGTCATTGCCTTTGACCGTGACCCAGATGCCATTGCGGCTGGGCGCGCAGCGGGAGACGAGGGCCTGACGCTGGTTCAGGACCGGTTTTCCAATATGGCGCAGCATTTGCCAGGCCCTGTGGATGGCGTCACGCTCGATATTGGCGTGTCCTCAATGCAGCTTGATCAAGCTGGGCGTGGCTTTTCTTTTCAGGCGGATGGCCCGCTTGATATGCGCATGGAGCAGGTCGGCGAAAGCGCGGCTGACTTCGTGAATTCCGCTGATGAAGCGCTGATTGCTGATGTCATCTATCGCTATGGCGATGAGCCCAAATCCCGGCGCATTGCGCGCGCCATTGTTGCCGCTCGTCCCATTGAGCGGACCGCCCAGCTGGCGTCGATTGTCCGGCGCGCCGTTGGCTGGCGCGACGGCCAAAAGAGCGATCCGGCAACGCGCGCTTTTCAGGCCATTCGCATTCACATCAACCGTGAACTTGAAGAGTTGGAAGATGGCTTGATTGCAGCCGAGCGGGTGTTGAAGCCCGGTGGCCGCTTGGCAGTGGTGACATTCCACAGCCTGGAAGACCGGATTGTGAAGCGCTTTTTGCGAGATCGCAGCGGCCAGCGCCCCGCAGGTTCACGCCATTTGCCTGATGTTGGCCCGTCCGGGCCCGAGGCTACTTTTGAAGCTGTCGCAAAGCCCGTGCGGCCCGGCGAGGCTGAATTGACACGTAATCCCCGTGCCCGCTCTGCGACCTTGCGTGTCGCGCGGCGCACAGCTGCCCATTTCTGGCCTGACCAACTTCGAGGTGCCGCATGATCGCTCACAGATTTCGTCCCGTCGTCTGGGTTGTTGGGTGCGCCTTTGCAGCAACGGCGCTGTACACTGTCTCGTTAAGTGTCGCGGCGGAACGCGCCCGGCTGGAGAAAGTGGACCGTCAGATTGCGAGTACGCAAAATGAAATCAGGCAGTTGCAAACGGAATTGGGCACACGTGCTTCACTTCGTCAGCTAGAGCGTTGGAATAGTGAGGTTTTGGCACTTGGCGCGCCCAAGGCTGGTCAATTCCGGGCAACCGAAACCGCCTTGCAGACGCTGGATGGCGGCATTTTGCCAGCCAGCGTTGGGGCGCCCGCGCCAGTCATGGTGGCCGCGGCAATGGCCCCAGCCCCAGCCCCAGTCACAGCGCAGGCCAATACGCCGCAACCATCCGCAGCACCGGTGCAAACGGCGCAGGTGGCCCAAAGGGCTAAGCCTGTGGCTGCAGCATCCAAATCTGCGCCCAGCGCGGCTAAGCCCGCCGCTGCGTCTGCCAAGCCAGTGGCCCTAGCCTCCGCTGATGTTCGCCCTGCACGAGCTGCAACGGCCAGCAAGCCGGCAGCTAAGGCAACAGCGCCCAAATCAGCTACGTCCAAGTCAGAGCCTGCAAAGCCCCAGCGTTTTGCAATGCTCGATCGCAAATTGGTTGATCAGCGGACCTTTAGTGAAATCCTCGTTCGGGCGGCCAGTGAAA
The DNA here is from genome assembly GCA_041170745.1 of Pseudomonadota bacterium. GTDB lineage: Bacteria > Pseudomonadota > Alphaproteobacteria > Sphingomonadales > Sphingomonadaceae > Aquisediminimonas. Next base: position 5,830 of record JBEDNE010000010.1, read on the forward strand.
GCCAAACCGGAGGTGGAAAGGGCAAATCGGCTCAGTGACCGCATCCGTCGCCCGGCCCAGCCGGACACGTCATGCTGAGGTAAAGGTTCAATCGCTGGCGATTGCCCACCAAAGGCTGATGGTCCTGATGCTCTTGTTCAGCGCGGTGGCCGGTGTCATCGCGCTGCGGCTTATGTGGCTGACAGTGTTTTCTGGCCCAAGCAGCGGCTTTGCTGCGGTGGAGAACCAGCGCGGCGCACGGGCGGATATTGTTGATCGCAATGGCGAGGTGCTGGCCCGCACGATGGAGGCTTGGTCGATTGGCGTGCACACCAATCGCCTGCTGAACAAGCCGGAAGACTTGGCCCCCAAATTGGCCGCTTTGATGCCCGAGCGCACCGAGCAGCAATATCTCGATCTGCTAAAGTCGGGCGTTCGCTTTACGTATTTGCGCCGCCGCGCGATGCCCGAACTGGTGGCAAAGGTGAATGCACTGGGTGAGCCTGGCATGGCGTTCTCTCGCGAGCCAGAGCGGCTCTACCCGCAACTGACGCTGGCAGCGCACGTCCTTGGCTATACCGATATGGAAGGCCGGGGCGTTATGGGCATGGAACGGGCCTTGGATAAGCAATTGTCCGATCCGGCTCGGCGCCAACCTGTCGCCCTGTCAATTGACAAGCGTGTGCAGGCAGCGATGGAGTCTGAACTTTCTTCAGCGATGACGAGCCATCAGGCATTGGGCGCCACAGGCCTTGTGCTGGATGTGCACACTGGCGAGCTTTTAGCCATGGTGTCTTTGCCCGTGTTCAACCCCAATAATATTCGCCGGGTTGATCCCGAAACGCTGCGCAATAACGTTACGCAAAGCGTTTATGAGCTGGGCTCAACATTCAAGCCAATCGCGATGGCCGGGGCGATGGATGCGGGTGTCGTGACCAGCATGTCCAAGCGCTATGATGCAACAGCCCCGCTGCAAATTGGCAAATTTAAGATCAAAGATGACCATCCGATGAATCGCTGGCTCAATGTGCCGGAGACGCTGGTTCATTCTTCGAACATTGTTACCGCACGCATCGCCGATGAAATGGGCCCAGAGCGGATGGAAGCGCTGTTCCGGCGCATTGGATTTTATGATCAGCCCGCGATTGAGTTGAAAGAAAAAGGGCGTCCCCTGGTGCCCGGTTTCTGGGCGCGGACAACCACAATGACGACGGCCTATGGCCATGGCATTGCCGTTACGCCGCTGCAATTGGCGGTGGCCTATGCAGCTTTGGTGAATGGCGGCATTTTGCGGCCCGCAACGCTGGTGAAGGTAGAGCCGGGTCGCGCAGTGCCGGGTCGGCGTGTCTTTACCCAGAAAACGAGCGATACATCTCGGCAGCTGCTACGTCTGATTGCAACGGATGGCACGGGTAAGAAGGCAGATGTTCTGGGACTGCGCGTTGGTGGCAAAACCGGCACCGCGGAAAAGCCTGGTGCAGGGGGGTATTCCCGCCATGTGAACGTGTCGACTTTTGCAGCTGTCTTCCCAATGGATGCGCCGCGATATGTGGTGATTGCCATGCTGGATGCGCCCAAGGGCAATGCCGAATCTTTTGGGCTTACAACCGCGGCTTGGACTGCAGCGCCCGTCGTTTCCAAGGTCATTGCGCGGACCGGGCCCATGCTGGGAGTTTTCCCCGATCCCTCAAAGGATATGCCGCTTGATGGCTTGCGCACGTTGATCTGGAAAGAAAAGGCGGACGCAGAATGAAACTTGGTGCGCTCCTCAATTCGTCAGACGCCCGCCCCGTAACGGGCTTTGCCATTGACCACCGCAAAGTTGCGCCGGGGAATATTTTTGGGGCCTTTCAAGGCGCAAAAGTGAATGGCGAGGACTATATTGACGCCGCAATTGCCGCGGGCGCTCTTGCGGTTGTCGCGCGGCCTGATGTGCGCGTTGAGGGCGCGGTCCATATTGTCAGCGATGAACCCCGGCGGACCTTTGCGCTGCTCGCGGCGCGCTTTTTTGAGCCATTCCCAGACATGACCGTTGCTGTCACGGGCACCAATGGCAAAACGTCCACGGTCGAAATGACACGCCAGTTATGGCGGATGGCGGGTCACGCCGCGGCGTCGATTGGCACTTTGGGGGTGACAACAGCCGATGACCGCGTCGTCACGGGGCTAACAACGCCGGATATTGTGACCTTCCTGTCCAACATGGCGGGGCTGAAGCGGGAGGGTGTTAGTCATGTGGCCTTTGAAGCCTCCAGCCATGGGCTTCATCAATGCCGCACCGAAGGCCTGCCCGTGCGGGCTGCAGCCTTCACAAATCTCTCGCGAGATCACCTCGATTATCATGGCGATATGGCCAATTATTTTACCGCCAAAATGCGCTTGTTTTCCGAAGTTGTGGATGCGGATGGCGCGGCCATTATTTGGGCGGATGCCGATGAATATTCTCCGCGGGTGATTGATCTGGCGCGCGAGCGGGGGCTGGCAGTCTTCACAGTTGGTCCCAATGGCAGTGCGTTGAAGCTGGTAGAGCGGACACCCGGCCAATTGGGACAGCAATTGGTGGTCGAGGCAGAAGGCCAGACCTATAAGATCAGCCTGCCGCTCATTGGGGCATATCAAGCGGCAAACGCACTTGTTTCTGCAGGCTTGGTGATCGCAACCGGCGGCGATGTGGGGCCGACTCTGGCCAATCTTGCTCGGCTTCAGCCGGTGCGTGGACGACTGGAACGGGCTGTTATCAGCAAAACAGGTGCGCCTGTTTATGTTGATTATGCGCACACGCCCGATGCCATTGAAGCCGCGATTGAGGCGCTGCGGCCGCATTGCAAAGGCCGGCTGATCCTTGTTTTTGGGGCAGGTGGAGATCGGGATCGCGGCAAGCGTCCCGAAATGGGCGCTATCGCGGTGCAAATGGCTGATCTGGTGATTGTCACAGATGATAATCCCCGCTCGGAAGATCCCGCCGCCATCCGTGCAGAAATTCTAGAGGCGGCGCCGGGCGCACTGGACGTGGCCGGGCGCCGTGATGCCATTGTGCGCGCCTTGGCGGACGCCGGGCCAGATGACATTATTCTCATTGCCGGCAAGGGCCATGAACAGGGCCAAATTATTGGAGATCAAGTGCTTCCCTTTGATGATGTAACAGTGGCGCGGGAGTGCGCGGCATGACGGCACTGTGGACATCGGCCGATATTGCCAAAGCTGTGGGCGGCGTCGCGCAGGGAGACTTTGCGGCGGGCGGTGTTGCCTTTGACAGCCGGGAAGTTGGGCCCGGCGATTTGTTCATTGCGCTCAAAGGCGATGTCACAGACGGCCATAAATTTGTGGATCAAGCCTTTGCGCAAGGCGCTGCAGGAGCGATTGTCTCGACGCCGGTTGCGCACCCGCATGTGCTGGTTGCGGATACCACGGCCGCACTCAACGCCTTGGGCATTGCCGCGCGGATGCGGACAGCTGCAAAAATTGCGGGCGTCACTGGGTCAGTTGGCAAAACAGGCACCAAAGAGGCTCTGGCCGCTGCGTTGGCGCGGGCGAATAAAGGGCCAGTCCACCGTTCGGTCAAAAGCTATAACAACCATACGGGCGTTCCTTTAAGCCTTGCGCGGATGCCTGCGGATACGCGCTTTGGTGTCTTTGAAATGGGCATGAACCATGCCGGCGAAATTGCAGCCTTAACGCGGCTGGTGCGCCCCCATGTGGCGTTGATTACGGCCATTGCCCCTGCGCATATCGAAAATTTGGGCTCTATGGAGGCCATTGCCGACGCCAAGGGTGAGATTTTTCAGGGCCTTGAGCCCGGCGGTACCGCCATTGTCCCCTTCGACACGCCGTATCGCGATCACGTGTTGGGCCATGCACGGCGCCATGCGGACCGCGTTGTTACCTTTGGCCGTGATGCCGCTGCAGATGTCCATGCGCGCGATGTGGTTCAAATGGATCAGGGCACCATGGTCGTTGCAACGCTGCCGGGGGCTGAGGTGTCGTTCACCTTGGCGCAACCGGGCGATCATTGGGTGTCAAACGCGCTGGCCGTTCTGGCAGCAGTGCAAGCTCTTGGCGGTGATTTGGCAGCCGCCGGCCTCGCCCTGGGCGAGCTTGAAGGCTTGGCCGGGCGGGGTGCCCGGCATCGCCTGACAATGCCGGGCGGAGACGCGCTGCTGATTGATGAAAGCTATAACGCCAATTCAGTCTCGATGGCGGCGACTTTGGCCGTGCTGGGCGCACAGCCTGCCCGCCGCCGTATCGCCATTTTGGGCGAGATGCGTGAATTGGGTGCAGAGTCTGCGGCCCTTCACGCTGGCCTTGCCGGTCCAATTATGGCGGCTGAGGTCAGCATTGCCATTCTTGTTGGGCCGGGCATGGCCCCCTTGGCAGAGGCGCTGTCTGGCAAAATCGAAGTTTATCATTTGGCCGATGCCGCAGCGGCCTTGGCGCGTGCGCAGCAGCTTGTGCGCGCCGACGATGCGTTGCTGGTTAAAGGATCAAATGCAGTTGGCCTTGCCCATGTGGTGGCTGGACTGACAGCAGGGGGAGAATAATGCTATACTGGATTGCCGAGCAACTTGGATTTCCCGGTGTTCTTAACCTTCTGCGTTACCTTACCTTCCGCACTGGTGGGGCCGTGGCAACCGCTCTGCTCATTGGCCTGATTATCGGACCACGCTTTATTGGATGGCTGCGCCTGCGCCAAGGCAAGGGTCAGCCCATTCGCAGTGATGGCCCGCAATCCCATTTGGCCAAGGTCGGCACGCCCACTATGGGCGGGTTGATGATCCTAACAGCTGTCGGCTTGTCGCTGCTTCTCTGGATGGATTTGCACAATGTCTATGTCTGGGCGTGCATCTTGGTGACGGGCGGTTTTGGACTGATTGGCTTTCTCGACGATTATGACAAGGTCAAGAAGCGGAGCACCAAAGGGGTGTCGGCCCGGGCGCGCCTGCTGGCAGAATTTACCATTGCGGGCGTGGCGACGGCACTTATTACGTGGCACGCAAACACCGATCTCTACTTGCCGTTTGTGAACGGCCCCATTGCCGATCTTGGCTGGCTGTACATTCCTTTTGGGGCGTTTGTGATTGTTGCCTTTGGCAATGCTGTGAACTTAACCGATGGGCTGGATGGATTGGCGACAATGCCTGTCATCATCGCGTGCATTGCCTTCATGCTGATTGCCTATCTGGTCGGCAATGCCAAATATGCCGCCTATCTGGGCATTCCCTATGTCGCCGGGGCCGGGAATTTAGCCATTTTATGTGGCGCGATTGTGGGCGCGGGCCTTGCCTTTTTGTGGTTTAATGCGCCGCCTGCTGCCGTCTTCATGGGCGATACGGGCAGCCTTGCCCTTGGCGGGGCGTTGGGGGCCATTGCTGTTACCACACATCATGAATTTGTGCTGGCCGTGATTGGCGGCTTGTTTGTGGTTGAGGCGCTGTCAGTTGTCATTCAAGTTTTCTGGTTCAAGCGCACAGGCCGCCGGGTCTTCCGTATGGCGCCTATTCACCATCATTTTGAACAATTGGGCTGGTCTGAACCCACGGTGGTCATCCGTTTTTGGATTGTCGCCTTTGTTTTGGCACTGGCCGGTCTGTCCACGCTGAAGCTGAGATGATTACGTCTCCCGCCTTTTCTGGTAAACGCTTTGCGGTGCTGGGGCTTGCCCGTTCTGGCCTTGCAACAGTGCGTGCGCTGGTGGAGAGCGGGGCTGAGGTAACGGCGTGGGATGCGCGTGATGAGGCGCGTGCGGCCGTGCCTTCAGGGGTCCAGTTGGCGGACCCACTGGCGATGGATTTGGCAGGTTTTGACGCTGTGGTGGTGTCACCCGGCGTGCCACTGAACCGCCACCCCATTGCGGATCATGCGCGGGCCGCGCACGTCCCTATTCTGGGAGATATTGAGTTATTCGCCATGGCCCGGCCCAGCCTGCCGCCGCACCATGTGGTGGGCATTACGGGCACCAATGGCAAATCAACCACCACGGCATTGATCCACCATATTGTTGCAAGTGCTGGCATTCCGGCCCGATTGGGGGGCAATATTGGCCTGCCCATTTTGTCGCAAGATCCCCTGCCTGAGGGCGGTGTCTATGTGCTGGAATTGTCAAGCTTTCAGATTGATCTGACACATAGTCTGGCGTGCGATGTTGCTGTGCTCACCAACATCACGCCCGACCATCTTGATCGGTATGACAGCTTTGCGGACTATGCGACTGCAAAAGAACGGCTGTTCACGCTGCAGCATCAGGATCACGTGGCTGTTATTGCCACTGAAGATGATCCCAGCCGGATGATTGCCAGCCGCATCACCCATCGGCTGCATCGCGTGGCCTCAACCGATATTGCAGATCAATCACGCTGGCCTGCCCTGCAAGGGCCACATAATGCCCAAAATATTGCCTGTGCCAGTGCGGTGGCGCGCGCATTGGGTGTGACGGATGATCAGATTGAGGCCGCCTTGCGCAGCTACCCCGGATTATCGCACCGGATGGAGCGCGTGGCAGAGCGCGCGGGCGTGTTGTTTGTGAATGACAGCAAAGCAACCAATCCCACATCGACCGCGCCTGCCCTTGCGGCTTACCCCCGCATTCATTGGATTTTGGGCGGGCAAGCCAAGACCAAGGATTTAGATGCCTGCGCCCCGCATTTTAGTCATGTCGTTGCGGCTTATGTCATTGGCGAGGCGGGCCCCATGTTTGCCGATTTGCTGCGCCCGACCATGGCTGTGGCCGAGGCCGGCACGCTGGAGCGCGCGGTTCAGTTGGCTGCTGCTGCTGCCCAGCCGGGAGATGTTGTCCTGCTGTCTCCGGCGTGCGCGTCTTTTGACCAGTTTCGCGATTTTGAGGCGCGGGGCGATGCCTTTCGCGCGGCAGTGGAGGCATTGGCATGACAAGCAATTCGGTGGCGTCCCGCACACGCGCTCCTCGGCTTGGCAGGTCTGACCAATCCGCCGTTGGCATTTGGTTCTGGGAAATTGACCGGATGTTGCTGCTGCTGGTGCTCGTGCTGATTTCGGTTGGCCTGATTGCCGTTGCTGCTGCCTCGCCTGCCTCGGCGCACCGCTATTCGGATGCCAGTTTCCAATTGGCACCGCTCCATTATTTTTGGCGGCAATTAATGTGGGTTGGCGTTGGGCTGCCAGTCATGATTGGTATCTCCATGCTGCCCCATCAAATGGCGCGACGGCTGGGGCTGATTGGCGCGGGCTTTTTCTTCCTGTGCCTAGCGCTTGTGCCGCTGCTTGGCTTTGAAGCCAATGGCGCCAAGCGCTGGATTGATGTGGGCATTGGCCAATTTCAACCGTCGGAATTTTTAAAGCCCTTTTTTGTTGTTGCGATTGCTTGGCTGTTGTCACTGCGGTCGCAGGATGAAAGCCTGCCGGTTATCCCACTATCGGGTCTCATCACGGGGGTGGTGGCGGCTCTTTTGATGCTGCAGCCTGACTTTGGCCAAACGATCATCTTTGGGTCCATTTGGTTCGCCATGGTTATGGTAACAGGCTTGTCATGGCGGTGGATTGGTTTGCTCGCTGGCGGGGGTGCTGTTGGCGTGACATCCGCCTATTTCTTTTATCCAGTTGCCACCCAACGGATTAACAACTTCCTGTTTCAGAGCGGGGATACCTACCAGACGGACAGCGCCCATGCCACGATTACGGCAGGCGGGCTTTTTGGGACGGGCCCGGGCGGCGGCGAGATGAAGTTCCGCCTGCCTGAAGCGCATACAGACTATATTTTTTCGGTCATTGGCGAGGAATTTGGCCTGATTGCGTGCCTGGGGATTGCCATTGCCTTTTTGCTCATGGCGATCCGCGTGTTTGTAAAGCTGCTGGATGAGGAAGACCCGTTTCTGGTTCTGGCATCTGCCGGGCTGATTACGCAGTTTACGGCGCAGGCCATGGTCAACATGGCCGTCAACACAGGGGTGGCCCCCTCCAAGGGCATGACTTTACCGTTCATTAGCTATGGCGGTTCATCTTTGCTGGCTTTGTGTATTGGTTTTGGCTTGCTGCTCGCCTTTACGCGCAAGAACCCCTATCTCACGCGATCACCCTATGTCGTAAAGTGGAGTGGTCGATGAGCGGGCGTCATTTCGTTCTCGCAGCTGGAGGAACAGGGGGGCATATGATGCCCGCCCATGCATTGGCGGCAGAGATGATGCGGCGGGGCCATCATGTCGCGCTGATTACGGATGAGCGTGGGGCCAAAATCCCCGGTTTGTTTGAAGGCGTGCAGACGCATGTCTTGCCCGCGGGGCGGATAACCAAAAACCCGATGAGCTGGCTGCCCGGCTTGAAAGCGATTTTGGCAGGCCGCGCGATGGCGCTGCGCTTGTTTGAAACCTTCCAGCCAGCAGCCGTCATTGGATTTGGCGGCTATCCGGCTTTTCCAGCTTTATTGGCTGCCAAATCCGCGCGCATCAAAACAGCAGTGCATGAGCAAAATGCCGTGCTGGGCCGCGTGAACCGGCTGATGGCCCGCCGCGTGGACGCCATTGCCGTTTCCTATTCAAAGATTGAGCGGTTGTCGCCCAAGCATCTGGACAAGACCTGGATGGTCGGGAACCCGGTGCGTGATGAGATTGTCGCTCTCCGCGACCGTCCTTTCCCGCCCTTTATGGAAGATGGCGTCTTTCGCGTTCTGGTGATTGGCGGCAGCCAGGGGGCAACTATATTGTCGGATGTGGTGCCCGATGGCCTTTCCCTATTGCCCGTGGCGCTTCGCCGCCGTTTGCAAGTGACGCAGCAATGCCGGGCGGAAGATATTGAGCGGGTTCGCGCCCGCTATGCCGAGCTTGGCATAGCGGCAGACCTTGCGACTTACCTTAATGATGTGCCTGAGCGGCTGGCATGGGCCCATTTGGTTATTGCACGTGCCGGGGCCTCGACCATTTCAGAGCTGACGTGCGCAGGCCGCCCCGCAATATTGGTGCCGCTGCCCAGTGCAACGGACGATCACCAGACGGCCAATGTGCGCGATATGGTGGACGCGGGCGGTGCCAGATCCATTCCCCAAGTGCGGTTTACGGCAACAGAGCTGTCCAAGCAGATGCAAAAGCTGGGACTGGACACCGAAGGCCTGATTAATGCGGCCAGCCGTGCGCGCAGTGTGGGCCGGCCCCATGCCACGCGCGATTTGGCAGATTTGGTTGAGGGGCTGGATAGGCCAGCTGCGCCGCAGGCCGTGGGCGTTGCACAAGAATTCAAGCTTGCAGGGGCAGGGACATGAAGGCAGTTCCCACCAGTATTGGGACCATTCATTTCATTGGCATTGGCGGCATTGGTATGTCGGGCATTGCCGAGGTGATGCACAATTTGGGCTATCAGGTGCAGGGCACCGATATTGCCGAAAGCTATGTGGTGGAAGGTCTGCGGACCAAGGGCATCAACGTGATGATTGGCCATGCCGCTGAAAATCTGGGCGATGCGGCTGTTGTCGTGACGTCCACGGCGGTGCAGCGCGGCAATCCAGAAGTAGAAGCGGCACTCGACCGGCGTATTCCAATTGTCCGCCGTGCAGAAATGTTGGCAGAATTGATGCGGTTGAAGTCCACTGTAGCTGTCGCTGGCACACATGGTAAAACCACCACCACGTCAATGATTGCTGCGATGCTGGATGCTGGAGGAATTGACCCCACGGTCATTAATGGCGGCATTATCAACAGCTATGGCTCTAACGCGCGGCTGGGCGATAGTGATTGGATGGTCGTCGAAGCGGATGAGAGCGATGGCTCTTTCCTGCGGCTTGATGGGACCATTGCCGTTGTCACCAATATCGACCCAGAGCATCTCGATCATTACGGATCGTTCGATGCGGTGAAGAAGGCCTTTGTCGAATTTATTGAGAATGTGCCTTTTTATGGCCTTGCCATTCTCTGCCTCGATCATCCCGAAGTCCAAGCCATCATTCCGCGCATTCGCGACCGGCGGATCATGACCTATGGCTTTTCCGCTCAAGCTGATGTGCGGGGAGAAAATGTGACGCCTATTCCCGGCGGCAATCGCTTTGACGTGGTCGTGCGGTCACGCGATGGATCAAGCCGGACAATTGCCGATATCGAACTGCCCATGCCGGGCCGACACAATGTTCAAAACGCCTTATCGGCCATTGCCGTCGCCTTGGAAATGGGCATGTCGGACGCAGATATTCAGCGTGGCTTTGCCAAATTTGGCGGCGTGAAGCGTCGCTTTACCCGCGTGGGTGAGGTAGATGGCATCACGATCATTGATGATTATGGCCACCATCCGGTTGAAATTCGGGCTGTGCTGGCCGCTGCACGCGAAGGCGCAAAAGGCCGGGTGATCGCGATATGCCAGCCGCACCGCTATTCACGCTTGGGCAATTTGATGGAAGAATTCGCGTCCTGCTTTAACGATGCTGATCTTGTGTACGTCACGCCAGTGTTTGCGGCAGGCGAGGCGCCAATGGATGGGGTGAGTGCTGCATCTTTGGTTGCCAATTTGAAAGAGCGGGGCCATCGCGCGGCCGCCGAAGTGGCGGATGCGGCAGCGCTGGCGCAGGTGCTGGCGGAAACTGCCCGTCCGGATGATATGGTTGTGTGCTTAGGCGCGGGCGATATTACCAAATGGGCCGCAGGCTTGGCCGATGCCATTCGGCAGGCGCGTGCATGACAGCCGCTGCCATCCTTCCTGCTGTGAAAGGCCGCCTAACGCCGCGGGCGCCGTTGGCGCCGCTCGTCTGGTTCAAGTCTGGAGGCATGGCAGATTGGCTGTTTGAACCAGCAGACCGCGATGATCTGTGCGCCTTTCTGAGCGGGCTCGACCCGGCCGTGCCGGTAATGGCGCTGGGGCTAGGATCAAATCTGATTATCCGTGATGGCGGGGTGCCGGGTGTTGTTGTGCGGCTGGGCAAGGCCTTTGCGCACGTCACGCCCGTTGACGATGTGACATTGGCGTGTGGCGCTGGGGCCAGTGGCATTCTTGTATCGTCCACGGCACGCGACAAAGGCATTGCCGGGCTGGAATTTCTAAGGTCCATTCCCGGCACTGTTGGTGGCTTTGTCCGTATGAATGGCGGCGCTTATGGTGGTGAAGTAAAAGACATTCTGGTCGATTGCGATGTTGTGCTGCGCACCGGCGAACTGGTGACATTGCCGGTGGCCGATCTGCACTATACCTACCGGCATTCTGAATTGCCGGACGGGGCAATTGTGGTGGGCGCGCGCTTCCGCGGCGCGCCGGGCGAGCCAGAGGCCATTCAGGCAGAAATGGACCGAATTTCGGCCGCGCGCGAGGCGAGCCAGCCGCTGCGCAGTAAAACCGGTGGATCCACCTTTAAAAACCCGGATGGGCATAGGGCGTGGCAATTGGTGGATGAAGCCGGGTGCCGGGGCTTGACGCTGGGTGGTGCTCAAGTATCGGAAAAGCATACGAATTTCCTGCTCAACCTGGGGGAAGCGACCAGTGCTGACATTGAGGCACTGGGCGAAGAAGTCCGCCGGCGCGTGCAGGAAAAATCAGGCATTATGCTTGAATGGGAAATTCAACGAGTAGGAAAACAAGCATGAGCGCGCCTATCCATGTGGCGGTCCTAATGGGGGGGTGGTCCTCGGAGCGGCCCGTGTCGCTTGTGACAGGCAATGGCGTGGCCGATGCGCTTGAGCGGCTTGGCTATCGCGTCACGCGGATTGATATGGACCGCACCGTCGCCGCGCGCTTGGCTGAGGCCAAGCCCGATGTTGTCTTTAACGCGCTGCATGGCGCGCCGGGCGAAGATGGCACGGTTCAGGGCATGATGGACCTGATGGGTATCAAATATACGCATTCGGGCCTCACCACGTCTGTCATTGCCATTGACAAGCAGCTGACCAAATCGGCGCTCGTCCCCCATGGTATTCCCATGCCGGGCGGCATGGTGGTTGAAAGCGAGGCGCTATACCATGCCGATCCGCTGCCCCGCCCCTATGTGCTAAAGCCTGTGAATGAAGGCTCATCTGTTGGTGTGGCGATCGTCACGGATACGAGCAATTATGGCAACCCCATCCGTCGTGATGCCGAAGGGCCGTGGCAGCAATTTGCCGAGTTGCTGGCAGAACCTTTTATTCGTGGCCGCGAATTGACCGTCGCTGTGCTGGGTGATCGCGCTTTGTGCGTGACTGAGTTGCAGCCCAAATCCGGCTTTTATGATTTTGATGCAAAATATACCGATGGCATGACCGAGCATGTCTGCCCCGCCCGCATTCCCGATGATGTCGCCGAGGCCATGATGGGGTGGGCCTTGCAGGCGCACCGCGTGCTGGGCTGCAAAGGCGCATCCCGATCGGACTTTCGCTGGGATGATACGCTTGGTGTCGACGGTGTGTTCTTGTTGGAAGTCAATACCCAGCCGGGCATGACACCGCTCAGCCTCGTTCCAGAACAGGCCCGGCATTGCGGCATTTCTTATGAAGAGCTGGTCGACATTTTGGTTAAGGAGGCGCTGGCGTGACAGCTGGTCCTCGCCCGTCCCGTGCGCCGCAAAAGCGCCCCGTGACGCGCGGGGCTGCACGCTCCACGCCCTCAATTTGGCAGCAGGCAAATGACCTGTTCTGGAAAATCGTCCCCTTCAAGGTGGAGACGATTGAAAAGGCGCTGACTGTCCTTACCATTTTTGTGATTGCCGGGTCGGTATTGGCGGCCGCCATTTATGCGGGCATTCCGCAAGCCGTTGGCACAGAAATGGGCCAGATGGCAGGTCGCGCAGGCTTTAAGGTCAAGCGTGTCGATGTGAAGGGCCTGAACCGCATGGATTCACTGACTGTCTATGCGGTTGCGCTTGACCAGCAATCCATTGCGATGCCGCTTGTTGATTTGGAAAAAGTCCGGGGTCAGTTGTTGCAATATGGCTGGATTGGCGATGCGCGCATTTCGCGGCGCTGGCCCGATACGCTGGTTGTCGACATTCTTGAGCGGAAACCCGCCGCTGTCTGGCAGAATAATCAGCGCTTGGTGTTGATTGATGGCAGTGGCGTCATTCTGGAAATGGTTGATCCGCGTGCCATTCCTGATCTGCCCCTTGTTATTGGCCCCAATGCCAATCAGCGTGTCGCTGGGCTGTTCCGTTTGTTGAATATGTCGCCCACGCTTAAGCCCAATTTTGCAGGCGCCACATGGGTCGGCAACCGCCGTTGGGATATTCGCTTTGAATCCGGTGAGATTCTTGCTTTGCCAGAAGGTGAAGAGCTGGCCGCCAACGCGCTTAAGAATTTTGCGCGGATTGAGGGCAACCAGAAATTGCTGGGCCGTGGCTTTGTGCGCTTTGACATGCGCGATCCAACGAAGTTTGTGGTTCGCCTGCGCCGCCCGGTCACGGACACACCAACGCCCGTGCCCGGCGTAGAAACGGCAGCGCCTGATGGTGCAACGCCACCGCCTGTCTCGGCGCCTGCCGCCGTCCCATCCTCCCCCGCTGCAGACCAATAAGGAAAACGCATTCATGGCCGTCGCCAAACCCTCTCGCCTCATCACTGCCCTTGATATTGGGTCGTGGAAAGTCTCGGCACTGATTGCCGAAATTGGCGAAGGTGGGGATATTCAGGTGCTGGGCACAGGCCAGCGCGAAAGCCGGGGCGTGCGCCGTGGCTATATTGCCGACATGGATGCAACCGAACGCGCCATTCGCGAGGCTGTGGAGCAGGCAGAGCGGATTGCGGGCCTTAGCATTGATAATGTGTGGGTTGGGTTTTCAGCAGGCGGCTTGGTGAGCAACATTGCCTCCGTTGAAGTGGAGCTGGGCGGGCATCGTATCGAGCAAGAAGATATTGATGAATTGCTGGCGGCAGGCCGTAACTCGCTGGACCCTGATGGCCGGATGATCCTGCACGCGCAGCCCACGCTCTACACGCTGGATGGCTTGCAGGGCGTTAAGCGCCCCTTAGGTCTGCACGCGGATAAGCTGGGGGTTGATATTCACGTTGTGTGTGCCGATCAGTCGCCCATACGCAATATCGATTTGTGCGTGCGTAGCGCGCATTTGGGCGTTGAGTCGATTATTGCCTCGCCCGTTGCCACGGGCCTTGCCGTCTTGTCAGAAGAAGAGCGGGAACTGGGCGTGGCCCTTGTGGAAATTGGCGGCGGTGTGACCAATGTCTCGCTGTTTGCCGGCGGCATGCTTGTTGGCCTGACGTCAATTCCCTTTGGGGCTGCCGATATCACGGATGATATTGCCTCAGCCTTTGGCGCGCGGCGCAATCAGGCCGAACGCATGAAGTGTTTTTATGGCTCGGCCACCGCCAGCCCGCGTGATAATCATGATATGATTGAGATTGCGCCGATGTCGTCCGAAGAAGAGGGCGAAAGCCACCGCATCACGCGGGCGCAGTTGATTGCGGTTATCCGTCAGCGGCTTGAGCATCTGGTGGGTGAAATTAATGCCGCATTGAAAGAACTTGGATTTACGGGCCCAGTTGGCCGCCAAG
>JBEDNE010000011.1:0-7050 GCA_041170745.1 Pseudomonadota bacterium
CTCTTATATTTACACCAACCGGCTTTGGCGCACTGCGGCTTCAATGAAGCTCTTAAACAGCGGGTGCGGGTCAAAGGGCTTGGATTTCAGTTCCGGGTGGAATTGCACGCCAACAAACCAAGGATGATCTGGCCGTTCAACAATTTCAGGCAATTCGCCATCGGGCGACATACCGCTGAACACCAAACCATTGGATTCCAGAGCCTCGCGATATTTGGTGTTCACCTCATAACGGTGGCGATGGCGTTCGGAGATGGTGGTGGCGCCATAGATGGACGAAACATGGCTGTTGCCATCCAGCTTGGCATCATAGGCGCCAAGGCGCATCGTGCCGCCCAGATCACCGCCGGCTTCGCGCTTTTGAATGCCCTCTTGGCTCATCCACTCGGTAATGATGCCCACCAGAGGTTCCTCTGTGGGGCCAAATTCGGTTGAGGACGCTTTTTCGATGCCTGCCAAATTCCGTGCGGCTTCGACACAGGCCATTTGCATGCCAAAGCAAATACCGAAATACGGCACCTGACGTTCGCGCGCAAAGCGGATCGCCTCAATCTTACCCTGGGCGCCGCGTTCGCCAAAGGCACCGGGGACGAGAATGGCGTGCATCGGCTCTAGCCGGGCGGCAATATCGCTATCGGGCGCCTCGAAAAGCTCTGCATCAATCCATTGAATATTCACCTTCACCCGATTGGCGATGCCGCCATGGACCAAGGCTTCGTTCAGCGATTTATACGCATCTTGCAGGCCAACATATTTGCCAACAACGCCAATCGTGACTTCGCCTTCCGGATTGGTCAGGCGGTCCATAATGTCGATCCAGCGTTGCAGATCAGGATCAGGCCCCGGCTCTATGCCAAAGGCGCGCAGCACCTCTGCATCCAGACCTTCGGCATGATATTGCAGCGGCACGCCATAAATGGACTTTGCGTCCAAGGCGGGAATAACCGCTTCCTTACGGACATTGCAGAACAGCGCGATTTTTGCGCGCTCATTTTCCGGCAGCGGATGCTCACAGCGGCAAATGAGAACGTCTGGCTGAATGCCAAGGCTGGTCAATTCGCGCACCGAATGCTGCGTCGGCTTGGTCTTCAACTCCCCCGCGGCAGCCACATAGGGGACCAAAGTGACGTGCGCGAACACCGTCTGATCGCGGCCCAGTTCATTGCGCAGCTGGCGGATCGCCTCAATAAAGGGCAGCGATTCAATATCGCCCACGGTGCCGCCAATTTCGCACAGAACGAAATCCAGCCCCTCGGTATCGGCCTTGGCAAAATCCTTAATCGCATCCGTCACATGGGGGATGACCTGCACCGTCGCCCCCAGATAATCGCCCCGGCGTTCCTTCTGGATGATGTTCTGATAAATGCGGCCCGAGGTCACATTGTCAGACTGGCGCGCGGAGACGCCCGTAAAGCGTTCATAGTGACCAAGATCGAGGTCAGTTTCTGCCCCGTCATCCGTCACATAGACTTCGCCATGTTGATATGGGGACATCGTGCCCGGATCTACGTTGAGATACGGGTCGAACTTACGAATGCGAACCTTGTAGCCACGCGCCTGCAAAAGGGCAGCCAATGATGCTGCCATTAGTCCTTTGCCAAGCGAAGAGACCACGCCGCCGGTGATGAAAATGAACCGCGCCATGGGAGAAGAGCCGTAAGCGGAGCGTGCCGGATTCGGCAAGCCCCCTGCCCCAAAGATCGTTAAATAATTTGGGGATTAGTTTTTCTTATCTGCCGGAGCTGAGTCTGACTGGCCCGGAACCGCCAAGGGAACTGGCGCATTTTGGGCCGGTGCAGCGTCTGGAGCCGGTGTCGCCGGACGTGCCAGGCTGGCATCAATTGTATCAGGCTTGCGGCTGACTGTGGCCAGCGCGGCCAGCGCAATTGACAAGAGAATGAAGATGGACGCCAAAATCGTCGTCGTGCGCGTCATGAAATTGCCCGCGCCACGCGCCGACATCAGCCCGGTGGGGCTTCCCCCTGTCAAACCGCCGCCTTCTGACCGCTGCATCAAAATAACACCCACCAGCGCAATCGCGACGATGACATGGACGACGAGCAGGAAGGTGAACATCTTGAAAAAATCTCTTTTCGCAACTCAAGAAAGATAAAGCGGCGGCAGGGCCGTGCTGAGCGCCTTAGCCCAGCGCCCGGCCCCAATCAACCATCGCCCGCACTTCGGCGGGATTAGGCCAGAGCCGCTTCAATAATGGGCAAGAAATCAGCCGCCTTCAGGCTTGCGCCACCAACCAACGCGCCGTCCACATTGGGCACGTGCAGCAATTCCGCTGCATTGCTGGCTTTAACGGAACCGCCATAAAGCAACCGCAGCTGTGCGCCCTCGGCACCCAATATCGCCTGTAATTCGGCCCGAATGGCAGCGTGCATTTCTGCAACATCCGCCGCAGACGGTGTCCGTCCTGTGCCAATGGCCCAGACTGGCTCATACGCAATCGCAGCAATCGCCCCTGTTGCCTGCGCGGGCACCGAAGCGCGCAATTGTTCTGTCACCACCGAAATGGCAGCCCCAGCATCACGCTGCGCCTCGGTTTCGCCGACGCAAATAATGGCCATCAGCCCGCCAGCCATCGCGGCTTGGGCCTTTTGGCATATTTCAGCGCTGGTTTCATGATTGTCCGTGCGCCGCTCACTATGACCCACAATGACAAACGAGGCGCCGGCTTCTTTCAGCATATCAACCGATACGCACCCCGTATGTGCCCCGGCAGCCTGCCAGTGGCAATCTTGCCCGCCAATCGCAAAGCCGGGTACGGCAGCGGCCGCCGGGCCAATCAGCGTTGCCGGCAGGCCCAGCGCCACATCCACCCCCGAATGCGCAGCGGCTGCCGCAGCAATCGCCTCAATTTCCGGCAGATCAGCACGCCGGCCATTCATTTTCCAATTGCCTGCGACCAGTTTTTTCAATGCCATATCTGCCTCCCATGTCGGTGTCTTGCGGGGCGTTAGCAAAGCGAAACTGGCGATGCCAGCCTTGCAGGTGCTTGATGCCCTGCCCGTCCGCCTCTAATGCGGGCGCAATTGTTTTGGAGACTCTTCGTCCATGCTCGCTTTTTTCCGTCGTGCGCTTTCGTCTTGGGCTGTGATTGGCCTGTTGGGCCTGTTGATGATGGCCTTCATTGTGACGGGTATTGGCACCCCCTCAAGCATGGGCGCCTTAGGCGGGCTTGGCAGCAGTGAAGTGGTGCGCGTGGGCACCCAAACGCTGACCACCAATGATCTGTCGCAACGCTTGGAATTAGAGCTGCGTCAGGCACGCGAACAGCAGCCAGAGCTGACCATGGCCCAGTTGCTCCAAGGCGGCACGCTGGACCAAATGGTCGCCCAAATGACCAATTTGCTGAGCCTTCGCGCCTTTGGCGAAGCGCATGGCATGAGCGTGAGTGACAAATTGGGCGATGCCGAAATTGCCAGCATCCCGGCGTTTCAAGGCGCGGCGGGCAAATTTGATGAAAGCCGCTATCGCCAAGCGCTGAGTGGCCGGGGCATTACCGAAGAGCAGTTCCGCGCTGATATTGATCAGAGCATTGCCGTGCAGCAGCTGCTTGTGCCGGTGGCTGCCAGTGCAGGCGCACCGCGCGATTTGGCCTTGCCATTTGCCACCTTGCTGGTGGAACGGCGCCTGGGCAGCGCCGCAGAATTCCGCAACAGCAGCTTTACCGCAGGCCCGGCCCCAACTGAGGCCGCGCTCAACCAATTCTACCAAGCCAATCTGGCGCGGTACACCGTCCCGCAGCAGCGCGTATTGCGTTATGCCGTTGTTGATAAAGCGATGATCGCCAAGTCCGCGGCCCCCAGCGAAGCCGAAATCCGCGCCCAATATCAAAAAGACGCCGCCAAATACGCAAGCAAGGACCAGCGCGATCTGACGCAGATTATTGTGCAGGACCAAAAAGCAGCGGCCGCCCTTGCCCAAAAGGTGCGCAGCGGCACCCGCATGGCCGACGCAGCTAAGGCTGCTGGCGTTGATGCCGTGCCAATTGCAAATGCCGATAAAGCACAGCTGACCAGCCAAGCCTCAGCCGAGATTGCCAATGCCGCCTTTGGCGCGCCCAAGGGCAGCGTTATTGGCCCGATGAAGGCGACTTTTGGCTGGTATGTGGTGCGCGTTGACGCTGTTCGCACCTTGGGCGGCAAAAGCTTTGAGCAAGCCCGCGCAGAGATTAGCAAAGCCTTGGCCGACCAAAAATCTGCCGATGCTTTTTCCGACCTTTTGGCCAAAATTGACGAGCAAGTGGCCGATGGGGCAACTTTTGACGATGTGTTAAAGGCCAATGGCCTGACCGCTGTCACGACCCCGCCGCTGACGGCTGAAGGCACGTCGCTGAGCCAGCCGGGCTTTAAGCTCGACCCCAGTTTTGCTCCCGTCTTGAAAGATGCGTTTCAAGCCGA
Organism: Pseudomonadota bacterium; assembly: GCA_041170745.1. GTDB lineage: Bacteria > Pseudomonadota > Alphaproteobacteria > Sphingomonadales > Sphingomonadaceae > Aquisediminimonas. The sequence continues at coordinate 4,413 of JBEDNE010000011.1, forward strand.
AGCCAATGATGATCCAGCGCTTGTGCCCCTGGGCGCAGACAAAGACGTGTTTTACGCGCTCGACCGGATCATTGCAGCCGCCCCGCGGCCCTTGGCCGAGATCCGCGCCCGTGTGACGGCCGACTTCATTGCAGAACGGGCCAGCAAATCAGCCCGCCGCGCGGCAGAACTGGCGCTGGGCAAGGCCAATGCCGGTGCCGGCCTGGCTGGGTCTGGCGGCACAGTGCGAAGCCTTTCGGCTCGGCGTGCGGACTTCCTTAAGGCCCAAATTGCCCCAGCGCCTGATGTGCAGCAATTGTTTGACTTGCGCGTGGGCAAAGCGCGGTTGGTGCCCAGTGCTGACCGACAAGGCTGGGTTGTGGTGAAGCTGGAGCGCATTGAACCGGGCAATCTGGCCGAAGATCCAAGCCTGATTGCGGCCATGCAATCGCAGCTCTCCAATGCGATTGGCCGCGAATATACCGAGCAATTTGCGGCCGCCGTGAAAAAAGAGATGAAGGTCAAGCGCAATGAAGAGGCCATTCGCGGCCTCCGCAAGAGCTTGGCCGGCGCAGGATCTGCAACCCGGTGACACCGCCCGCAGAGGACGCTGCAGCCCTGCACCAGCTGCGATCCGGCAAACCCGCGCTGGTTTGGCGCAGCCTGATTGCGGACACCGAAACACCCGTTTCGGCGTTTCTGAAACTGCATGAGGAAGGCCGGGGCGATTTTCTGCTGGAATCCGTCGAGGGCGGCGCCGTTCGCGGACGCTATAGCCTGATTGGGCTGGACCCTGATTTGGTCTTTCGCGCCTTTGGCCCCAAGGCCGAAGTGAACCGTGATTGGGCGCAGGATCGCGAGGCCTTTCACGCCTTGGCAGACGACAGCCTGACCGCATTGCGCGCCTTGGTGAGCGCCTGTCATATTGATGTGCCCGCGGCCTTGCCAAAGGCGCTGGCCTGTCTGGTCGGCTATTTTGGCTATGAAACCGTGGGCTTGGTGGAAAAGCTTCCGCGCCCGGCGCCCAACCCCCTAGATTTGCCGGATATGCTGTTTGTTCGTCCCCGGCTGATCCTTGCCTTTGATCGGTTGGCAGACCGGCTGTTTCTGGTCGCCCCGGTTTGGCCGGGCCAAGGCGATGCTGAGAAGATGGTGGCAAGCGCTGTCGAGCGGATTGAAGCTGCCGCCGCCCGACTGGCGCAACCCATTCCGCCAGCGACACGCAGCGGACCCGATCTGGACCCCGCAACACTGGTGCCCCAGCCTGTTCTGGAAAGCGGGCAATATGCCGAGATGGTGCTGAAGGCGAAGGACTATATTACGGCGGGCGATATTTTTCAGGTGGTGCTGGCGCAGCGCTTTACGCTGCCCTTCCCCTTGCCGCCCATTGACCTCTATCGCGCCTTGCGGCGGATCAACCCCTCGCCCTTTCTCTACCACCTCGATTTTCCGGGCTTTGCTCTTACGGGCTCCAGCCCTGAAATTCTGGTCCGCGCGCGCGATGGCGAAGTGACAATTCGCCCGATTGCAGGCACCCGTCCGCGTGGCAAAACCGCACTGGAAGATGCAGAAAACCGTGCCTCGCTGTTGGATGATCCGAAAGAGCGGGCCGAGCATCTGATGCTGCTCGATCTTGGCCGCAATGATGTGGGCCGCGTGGCTGAAGGTGGATCCGTGACCGTGACGGATAGCTATATGGTCGAGTTTTACAGCCATGTGATGCACATCGTCTCGAACGTGGTGGGCAGGCTCGCACCCGGCAAAGACGCGATTGACGCGCTGTTCGCTGGCTTTCCAGCCGGCACAGTTTCTGGGGCCCCTAAAGTCCGCGCGTGTGAGATTATTGCAGAACTAGAGCCGGAGACGCGCGGTGCCTATGCCGGCGGCGTCGGCTATTTCTCCCCCGATGGGAATATGGATAGCTGCATTGTCCTGCGCACGGCGGTTGTGAAAGACGGCGTGATGCACGTTCAGGCGGGTGCGGGCATCGTGGCAGATAGCGACCCGGCCTATGAACAGCGCGAGTGCGAGGCCAAATCCGGCGCGCTGATTGCCGCCGCCAAAGAGGCCATCCGCGTAGCGCAAGAAGCGGGATTCGGGCAGTAGCGCGGGGGATTCCGCAATCGTCATGCTGAACTTGGTTCAGCATCCACATGACACGTCCATGTGCTCCGGGGACGACCCGGAGCCTAGCTACCCAAGCGCGGTGCATTTCTAGACTCCGGCTCAAGGCCGGAGCACGGACCTCGCATCCACCCTGGGCACATATGCCGGACCTCGTCCAGCATGGCACCGTGGATCCTGAAACAAGTTCAGGATGACGTGAACACCCTGTGCGTGCTCCGGGCACGACCCGGAGCCTAGCCACCCAAGCGCGGCGCATTTCTAGACTCCGGCTCAAGGCCGGAGCACGGACCTCGCATCCACCTTGGGCACATATGCCGGACCTTGACCAGCATGGCACCGTGGATCCTGAAACAAGTTCAGGATGACGCATAGAACAGAACTGCCTAGTGGCATGCGCGCATTGATTGGGTATAGATCAACAATAACAACTCACTGAGGGAGGTGCCGGCAATCCCGGTAGCAGAGCATATGACCCGTCGTGCCTTAACCGCTTTGACTGCAGCGTTCGCCTTTATGGCCGCCCCGGCCGTTG
>JBEDNE010000012.1:0-7388 GCA_041170745.1 Pseudomonadota bacterium
TGCTCGCGCGACTGGGGGGGCCAGCAGACCCCGATTTTGTCGATTGGCTGGCCGTAGAGCGCATTGAGGGGCGCGAAGTGGACATTGGCCTCAGGCGCCATTGGCTGGACCCCACCCGCCCCTTTGCCGCAACCGTGCTGAAGCCGGCGCATGGCGCGCTCATCACCTCGGCCACATTGAAAGGCAATGAAGGCTGGGACGTGGCCGAAGCGCGCACCGGCACGCGCCATGTGGACACACCGATCCAGCATTTTGAGGCTGCCAGCCCCTTTGATTATGCCAGCCAATCCGAAGTGCTGATTGTGACGGATGTGAAGCGCGGCGATGTGCCGCAACTGGCCAATGCCTATGCGCGGTTGATGACGGCGGCCGGCGGCGGCACCTTGGGGCTGTTCACCGCCATTCGCCGTTTGCGGGCCGTGCATGCGCGGATTGCCGACCGGCTGGCGCGCGATGGCCTGCCGCTCTACGCGCAGCATGTTGACCCAATTGATACCGGCACCTTGGTCGATATTTTCCGCGATGATCCCCGCGCCAGCCTGATGGGCACGGATGCGCTGCGCGATGGCGTGGATGTGCCGGGTGAGTCCTTGCGGCTGGTGATTATGGAAGGCGTGCCGTGGCCCAAGCCGACGGTGCTTCATGCCGCGCGCAAGGCAGCAGGCGGCGGCACAGCCTATGAAGACCGGCTGATCCGCGCGCGATTGGCACAGGCTTTTGGCCGCTTGATCCGGCGGCAGGGGGATAAGGGGGTGTTTGTGCTGCTGTCGTCCGCCGTGCCGTCACGTTTGCTGAGCGCCTTTCCGCCGGACACGCCGGTACGCCGCGTGACGCTGGATGAAGCCGTGCAGGTTTTGCAAAATGCGCAATCCCCGCTTCCCAGCGCGGCGCGTTTGTCGCATGAGGAAACGCAATGAAAACACTGACCCTTTTTCGCCACGCCAAATCTGGCTGGGATGCGCCCGTCGACCGGGATTTTGACCGGCCAATCAACGCGCGCGGCACCAAGGGCGCGCGGCTGATTGGCAAATATCTGGCGGGCAAGGGCTGGCGTTTTGATTATGTGGTTTCCTCGCCCGCTGTGCGCTGCACCGAAACGCTCGACGTGCTGTGGGAAGGCTATGGCGAAATTCTCCACCCCAATTGGGATCGGCGGATTTACCTCGCTTCCGGCGCGACCTTGCTGGATGTGGTGCAAGATTTGCCTGACAGCGTCTCTTCCGTGTTGATGTGCGGGCATAATCCGGGGTTGGAAGATCTGATCCTGATGCTGGTGCCCGATCAAAAAGGCGATGCGTTGCGCGATGCCGTGGAAGACAAATTCCCAACAGCCGCGATTGCCGAGCTGCAATTTGATATTGACCATTGGGCCGATGCCAACACCAACAAAGCCCGCTTCACGCGCCTTATCCGCCCACGCGATCTGGACCCAAGCCTAGGGCCGGGGATGGACCGGCCGGGGGAGTAAGGGCGAACCGTCTGGCCTTCTGTACGTGCTCCGGGCTTGACCCGGAGCCTAGTGCGCATTGTGCAGGAGTGCTGGGCTCCGGCGCGGGGGCCGGAGCACAGGGGCGAGCGCATATCGGCTGTGCTTTCACGCCTTGCGTGTGAGATGGCTTGCGCCGCTGCGCCAACGCGTCAATAGTTGCTTCTGGAAGCGCGACGCACGCTTCTGGGGCCTAGTAACCCCGAGCTTACCGGTTGGGCTGCCCGTCGTAGCCCACGCATCCTTGCCTTATGGTCGGGGAGCCTGTGGCGTATGTCCAAGGCTTTCCAGCCCAAAGGTCATAGGGGCCGGGTAAGCTCGGTTTACTAACTCCCCGATCACCAAGGTCATGAGCATGTCAGGCGGGGGCGCCCGCCCGGACATTGGAGTGGGGAGCGTATTATGCCCGACAATCAATCCATTGAAGTAACTGGCCTATTTGGCTTTATACCCTGTTTTGGCGTGCATATTTTATTGGCAGACAAAGGGCGGTTTTACATCGCCCATATCCCCGAGACGGCGCATCTTTATGTCGGCTATCGCGTGGCTGTCACGGGCAGGCGAGAGGGCCTTCACGTGCTGGAGATTGAGAGCATCTCGCCGCTCAAATCGCGGCCATGACGGGCCTTAACCCCGGTCTGCCGCCAACGCGATTTTCAGCCGATCGCGAATCAAAACAAGATCGGGAATATAGCTGGGCACAGGCACAGGCGCGGGCGCGGCCACGGGGGGCGCCGGCGGGGCAATGGGTGTAGCCAGCTGATTGTGCGCGGGAATGGGAATGGCTGGTTCTGCCACCGGCTCTGCTGAGGGTGTTTTGGCCGAGAGCAGCTTTTGCACGCCCTTAACCGTATAGCCTTCGACATTGAGCAATTGGTGGATGCGGCGCACCAGCGCCACATCTTCCGGCCGATAATAGCGGCGATTGCCCGCGCGCGTCAGCGGCTTGAGCTTGGGAAAGCGCGTTTCCCAATAGCGCAAGATATGCTGGGGCACGCCCAATTCGGCAGATAGCTCTCCGATGGTGAGAAACGCACCGGGTGCCTTATCAGCCATTCCCAAATCTCCTTACGATCAGCCGCCCGTTGCGATGCGATCGCGCATGGTGTTGCTGGCCCTAAAGGTCAGCACCCGGCGCGGTGCAATCGGAACTTCGACGCCCGTTTTGGGATTACGGCCCACGCGTTCGCCTTTATCGCGCAGCAGAAAACTTCCGAACCCGGAAATCTTCACATTTTCCCCACGTGATAGGGCTGAACACAAATGGTCCAGAATCGATTCGACAAGCTTTGAGGACTCAGCCTTGGATAGGCCCACATTTCTGTGAAGAGACTCAGCAAGATCGGCTCGTGTTAAAGTGCCATCTCCCGCCATTACGCAACTCCCTCTTCTTTGACTGGTTGGGACGCCTGTTCTTATCGAATTGGCAGGGAAGGTCAATTGTGCCTAACGTCTCAATAGCGGACGGCAGCAGCACCCCAGGTAAAGCCACCCCCCATGGCCTCGAGCACCAAGAGCTGGCCGCGCTGGATGCGGCCATCGCGCACCGCTGTATCTAGCGCGAGCGGCACTGAGGCGGCAGAGGTGTTGGCGTGCTGATCCACGGTCACCACAATCCGGTCCGCGGACAAGCCCAGCTTGCGGGCTGTGGCGTCCAAGATGCGGGCATTGGCCTGATGCGGCACAACCCAATCAACATCGGCAGGTGTCAGGCCCGTCGTGTCCAAAACTTCGCTCATGACTGTTGCCAAATTGACAACCGCATGGCGGAACACTTCGGACCCCTTCATGCGGACATGGCCGACCGTGCCCGTGGTTGAGGGGCCGCCATCGACATAGAGCAGTTCATTATGCCGGCCATCTGCATGAAGTTTGGTCGATAAAATCCCAGCCTCGCCCTCTTGGCCTTCCAGCACAACCGCGCCCGCGCCATCGCCAAAAAGCACGCAGGTTGTGCGATCTTCCCAATCCAAGATGCGGCTAAAGGTTTCTGCGCCAATCACAATCGCGCGGCGGGCCGCCCCTGTGCGGATCATCGAATCCGCAACCGACAGCGCGTAGAGAAAGCCTGAGCAAACAGCGGCCACATCAAAGGCAATGCAATCAGGAATGCCGAGGAGAGCCTGAACCTTGGTGGCGCTGGCCGGAAAGGTTTGATCTGGCGTGGCCGTTGCCAAGATAATCAAATCAATGGTGTCCGCCTGCACATTCGCGGCCGCAAGCGCGTGGCGGGCCGCTTGCGCACCCAGGGTGGCCGTAGTTTCGCCTTCGCCGGCAATATGGCGGAAGCGAATGCCCGTGCGCGCAACAATCCACTCATCCGAGGTGTCGACTCGCTGGGCCAGATCATCATTGGACACACGCTGTTTGGGAAGGGCCGAGCCGGTCCCCAAAATGACGGATCGAAACGTCACTGGCTGTCCGCTTCCTGGGCATCCGCCTTAATACAGGCCAAATCTTCGGTAATGCGCTGGGTGATATTGGCTTCCACCAGCTTGGCGGCCACGCCAATGGCATTGGCCACACCTTTGGGACTGGCGCTGCCATGGCTTTTCACCACCACGCCATTCAACCCCAGAAAGACAGCGCCATTATGATTATCTGGATCGAGATGGTGGCGCATCAGCTCTGTCGCCGGGCGCGAGATAAGGAACCCAAATTTTGAGCGAAGAGAGCTGGTAAAGGCGCGGCGCAGCAGATCTGTCACGAAACGGGCGGTGCCCTCCATCGTCTTGAGCGAAATATTGCCCGAAAAGCCATCGCAGACAACAACATCGGTTAAGCCACGGGCGATCTTATCGCCTTCAATAAAGCCGCCAAATGTCATGGGAAGATGCGCTGCTTCCCGCAAAAGGGCTGCAGCGTCCCGAATTTCATCGGTGCCCTTTTGATCTTCCGTACCAATGTTGAGCAGGGCGACACGCGGCTGGGCAATGCCCAAGGCAATGCGCGAATAGGCCGCGCCCATGATGGCAAATTCAACGAGGTTGCGGGCGTCGCACTCGGTGTTCGCCCCCAGATCGAGCATGACGAAATCTTTTTCACCAAGGCTGGGCAGAAGCGCGGCCAAAGCGGGCCGATCAATGCCGGGCATGGTGCGCAACGCGAGCTTGGCCATCGCCATAAGGGCGCCAGTATTGCCGGCCGACACAGCGGCGCCGGCGCGGCCCTGCTTCACCGCATCAATGGCAAGGCCCATGCTGGTGGTGCGAGCACGGCGAATGGCCTGGCTGGGCTTTTCATTGCCGTCGATGGTTTCGGGCGCGTCGATAATCTCAACCGCGCCGTGCAGCAGCGGATGATCGGCAAGCGCCGCCGTGATGGCTGCCGCATTGCCGACAAGATCGAAATGAAGATGGGGCCGTTGCTGACGTGCCAAGGCGACGCCGGCCAGCATGACGGCCAGCCCTTCATCGCCACCCATGGCATCAATTGCGAGTCGCGGCGCTTCGGCCACCAGCAAGTCCCCCGGTTCAGACGCGGGGATCAGTCAGCCGCGGCGACGACTTCACGGCCGTTATAATGGCCACAGGCCTGGCACAAATTGTGCGGAAGCTTCAGTTCGCCACAATTCGGGCATTCCTGAAACGTGGTCGCGGTCAGCGCGTGGTGGCTGCGACGCATATTCCGACGCGACGGCGAGGTTTTTCTCTTAGGGACGGCCATTTCGGCACCTTATTCAATTGAGTGATCACAAATCCCCACCGGCCTGAACGAAACGATATATACCGAATCCCCGGACCATCGGGCGAAGGCGCGCGTATAGCCAAAATTCCCGCCGTTGCAAGCGCATCCGGCCCGTGGCAGGACAGCCCCGCCCAAGCAAGGGCCAAATCAGAGGGGATGAGCATCATGATTTTACCGGTGACAATGAGCTTTGCGGGTGTGGCCGCGATTGTAAACTTTTGGCTGGCGCTGCGTGTGGGCCAAGTGCGCCATAGCCAGAATGTCTCGATTGGCGATGGCGGCAATGAAGCCGTGATCCGCCGGATGCGCGCGCATAGCAACTATATTGAATCGGCCCCCTTTGTGCTGATTTTGATTGGCGTGATTGAATTGGCGCATAGCGGCAGCCCGGCCCCAACCTGGCTGTGGGCCGTGAGCAGCGTCTATTTTCTGGGGCGGGTTGCGCATGGACTGGGCATGGATGGCGGCCGTTTTGGCAAAGGCCGGACCATTGGCACGCTAACCACGATGCTGACCTTGCTGGGCCTGGGGCTATACGCAATTGCAACGCCGCATCTGGCCGCAAACACGCCGGAGGCACCGACCACACTGGACTTGCAGTCAACTGAGCCCGTGACCAACGGCTAAGCCTGGCACGGCTTAGAATATACCAAGGCCAAGGCCCGCAGCCAGCGTTGCACCCAGCGCGTGGCAGCGGGCCAAATCTTTTTCAGCCAGATGCTTGGGCGCAAGAATGGCCTCGGGCGTTTGGGCATGGGTGCAGATGATTAGCGGATCAGCCACGGGCTTCATCCGCCACCCGGTGACAATGCGCGCGATTTGCCGAGCCGCATTTTCACCATCAGACCCAGCGCAAATCATGGCCGCATAAGGCCGGCCTTCAATGGCCCCAAGCAGCGGATAATAAGCGCGATCAAAAAAGGCCTTCATAACACCCGACATGGCCCCCAGATTTTCCGGGCAGGCAAAAAGGACGGCGTGGGCCGACACAACATCCTGCGGGCCAGCCTCTGCCGCGCGGCGCAGCTGGACGGTGACCCCAGGTTCGGCCCCAGCGCCCCGGGCCGCTGCCTGCGCCATGGCCTGCGTTCCACCCGTTAAAGAGTCATAGAGAATAAGCAGTTGCGGCATGGCGCCCCTTATGCACCGCGCGCGCACGCTGCGCCAGAGGCTGACACAATAACCAGATAGGTTCTTTTTACTTGAAATCGTGACGCTGTTATGGCACATATTGCGAGACTGGCGCAGTGTAAGTCGGCCAAAGGGGCCGCCCCGGCGCAGATCAGCGGAGATGTTATGGCAGAAACGACCCCCAAGGCCGCGGGCGGCGCCGTGCGCGCATTTGATGCCCGTGCCCGCAAACAATTTTTGGACCATCTGGCAATGACCGCCAATGTCGCCGCCTCGTCCCGAAAAGCAGGCGTGACCAGCCAAACCATTTCGGCAATAGTTTCAGCCCTTTCGGCGCACGGCCTAATTTCAAACTAAACTGGTGCAATGACAATCCGTATCGAGTGAGACTTTTGAGCAACAGTTTGTGGCATTGTTCGCTTGCGCCGCAGAAATCCATTAGGTAGAGCCATCAAGCTGTCCCAATGAGCAAGTAAGAAAGGGGATTTAGAATGCGTAAGCTCGCTCTTGTAGCGGTGCTCGCTTCGACCGTCCTGGCCACGCCCGCTGTTGCGCGCGACAAGGCCTGGTATGTGGGTGTCGAAGGCGGTGCCTCGATTGTAGAAGACCAAGATTTTAACCTTGCCGGTATTCAGGGCAATGCCAATGCTGACCTGAAAACGGGTTGGGATATCGACGGGATTGTCGGCTATGATTTTGGCGGGTTCCGTCTTGAAGCCGAAGCCGGGTATAAGCGCGCCAAGCTGGACCAATGGACGTCGCAGCTGACGACGCCAGCTGGCGCCGCTGGAACGGCAACCCCGGCCGGTACCTTTGCCAACGCATCGGGCCACGCCAGCAACTTGAGCTTTATGCTCAATGGTTTGCTTGATTTTGGTGAAGATGGAGGCCTGGGTGGCTATGTTGGCGCTGGCGCCGGTATTGCCCGCACGCTTGCAAGCTATACGATTGACGCAAGCGGCCCGGACTTTCTGAGTGACTCAGATACCGGATTTGCATGGCAGGCCATCGCAGGTGTTCGCACCCCGCTGAGCCGCAATGTCGACATTGGCCTGAAATATCGTTTCTTCAACCAGAACAAATC
>JBEDNE010000013.1:0-4134 GCA_041170745.1 Pseudomonadota bacterium
TATCATGGCTGCGTTCAACCACTTGGCGGCCCATGTCCTCCAGGCGGCTGGTGTCTAAATCAGGCGCTGGAATGGCGGGCGCCGCAGGCGGCACGGCCAGGCTGGGGAATTGTGCAGCCAAACGCGCGCGGGCAAGATCCACTTCCCCTGCGGTCTGTGCCAAGCTGGTTTGCGCATCGGCCAGCGCAGCGGCGGCCTGATCCAAATCAAGCGGGGCGGCGTCTTTCAGGGCCACGCGCCGCTGCATGGCGCGGACCATCGCTTCGTGGTTGCGCACAGCAGCGGCATCGACCTCTGCCTCGGCCGTGGCGGCCAGCCAATCCCACCACAAGTCGTTGAGCGCCGTTGCCACTTGATGCCGGGCATCTTCAGCCAAATTCTCGGCGACCAGCACCCCCTGTTCGCCCGCGCGTTTGTCCAGCCGTGCCTTTTGGGGCAGGCGGATGCCTTTCATCACCGTTGCGTCATATTCATCATATTTGCCATCCCGATCAATCGACCGGCGGATATAGCTGCCTGTAACATTCAGCTCATGCGGGCCGGCCTTTAGGCCGCGCGCCTGGGCCTTTGCAGCGGCAATGCGTGCAACGGCGGCCTCTACCTGCGGGTGCTGGTCCAGCGCCGCACGCACGGCAGCCTCAGGCGGCAAAGGGGTGTGCGCCTGAGGGAATTGGGCCTGAGGGAATTGGGCCTGAGGGGATTGCGCCTGAAGTGCGGATGCCGTGCCGAGCAAGGCCAGCACCACCGCCCGGCGCCAAGAAAAGATCATGACATCGCTCCTGCCTTGTCTGGGCCATCGCGCAAGGCACGTTCCTCGCGGCTTTCGCCAAATCGCGCATATAAAATCGGCAGCAGAACCAGCGTCAGCAGAGTTGCTGTCACCAAGCCGCCCGTCACCACAATGGCCAAGGGCCGCTGGATTTCAGAGCCCGGGCCCGTCGCAAATAACAAGGGCACCAGACCAAAGGCGGCAATGCTGGCAGTCATCAACACGGGCCGTAAGCGCCGGGCCGCCCCTGTGCGAACCGCCTCTTCCAAGGGCAGTCCGCTCTCACGCAATTGCCGGAAATAGCTGACCATGACGAGGCCGTTCAAAACCGCAATGCCCAGCAAGGCAATAAACCCAACCGACGCCGGGACAGACAGATATTCGCCTGAAATTGCCAAAGCGACCATCCCACCCACAGCGGCAAAGGGAATATTGACCAGAATAAGCAGCGCCGCCCGCAGCGACCCCAAGGTTGCATAAAGGACAATGAAGATCATCACCACGGACAAGGGCAGCACAATCATCAGCCGGTTGGCGGCCCGCTGCTGATTTTCAAATTGCCCGCCCCACACAAGGCGATAGCCCGGCGGCAATTTGACGTGCGTTGCAATATCGGCCTTCACATCTTCAACATAGCCAACAAGGTCTCGGCCCGAGACAAAGGCCTGCACCAAGGCAAAGCGCGAGCCATTTTCATGTTCAAGCTTCACTGGCCCGGCCACGCGGCGGACATTCGCCACATCGCTTGCGCGGACCAATTGGCCCGAGGGGCTGAGATAGGCTTGATCAGCAAAGGCCTGCGGGTCGGGCGAGTTCTGCCCGGCCCCACGAATGACAATGGGCACGCGGCGCATGCCATCTGTCACCACCCCGGCGGGCACGCCCTCTACATTGGCGCGCATCATATCTTGCAGGGCATCCACGGGCATGCCGGCGCTGCCCGCGGCTGTGCGATCGACATCAATTTGCAAATAATCAACGGAGGAATTGGCAACGGTAATTGCTTCGCTTGTCCCCTCAATCTTGGTCAGTCGCGTTTGAACTTGCCCGGCAAGGCGCGACAATTCAGCCAGATCTGGACCAAAAATTTTAATTGCCAGATCACCGCGGGCCCCCGTCAACATTTCCGACACGCGCATTTCAATCGGCTGGGTAAAGCTGGGCTCAATCCCGGGGAAATTCTCGAGCACCCGGCGCAATTCATTGACCAGCCAGTCTTTATCTTGGACGCGCCATTCGTCACGCGGCTTTAACTTTAAAAAGCTGTCAGTCTCATTGGGGCTCATCGGGTCTAGGCCCAATTCATCGCTGCCGACACGGGCAATAATATCCGTTACTTCGGGCACTTCGGCCAAAATGGCGCGCTGCACGCGCATGTCGCCCGCCACACTATGGTCCAGGCTGATGCTGGGCAGCTTGGCAAGCTGGATCAGCGTTGAGCCTTCATCCATGGTGGGCAAAAAGGTTTTGCCGGTCACGCTATAGGCAAGGCCGGCAACCAGCAGCGATCCGCCCGCAATGGCCCCCATGATCCGCGGGTTGGCAAAGGCCCAGGTCAACAGCCGGTGGTGGCGCGGTGCAATTTGGCGCATCAGCCATGGCTCATGATGGCCGTTTTGCTGACGCAAAATGAAATAGCACAACACGGGCACCAAGGTGAGCGACAGCACCAAGGCGGCCAGCAGCGCCAGCACAATGGTCAGCGCCACGGGGGCAAAGAGCTTGCCTTCCAACCCCTCAAGGCTGAGCAGCGGCAAGAAGACCAGCGCAATAATCAGCAGCCCTGCGGCCACGGGCACGGCCACTTCGCGCGCGGCAAAGAACACGGCGTGGAGCTTACCCATTTTGGCGTGCTTGGGATCAGACAGTCGCTCAACCACATTCTCGACAACCACAACCGCGCCATCAACCAAAATGCCCACTGCAATCGCCAATCCGCCCAAGCTCATCAAATTGGCGGTCAGCCCCATATTGTGCATGAAAATGAACGTCAGCAGCACCGACATGGGCAGGGCCGTTGCGACAATGATTGAGGCGCGCACATTGCCCAAGAACAGCAAGAGCAAAATGATGACGAGCAGCGTGGCTTCTACCAATGCTTTTTCAACAGTGCCCACCGCGCGGCCAATTAAGTCTGACCGATCATAAAAAACATCAATCGTCATGCCCTTGGGCAGGCTGGGGGCAATTTCGTCCAGCCGGGCCTTGACCCCATCGACAATGGCGGCTGCATCTGTACCGCGCAGACCAATGACCAGGCCTTGCACAGCCTCTCCCGTGCCATTTTTGCTGACTGCGCCATAGCGCGTCAAATGGCCAAGCCGCACCTCGGCCAGATCGCCCACTTTGATGGTCCGGCCATTTTGCGCGCGCACCACAATTGCGGCTAAATCCTCCAAGGATTTAACCGCGCCGACGGACCGGACAATCAGCGATTCCTCGCCCGTTTTCAGGCGGCCTGCGCCATCATTGCGGTTGCTGCGCTCAATGGCTTGGCGCAGATCATCCACAGTCAGCCCCGCCGCGGCAAGGGCGGCCATATCTGGCCGCACTTCATAGCTTTCAACAAAGCCACCCAGCGCATTGACATCGGCAACGCCGGGCACCGTGCGCAAGGCAGGCCGGATGATCCAATCTAAGGTACGGCGCTTTTCGGCCAGCGATTGGGGGCCCTCCAGCGTGAACATATACATGTCTGACAAGGGGGTAGAGATGGGCGCCATGCCGCCAGAGACACTGGCGGGCAGCACGTCTGTGACATTGGCCAGACGCTCGGCCACTTGGCTGCGGGCCCAATAAATATCAGTCCCGTCCTTAAAATCGATTGTGATGTCGGCAATCGCATATTTGGCAACGGACCGCAGATTGGCCTGTTTGGGAATGCCCAGCATTTCCATTTCCACAGGCGTAATCACGCGGCTTTCAATTTCCTCGGGCGTCATGCCGGGCGCTTTGAGGATGATTTTGACTTGAGTGGAGCTGATGTCGGGAAAGGCATCAATAGGCAGCGTCAAAAACGACCATGTCCCCCAGCCGGCCAAGGCTAGGGCGGCCGCAATAACCGCCAGCCGCCACGCAAGGGCCTTTTCAATCAGGCGCGCCAGCATCTTAATGCCCGCCGAAAATGACTTTGAGTTCCGAAATGCCCGAAATGGCAACGGGCTCACCGGCCTTTATGCCCGCAGTCAGAATGGCGCTATCGGCCTCCACCCCGCCCAACGTCACGTGCCGCACAGCAAAGCCTTTGGCAGTTGCCCAAGCCGAAGAGCGGCGGGCCGCCCAATTGGTGCGCGAAGGCATTATGGCCGCAGGACGTGCTGAGGCCGCCCTTGCCGTACGCCGTCAGGCCGAAACCGATGTGCGTG
>JBEDNE010000014.1:0-8814 GCA_041170745.1 Pseudomonadota bacterium
CATGGGCTGGCCGGGCGAGGAAATGTGGGTCTGGCTGCGCCTCAAGCTGCTCGCAGATGCCGGGCTGGTTGGCCTTCCCAATGCAGGCAAATCGACCTTCATCAACGCCGTCACCAATGCGAAAGCCAAAGTTGGGGCCTATCCCTTTACCACCATTCGCCCGCAATTGGGCGTGGTGAGCCATAAGGGCCTTGAATTTGTTCTGGCCGACATCCCCGGCCTGATTGAAGGCGCCGCCGAAGGCGCAGGCGTTGGGGACCGCTTTTTGGGCCATATTGAACGCTGCCGCGTGATCCTGCACCTTGTTGACGCCTCAGGTGATGATCCAGTGGGCGCCTATAAAATTGTTCGTAAAGAACTTGAAAAATATGGTGCCGATTTGACCGATAAGGTTGAGATTATTGGCCTTAACAAGATTGACGCTGTTGAGCCGGCGGATCTCAAAAAGATCGCAACCAAGCTGAAGCGCGCCAGCAAGAGCGAAATTCTGATGCTGTCTGGCGCATCGGGCGCGGGCATTCCGGCTGTGCTGGACCGGTTAACCGAGGCCGTTGGCCCTGCCGCGCGCGCGGCAGGCGGCGCGGGTGAGGAGGATAAGGGGTGGTCACCCATTTAGGCCCCGCCTCTTGCCCCCGGCTTGTCGTTAAGATCGGGTCTTCGCTGCTGGTCGATGCTGACGGGCAGGTCCGGCGTGCTTGGTTGAAAACTGTCGTGGCCGATATTGCGGCCCGCCGCGCCGAAGGCCAACAAATCATCATCGTGTCCTCAGGCGCAATTGCGCTGGGCGCGCGCCGGCTGGGCCTCGCTAAAGGCGGACGTGCCAGCCTGGAAGATGCGCAAGCCGCTGCTGCGACAGGCCAAATTGCCCTGTCGCAATGTTGGGCAGATCTGCTCGCCGCGCGGGACATGACTGCCGCACAAATCCTGGTGACTCTGGATGATCTGGAGGACCGCAGGCGTTACCTGAATGCCGCTGCCACGCTGGACCGGCTGATGGGATTAGGCGTCGTGCCGGTCATCAATGAGAATGACTCAGTAGCAACTGCCGAAATCCGCTTTGGCGATAATGATCGGCTGGCGGCGCGCATTGCCCAAGCCGCTGGCGCACAAGCCGTGGTGCTGTTGTCCGACGTCGATGGTCTGTACACGGCAGATCCGTCGCGCGATCCCAAGGCTGAACGCATTGCCGAGGTCGCCCGCATTGACGCCCGTATTCGCGCAATGGCGGCCAGCGAAAGCTCATCCGGCATGGGCTCAGGCGGGATGGCCTCCAAGATTGAGGCAGCGCGGATTGCCAATGCTGCAGGTGCTGCACTGGCCATTGTATCCGGCCTGCATGATCATCCGCTCGCGCGGCTGGCAGGGGGCAATTGCGGCACCATCTTCCGCGCCAATGCCTCTAAAACCGCGCGCAAAGCGTGGCTGGCAGGCCGCCTGACGGCCAAAGGCCGCATCTATATTGATGCTGGCGCAACCAAGGCGCTGCTGGGCGGCGCAAGCCTGTTGCCCGCAGGGGCAACTCACATTGAGGGCCGCTTTGCGCGCGGCGATGTTGTGGATATTTGCGGGCCAGATGGCAGCCCCCTTGCCCGCGGCCTCGCTGAATATGACGCTGCAGAGGCGCTGCGCATTTGCGGCCAGCGCAGCTCCGCCTTGCCCGATCTCCTAGGCTATGCCCCGCGTGCCGCACTGGTCCATCGCGACCATATGGTTGTGTTATGAGCCGCAAGACGTTGGCCATGACCGGCGCAACAGGTTTTGTTGGCGCCACAGTGCTGCAGGCTGCTTTGGCAGCGGGCCACCAGGTCCGCGCGCTCACCCGCCGCCCCCAAGCGCCTCGGGCAGGGGTGACGTGGGTGGCCGGCGCGCTCGACGCGCCCGAGACGCTCATCGAGCTGGTCCGCGGGGCGGATGCCGTGATCCATGTTGCAGGGGTCGTCAACGCGCCTGATAAAGCTGGTTTTGTGGCCGGCAATATCGCGGGCACACAGGCGATGGTTGCCGCTGCCGAGGGCGCAGGCGTTGCCCGCTTCGTCCATGTGTCATCGCTTGCCGCGCGCGCGCCTGACCTATCCGTTTATGGCTGGTCTAAGGCAGAGGCAGAAACCATGGTCGCCACCAGTGACTTGGATTGGGTCATGGTGCGCCCACCCTGGGTCTATGGCCCAGGCGATATGGATACGCTGGATATGTTTCGCATGGCGCGCACGGGGCTGATGCTGGTGCCGCCAGAAGGGAAAGTCTCGATTATCCATGCAGGCGACCTTGCCCGCCTTCTGCTTGCCTTGACAGAACCGGGCGTGGCGACAGGGCAGATAGTGGAAGCCGATGATGGCGTGGCCGCTGGGTGGACGAACCGCTCCGTCGCTGCGGCCATCGCAGCCGCGATGGACAAAAGGGTGCTCGTATTTTCCACCCCACGCCCCATATTGCGGCTTGGCGCGCAATTAGACCGCCTGTTCCGCGGCGCAAAAGCAAAGTTGACGCAAGATCGGGTCCGTTATTTCTGCCACCCCGATTGGCGGATTGACCCCAATTTGCGTCCCGATGCCGCAATCTGGACGCCCCAAATTGAAACCCATGCGGGCCTAAAATTAACGGCAGACAGTTACCGCGCCGCCGGGCTTCTTTAAGCTGGCTCGACCAGCTCGCCTTTGAGCATCACAGGCAGCGCCCCACTTTCACCGCGTGCTTCTGACATGAAAAGATCTTTCAAAGGCTTGGCGCGTTGCACCATGCCAAGGCCCATCCGCCGCACCGCACGCGCGGCCTTGCCCGGCACCCCAAAAAGGCGGACCAAGCTGTCACAGGCAAATGTCACGGCCATCACATCAGCAGCCCGCCAGCGTTGATACCGGGCCAGCACCTGCGCATCGCCCAAATCAAGGCCCAGCCGCGCGGCTTCCACCAGCACTTCCGCCATGGCCGCCACATCGCGCAGGCCCAGATTAAACCCTTGGCCCGCAATGGGGTGAATGCCATGCCCGGCATCGCCCACTAAAGCGAGGCGGGTTTCAACCATCTTCGCCGTGTGGCGGAAATGCAGTGGGTAAAGCGCACGGGGCGCAACCAGCTTCATGTCGCCCAATAGCCCGGCTGTCACGCGAGAGACTTCGGCCAGAAACGCACGTTCGCCCAGCTTTACCATGCCCCGCGCCTCAGCCTCTGGCAGCGACCAGACAAGGGCAGAGCGGGTGCCGGGGTTCATCGGCAGCAAAGCGACAGGCCCACCGGGATAGAAAATCTGATGCGCCGTGCCCTGATGATCCACCGCATGGTCCATCGCAGTCACAATGCTCATTGAGGCATAATCCCATGCCGCAACAGCAATGCCGACGTCAGCGCGGGTTGTGGAATGGCGGCCCTCGCACACCAGCACGAGCGGCGCTGTCACCACGCTGCCATCCTCCAGCACCGCCGTCACGCGATGTGGCCCACGATCCAGCGTCACGGCGCGCTGGCCAAATTTGCGCGTCACATGCGGGGCCTGTTGCAGCAGCGCCCAGAGCTCGCGCCGCAGCACGCGATTTTCCAGCATCAGCCCAAGCGCGTCATCATCCTGATCTGATTGAAAATCGAGCGGTGCGCCATCCGCACCATCGCGCACTTCAATCCGCTGAATGGGGCAGGCTTCGGCGCGCATTCTGGGACCAAGCCCCAGCGCGTCAAACATTTTCCAACTGCTCGAGGAAATGGCCGTCACGCGCCCATCAAATTCCGTCGTCAGCGTGGTTGTGGGATCGACTGGATCAATCACGACTGAAGTGAGGCCGTGTTTGTCGAGCGCAAGCGCCATGGTCTGCCCAATTAAGCCGCCGCCAAGGATGATAATATCATGCGAGTTCATGCGGCTGCCTTACGTCCGAATGGCCCTGCCAGACAAGCGTCAACAGCCGGGACTCTTGACGGCGAGTCAGCCGCTGGCGCATTAGATGCGCTGAATTTTGGCGCACGCAACTAAAGGAAGCGCAACATGGCATCCCGGGCGCCCGATTGGCGGGACTCAATCAAGCGCGGCATTGTCCGCACGGGCACGCTTGCCGGTGCGCTGGGCCTGATTGCGCTCGCGCTCGCGCTCACGCTCGCACTGGCGTCATATCATCCCAATGATCCGTCGATGAACACCGCCGCTGGCGGCCCTGCCGATAATCTTTTGGGCGGTATCGGGGCATGGATTGCTGATTTTCTGCTCTGGACGCTGGGGCCAGCTGTCGCGCTGTTCATTCCGCAAATTCTGATCCACGCCCGCAGGCTTTGGGTGCACAACCCCATAGACGGCTGGCAACGCCGCGCGCTCAAGACATTGGGGGCTGTGGCCGTGGCTGATGTGGCGTTGAGCCAAATCTATCCGGGCACGTTGCAGAGCCTGCCGGGCACGGCAGGCGGTGCCATTGGCATGATCACGGGCAATCTGACCAATTGGGCACTGGGCTTTGCGCCACCTGTTCCTTGGCTCAACTGGGCACAAATGGGGTTTGGCGCTGTGCTTGCGCTTGGTGCGCTTTTCCTTTGGTATCGCAGCCTTGCCCTGAGCACAGAGGAACGTGACTGGATTTTGCGGCGCTCCAAGCGCGACGACGCGCAAGTGCGCCGTCCCATCTCCAATCTGCCTTTTGATTTGGATGAGGATGAAACTGACGAGGCGGCCGAAGCGCGCCGCCTGCTGGAAAAAGACCCCGAGCCGCGCGCCGCGCCCGTCATTACGGAATCACGCCCCAAGGTGCATATTGCAGATAAGCCCAGCCGCACCCGGGCTAAATCTGATGCCGATAGTGGGCAGGCGGCGTTGCCTTTGGGGGATAGCTATGCCCTGCCCCCGCTTGACATTTTAAAGCCGGCCCCGCCCTCATCTGGCGATACGCTGGATAAGGCCGCGTTGGAACGCAATGCCCGTTTGCTTGAAACTGTCCTCGATGATTTTCATGTGAAGGGCCAGATTGTTGAGGTCCGCCCCGGCCCCGTTGTGACCATGTATGAGCTTGAGCCAGCCTCGGGCATCAAAGCCAGCCGCGTGATCCAATTGGCAGACGATATTGCGCGCAATATGTCGGCGCTTTCGGCGCGTGTGGCGACCATTCCGGGACGCACAGTGATTGGCATCGAATTGCCCAACCAGAAGCGCGAAAGCGTGGTGCTGCATGAACTGATCGCCAGCGAAAGCTTTAACGATCAATCGGGCCAACTGCCGATTGTGCTGGGCAAAAACATCGCAGGTGACCCCGTGATTGCCGATCTGGCCCCCATGCCGCATTTGCTGGTCGCCGGGACCACGGGCTCGGGCAAGTCGGTCGGCCTGAACGCCATGATCGTCTCGCTGCTCTATCGGCTAACGCCTGATCAATGCCGGATGATCATGATTGATCCCAAGATGCTTGAACTGAGCATCTATGATGACATCCCCCATCTGCTTTCCCCCGTGGTCACAGAGCCTGCCAAGGCAATCCGGGCGCTCAAATGGGCGGTCGAGCAGATGGAAGACCGCTATCGCATGATGGCCTCTATTGGCGTGCGCAGCCTTGCCAGCTTTAATGAAAAAGTCCGTTCAGCCCAAGCCAAGGGCACGTTCCTCGGCCGCCGGGTGCAGACAGGCTATGATGCCGATACGGGCCAACCCATTTATGAAGAAGAAAAGCTGGAATATCAGGCCCTGCCCCAAATTGTCGTTATCGTCGACGAATTGGCCGATTTGATGATGACGGCTGGCAAGGAAGTGGAATTTCTGATCCAGCGGCTGGCGCAAAAGGCGCGGGCGGCAGGCATCCACCTGATCATGGCTACGCAGCGTCCGTCAGTGGACGTCATCACCGGCGTGATCAAAGCAAATCTGCCAACGCGCATCAGCTTTGCCGTCACGTCTAAAATCGATTCCCGCACCATTTTGGGCGAACAGGGCGCAGAGCAACTGCTGGGCAAGGGCGATATGCTCTATATGCCCGGCGGCAAGCAAATTGCGCGCGTCCACGGCCCCTTTGTCTCGGATGAAGAAGTTCGGGCTGTTGCCGACCATTGGCGCGGCCAAGGCAAGCCTGATTATATTCAGGCCGTGACGGAAGAGCCCGAAGAAGGCAGCTGGGATTTGGATGGCGCGCCCTCTGGCGAGGATTCCGCTGAAGACCAGATTTACCGCCGCGCCTTGCAAGTGGTTGCTGAAAGCCAAAAGGCATCCACCAGCTATATCCAGCGGCAATTGCGCATTGGCTATAACTCTGCCGCCCGCCTGATTGAGCGCATGGAGGCTGAAGGCAAAGTCAGCCGACCGGACCATGTGGGCCGTCGCGAGGTTTTGATTGATACTGACGGGCACGCCATCTGAGGCCCTATTCAGCGCAGGTTCAATGCTGCGCGGGCAGAGCCGGGCCAGATTGCGAAAAGGATGAAGATGATACGCTTTTCTTACGCTGCGCCAGCACTTATGGTTGTTGCAGCGCTGGCCTCAACGCCAGCAGGGGCCGCAACATTGGCCGATGTGCAAGGCCATTTGCGCGCTGTCACATCCATGACGGCCAGCTTTACGCAAACCGACCGCGCGGGGAAATCTGTATCGGGGACGTTGAGCCTGAAACGACCAGGCAAAATCCGCTTTCAATATGAGAAAAATGTCCCGCTGCTGATCGTGGGGGATGGCAAGGCCCTTACCTTTATTGATTATTCCGTGCGTCAGGTGCAGCGCTGGCCGATTGGCAACACGCCCTTGGGCGTCTTGCTGAACCCCAATCGTGATTTGTCTCGCTTTGCCAAGCTTGTTCCAAGCAGCAGCCCCCGGCTTGTGCTGGTGGAAGCGCGTGACCCACGCCACCCGGAATATGGCGTTATCACCTTGGCCTTTACGCAAAAGGCTGATGCGCCCTCTGGACTGATGCTGGAAGGGTGGACAGCGCTTGACTCGCAGAACAACCGAACAACCATCCGCCTGTCCAACCAGCGTTTTAACGTCAGCATAGACGATAAAGCGTTCTCATGGCGCGACCCGCGGCAAAAAGGCCCGCGCGGCTGAGCCCTTATTCATTCTAGCGACAGGAAGAGCGCGCTATTCAGGGCAGGCATTCGCAAAGGGCTTGGCGGAATTTCCCCCCTGTTGTCCGCCCGGCTCGCGAAAGCCAGCGTGACGAACGCATGTTTGACCTCCGCCCCCGCGCCCCCGGGGCGGAGGTCTTTTCTTTCAGATCAGAGGCTTTGGGCCAGCACCGCAAGGCAATCCCGCGCCAATTGGCGGCACCGCTCGGGCGACCAAGCACGCAGCGGATCAGCATTGCTGTCATGATCCTTAAACGGCATTTCGAGCGTCATCGAGACACAGCCCAAATGCGCAAAGCGGTTGGCCAACTGGTTGGTCGACATGGTGAGATTAGCCTTGCCGGGCGCGGATTTGGGATAGCCCAAGGCGGTTTGGAAATCTGGCGTACGCGCGGCCAAAGCCTCACGATAGGCATAAAAGCGCGTGCCCTGATCTTCCGTCCAATTGGGGATTCCCTCAAAGCCCGCAATGAAATTGGCCGGGATCGCCTCATCGCCATGCACATCCATGGCCCAATGCACGCCGGTGCGGTCCATTTCCGTGCGCACGCACAACACTTCTGGCGAGCGGTCCGCGCTGGGGTTCGCCCATTCGCGGTTCAGATTCACGCCTGCCGCATTGGTGCGCAAATGACCGCGGGCTGACCCATCGGGGTTCATATTGGGGACAATGTGCAGCGTACACTGGGTACGCAGCTTTTGCGCAACAGGATCGGCAACATCAGTCAGCATATCCAGCGCGCCTTCCATCCACCATTCGGCCATCGTCTCGCCCGGATGCTGGCGCGCATAGAGCCAGACGTGCGTGGCGCCAGTGCCCATACGCAGCAAATCCATAGGCCGGCCATCCAGCGTCTCCCCTAGCTGGATTAACGAAACGCCCGGTTGCGCGGCTATGCGCTGCACCACATCAAAATGCCGGTCCATCGAATATGGCGCGAAATAGGCGAACCAAATGGCATCTGCCTGTGGCGTGTGCGTGATCGTCAGCACGCCATCGGCATAGTGCGTTTCTGCACAGCGCCAATCCTCGCGGTCTTCCGACCAGCGTGCGCGATAACCGGGCCATCCGCCGGGATAGGCTGAGTCGGCACAATTGGTGATTTTCAGCGTCACGGGGCGCCCCTTGGCCCCCGTGACGCGAAAGTGGAACCATTGGTAAAAATCAGATTCGGCATCTTTGCGAATCTCAAGAAAGGCAGTGTCTCCTGCAATGCGGGAGACGAGGATGTTGCCGCTGTCAAAGCCGGCACTGATAGAAATGGTCATATCGGCCTGATACTGCGTCCTGATTCGCGCGGAAAGCCCTGAAAATGCCAGCAGCTTGCACTGGCCCATCTGCCAGAAAAATCTGGCATGGTGCAGATTAATTGTGGTTTTGTGCGGGCTTTTTCGGGCAGATCGCCTTGACTTTGCCCAAGGCCATCTTTAGGCGGCAGCCTTCAAATTCATTCTTAGCTTAGAACAGGCAAGCGATCATGAAGATCCGCAATTCGCTCAAGTCGCTCAAGGACCGTCACCGGGATAACCGCGTGATCCGCCGTCGCGGCCGCACTTACGTCATCAACAAGACGCAAAAGCGCTTTAAAGCTCGCCAGGGCTAAGCCAGCCTCGCCGGCACTTTCGGGTGCCGTGCAAAGCTTGCGTGCGCACAGAACCCGTTGAGGTTCAATCAAGCGCCTGATCTTCGGATCGGGCGCTTGTTGCGTTTGGGTGGCTCGTCTCTTCTGGAACAAGAAGACGCACCCACCCCCGATTCGCTTAACGCGACGCCTTGCGGAAGAGAAAAGCCGCAATCAG
>JBEDNE010000015.1:0-2740 GCA_041170745.1 Pseudomonadota bacterium
ATGTCGATAGCGCGGAAGAAGCTTGGGACTGCCTGCGAAGATTTTACGAAGAAGACGCCGAATAAAAAAAGGCCCGGTCAATGCCGGGCCTTTTTCGTTTTGCGTTATGCGCGCTTAGTTGGCGGCAGGTGCAGGCGCTGCTGCATTGGCCTCAGCCGGCGCGGCTGCATTGCTGGCATCTGCCTCTGCCGGAGCTGCCGCAGGGGCTGCTGGCAAGGGCAGGTTAGAGCCTTGGGCATTGAGATAAGCAATGAGATTGGCACGATCTTCCGGCTTGGAGAGACCCGCAAAGCTCATCTTCGTGCCGTCAGCGAACTTCTTCGGGCTCTTGAGCCAGAGGTTCATATTCTCAAAATCCCAAACCCCGCCATGACCGGAAAGAGCCGGGGAATAGGCAAAGCCAGGATGTGCTTTGCCAACGCCTTTGCCCATTGTGGCCCACAGGTTCGGGCCAATGCCGTTGGCGCCACCCTGGTTAATGGTGTGGCAGCTGGCGCATTTTTTAAAAACTTCTTCGCCCTTGGCCGCGTCCGCCGTCTGCATCAGCAGCGCAATGGGCGGTTCAGCCGCGGCGCCACCATCGGCCCCGCCTTCCGCACCCGCGACTTCAAAGCCGCCCGATTCAACCGGGTGATGCTTGAAAATCTGACCAGTCACAATTGTCGCACCCAATGCGACAATGCCTGCTGCCAGTGTCCATCCAGCGATGGTGTTAAATTGATCGCTCATGCCCGTCGAAACCCCTGATGAAATGGCCGGAATATGGAATCGTCTGCGCCTTAGCCGCGCCAGACGCGCATCGCAAGCACGCTTGCAGCATTGGCCCACCCCGCTTAAGCGTTCCTCACGATGAACCGATATCCTGCCCCCGCCCAGCCAATTGTGGCTGATATGGAAAAAGCGGCGCACGCTGCGCCCCAACACGCCGTTGCCTTTCAAGGTGCGCCGGGCGCCAATTCGCACATTGCGGTGCTGCAAGACCAGCCTGATGCGCGGCCTTTGCCCTGTTTCAGCTTTGAAGACGCCATTGATGCCGTGCGCGATGGCCGCGCGGCCAGTGCGCTGATCCCCATCGAAAATTCTTTGCATGGGCGCGTGGCGGATATTCATTTTTTGCTGCCCGAATCTGGCTTGGTGATCACCGGCGAATTTTTTCTGCCCATTCGCTATGCGCTCATGGGCCAAGGCCCAATCGACCAAGTGAAACAAGCGATCAGCCATCCGCAAGCTTTGGGCCAATGCCGCAAATGGCTCCGCGCACGGGGCATAGAGCCTGTGGCCTATCCCGATACCGCGGGAGCAGCCGCCCGTGTGGTCGAACTGAACGATCCCGAAATCGCGGCCATTGCTCCGCCCGGCGCAGCCGCGATTTATGGCCTCGATATTTTGGCTGAAGCGCTGGAGGATTCGAGCGACAATATGACACGCTTTGTGCGCCTGTCGCGGTCCGGCGCGCCTGCCCCCAATGAAGGGGCCGTGATGACCAGCTTTATCTTTGAAGTCAAAAACGTGCCCGCTGCGCTCTACAAAGCGCTTGGCGGCTTTGCGACCAATGGCGTGAATATGACGAAGCTGGAAAGCTATCAGCGCGGCGCCAGCTTTGCCGCGACAACCTTTTTTGCGGATATTGTGGGCCACCCCGATGAGCCCGCTGTGGCCCGCGCATTGGAAGAATTGAGCTTTTATTCCCGGTCCCTGCGGGTTCTGGGCACCTATCCGCAGGCACGCGCCCGCGGATAGGCAAAGCCGATTTACGCCTCGGCCACCCAGCGGCGGAACAAAGTGTGGGCAATGGCAAAGGGCGGCGGGGCGTTAAAGCTTTTGCCCGGCGCATCGCTGAGCGCGGCCGCCACCTCTTCCTTCGTCACCCAGCGGGCATCTTCCAGCTCTTTGGTGTCGATATTGAGCTGATCGTCCAGCGCCTCAGCCACACAGGCCATCATCAATTGCGATCCGCCAAAGGGCCAAGGCTGGCTGGTCACATAGCGCACCGCGCCACAGCGCACGCCAGCCTCTTCAAAAATTTCGCGGCGCACGGCTTCTTCCACGCTTTCACCCGGCTCTAAAAAGCCAGCAAGTGCTGAATAATTGCCCTGCGGCCAAGCGGGCTGCCGGCCGACAAGCACTTTGCCCTGATATTCCGCCAGCATGATGACCACCGGGTCGGTGCGCGGGAAATGGTCTTTCCCACAGCCTTCGCATGTGCGGCCCCAGCCCGCGCGGAACACCTTAGTTGGGCTGCCGCACGCCCCACAAAAGCGATGGCCATTATGCCAATCAATCAAGCTGCGCGCCGTGCCGTAAATAGCGGCATCTTCTGCTGGCATCATGGCCAGCGCGCGCCAGACGGCCGGTGATCTGGGTGGGCCGCCCTTGGCATCGGTCAGCGGCACAAAATGCGGCTTATCGTCATGCAGGCCCAGCAGAATCAGCTCAACCTCCAGCGACACATCGGCCATGCTTTGCCACACCAGCCGCCCGTCGGGAGAGACCATTGGGTCAAGCCCCTCCAGCCCCAGCACACGCCCCCGCCAATCATTGAGCAGCGCGGTAAACGCCTCTGCATCAGTGCGCAGATGATCCACGCGATCCAGCGGCGATCCTGTAAAGCCCGGCGCCATTAAGCGTACACCGATTTGCCAAAACCTGTTGTAAAGGGCTGATCCCCCATGGTCATAATCTGCGACCAGCCAGAGGCGCGAATGCCGCGGGTGCGATCCACCCAGCCAATGGTTGAGGC
>JBEDNE010000016.1:0-25297 GCA_041170745.1 Pseudomonadota bacterium
A
Organism: Pseudomonadota bacterium; assembly: GCA_041170745.1. Lineage (GTDB taxonomy): Bacteria > Pseudomonadota > Alphaproteobacteria > Sphingomonadales > Sphingomonadaceae > Aquisediminimonas. Next base: position 2 of record JBEDNE010000016.1, read on the forward strand.
TTGCGTGCGGCCTGCCAGTCGGGCAAGCCGATCCCCAATTGCAGAGGCCACGGCCCCGCCGACGCCCCGGTCAATTTCATCAAAGATCATTGTGCCAGCAGCACCTTCTTCTGCCAGCGCGACTTTGAGCGCGAGGATGAAGCGGGATAATTCCCCGCCTGAGGCAATCTTGATCAACGGCGCAAACGGCGCGCCGGGATTGGTGGAGACCAAAAATTCCACCCGGTCCATGCCCGCGGCACTCCACTGCGCCGGATCTTGTGGTTCTACCAGCGTTTGGAAGCGTGCGGCATCCAGCTTCAAGGGGGCTAACTCAGCGGCGACCGCTACATCCAATCGCGTGGCCGCCGCCTGACGCTGGGCACTCAGCGCTCTAGCGGCCTCTTCATAGCAAGACCGCGCCTCCCTGACCTCAGCTTCCAGCTTCGCAAGGCCCTCCCCACCTGCCTGAATGGCATCAAACTTTGCGGATAGTTCCTCCTGAAGAGCCGCTAAGTCATCGGGCTGAACCCGGTGTTTGCGGGCAAGTGCGCGCAGATCAAATAACCGTGCTTCATCTGCCTCCAACGCCGCCGGATCGAAAGACAAGGCAAGAGCGGCATCCCGGAGACGGTCTTCCACCACATTGCCCTCAATAATCGCCCGATCGATAGCCGAAAGCGCCTCTGCCAAAGCAGGGTGATCACCCGATATCCGATCCAGAATGCGCGCGGCCTGTCGTAATTGAGACAAGCCACCATCCGCGCCTTCGACCAGCGCCGTAATTGCTTCTAATTCCGCTGCAATTTTCTCACCGCGCTGCATCATCTGGCGGCGTGCGGCAAGTTCTTCTTCCTCACCCGGCTGCGGGTCAAAGGCCTGTAATTCGGAGACTGCATGCGCCAGCCATTCACGATCGCGCTCTGCATCTGCCAACGCAGTTCGCGCCGCCTCCAAAGCCGCCTCTGCCTCCCGCCACGCGCCATGCGCTGCGCGAACGCGCGACACATCTGCCCGTGCAAAACTGTCCAGCAAGTCCCGATGGCCACGCGGATTAATCAATCCCCGATCATCATGTTGGCCGTGAATTTCCACCAAATGCCCGCCCAATTCCCGCAACAGCGCGGCTGAGACGGGCTGATCATTCACATAGGCCTTGCTGCCGCCATCTGCCTTCACTGTGCGGCGGACAATCAGCTCTTCGCCAAGGCCTATATCCAAATCATTGGCGTGCAGCAGCGCAATGGCGGCGTCGGGCGCTGAAAAACTGGCAGTTACGCTGGCGTGCAGGCAGCCTTGGCGGACCAGACCGCTATCGGCCCGGTCGCCAAGCGCCAAACCAAGCGCATCCAGCAAAATGGATTTTCCAGCCCCCGTCTCGCCAGTGAGGACACCCAAACCAGCTTCAAAGTCGAGGTCAAGTGCCTCGATCAGCACGACATCGCGGATCGAGAGAGATGTCAGCATCAGCCGAGATCAGCCCTTGGGAGCGTGCTTCTGCATCAGCGCATAGGCGCGCTTATACCAATCGCTCTCCGGATAGTTTTTGCCCAGCACGGCAGCTGATTTCTGGGCCTCTTGCGGCACACCCATGGCCAAATAGCTCTCCGTTAAGCGCATCAGCGCCTCAGGAGTGTGGCTCGTTGTCTCATATTGATCAATCACCGTGCGGAAACGCACTGTGCTGGCAAGCCATTGTCCACGGCGCTGATAAAAACGGCCAATTTCCATTTCTTTGCCCGCCAAATGGTCGCGCAGCAAATCCATCTTCAGACGGGCGTCTGCCGCATAACGCGATTGCGGGTAACGGCGCGTCAATTCTCCAAAGGCATCAACTGCCTGCTGGGTAATCTTCTGGTCCCGCGTCACATCGGAAATTTGCTCGTAATAATTCAGAGCAATCAAATAATAGGCATAAGGCGCATCACGATTGCCCGGATGGATCGACAAAAAGCGCTGCGCCGAACTTGTCGATTCGGTGTAATCGCGCGCGAGATAATAGGAATAGGCACTCATCAACTGTGCCCGACGCGCCCAGACGGAATAGGGGTGCTGACGCTCCACCTCATCAAATAACGCGGCGGCCAGCTTATACTGCCCCCGGTCCAAGCGCGATTTTGCGGCATTATACAGGGTCGCCACATCCCGCGCGACATAGGATGTGTCGGCTTTGCTCCGCGAGCGGTTACCCGCGCAGCCAGCAAGCGGAAGGGCAATCATCACGGTGGCGAGGACAGCGGCGGTCCTAAGGCGGGGGCTCGACATTGCTGCGTCTTAGCCCGCCCTGCCTCGTCCGCCAAGCGCTGAGATAGGCTTTCGGTAATGCTTTGTGAGTATCCGTGCGGGCGATGCCCCCTCCTGCCCCCGCCCCATTGCGTGTGCTGACACTTTCCAGCCTGTTTCCGAGCACGGCAAAGCCTTTTTTTGGTCTTTTTGTCGCTCGCCAGACACAGGCCTTGGCGGCATTGCCGAACACCGATGTGCACGTTGTTGCGCCAATCGGGCTTGCGCCTTGGCCAATGTCTTTGGCGCCAGATTATCGCCCAATGAGCAAGCTCGCGCCTGCTGAGACTTGGGCTGGGCTTAAAGTCTGGCGGCCGCGGTTTCGCCATTGGCCCGGACGCGATGGCCGCTTTGATGTCACTGCATTGGTCAAAACACTCACGCCGCTTTTGGAACAGATACGGCAGGATTTTCCTTTTGACGTCATTGATGCCCAGTATTTCTTCCCTGATGGCCCAGCCGCACTTGCGCTTGGCAAGCATTTTGATGTGCCTGTCTCAATCAAGGCACGGGGGGCAGATATTCACTATTGGGGCCATCGCCCTGTGCCCGGCAGAGCCATTTGCATGGCTGGACAGGCTGCCGATGGGCTTTTGGCCGTCTCTGCAGCGCTTAAGGCCGATATGGTCCAGCTTGGGTTACCCGAAGATCGCATTAAGGTGCATTACACGGGCGTTGATCTGGCGCTCTTTCGCCCTCAAGACCGCGCACAGGCAAAGGCTCATTTGGGGATATCTGGGCCGTTAATTGCGTCGCTCGGCGCACTCATCCCGCGCAAACAGCAGGCCCTTCTTCTAGAAGCGCTCACCGCAGTGCCCGATGTGCAGCTTGCGCTCATTGGCGACGGGCCTGACCATGCCCGCCTAAAAGCCCTCGCGCAGCGATGGGGCGTTTCTGGGCGTGTGATATGGACAGGCGCACGTCCCCCGCCGATGTTGCTTTATGGCTGGCTGCGGCAGACATAATGGCCCTGACCTCGGCCTCAGAAGGATTGGCTAATGCTTGGGTCGAAGCCTTGGCGTGTGGTACGCCGATTATCATTACGGACGTGGGTGGCGCGCGTGAGGTGCTGACAGACGACAAAGCTGGCCGAATTGTTCCTCAGGACGCAAAGGCCATTGCAGCAGCCATATCCAGCCTGATCTGCGATCCGCCATCCCAACAGCTATGCCGTTCTTACGCCACGCGCTTCACCTGGGCCACGACTGCCCAGGCGTTGCGCGATCATCTGTCAGCGCTGATCCGGAAATGACTCGCCAATCCGCTCAGCACCGGTTTTCGAGACATCGGTTTGCACAAAGCTGTCAGAGTTCACATTCAGCCAGATTAAGACAGGCGCTGAGATGTAGAAGGACGAGAATGTCCCAATCACAATCCCCAGCAACATCGATGCAGTGAAGCCAAAAATTGTATCTGGGCCAACCACCAGCAAAATACCCAGCGTTAAGATAAGCGACAGCGAGGTGGTAACGGTACGCGAGAGGGTTTCATTGACCGACAGATTAAGCAGCGGCTCAATTTCCATCTTGCGGTATTTGCGCAGATTTTCGCGAATACGATCGTAGATAACAATCGTATCATTCAACGAATAGCCGATAATTGTCAGAATGGCGGCGATCACGTTCAGATCAAACGTCAAACGCGTCAGCGCGAAAAAGCCAAAGGTCAGCACCACATCGTGGAACAGGGTGATGAGCGCTCCAACCCCAAATTGCCACTCAAAGCGAAACCAGATGAACAACGAAATGCCAAGCATGGCGAGCGCCAAGGCAAAGCTGCCTGTGCTGAAAAGCTCGCAGCCCACCTTCCCAGACACTGAGTTCACAGCGCCTATATCAACACCTGGATAGGCTTGGGTGAGTTCTAGGCGGACTTTTGAGGCAATCTTGTTCGATTGGTCAGCTGGTCCATCCTTGCTGATGCCCGAACCCATGCATTTTCCGATGGGGTTCGTCGCCTCGCCTTCCAAGGGAATGCGGATGCTGACCACGCGAGGATCCGTCATCTGTTGCAGAACAACATCACCAACATCCATGGCCTCAAGGCGTCCGCGCAATTCCCCCATATCAACAGGCTTGGCAAAGGTGACGCGGATGGACTGGCCGCCTACAAAGTCGATGCCCCAATTCAACCCGCGAACCGAAACCAGCACAACGGAAGAAATCAAAAGAATGATGGAGACAACCAAGGCCCACCAGCGATAGCGCAGGAAGGAGATATTGGTGTTGTCAGGAACAAGTTTTACCGGGCGCATTGCACAAGCTTCCGTCACAAAGTCAGCGTCTTGGGCCGGTTCCGCTCAAGATATTGCGAAACCAGAAGACGCGTGAAGGTTACACCCGTGAAGACGGATGTCGCGATGCCAAGCGCCAGCACGACCGCGAACCCCTTAATCGGCCCGCTGCCAAACCAGAACAGGATGAGAGCGGAAATCACGTTGGTGATATTGGCATCAAAAATCGCCGTCGAGGCTTCTTTATAGCCAAATTCAACGGCTTGAATTGTTCGCCGACCCCGGCGAAGTTCTTCGCGAATACGCTCGTTAATCAGCACGTTCGCGTCCACAGCCGCACCAATGGTGAGCACAAAGCCCGCAATCCCTGGCAAAGTGAGCGTTGCATTGAACACACCCATCAGCCCCAAGACCAGCACGCCGTTCACGAACAGCGCGAGCGTGGTGTAAACCCCGAAACGGAAATAGGTGAGAACCATATAGGCAACGAGCGCGAGCGTGGCGAGAATGCCCGCAAGAACACCCTTTTCAATCGAGTCCTTGCCCAATTCGGCACTAACACTCGATTCCTCGATCACCTTCAACGCCACAGGCAATTTGCCTGACCGCAGCGAGATGGACAGTTCATTGGCAGACTCGACCGTGAAGTTGCCTGAAATCTGCGCACTGCCCCCAAGAATGGGCTCGTTAATATTCGGCGCTGACAGGACAACGCCATCGAGAATAATCGCAAAAGGCTTACCGACATTTTCTGATGTCGCGCGGCCAAATTTACGCCCACCCTGGCTGTTGAATCGAATGGACACAACGGGATTACCCGATTCCGGATCAAAGGCCTGGCGCGCGTCATTCAGCTCGTCGCCAGACACCATCACACGGCGCTTGACGGCAATTTTTCCGCCTTCCAACGTTGGCAAAATCTGGCTGCCGGCAGGCGCGCGGCCAGCAGCAACTTCCTGCGGACTTGCGTTCAAATCGACCAGCTTGAATTCCAGCTTGGCCGTTTTGCCCAATAGGCGCTTCAGCCCTTCGGGGTCTTGCAGGCCGGGCACTTGTACCAAGATGCGATCTGCCCCTTGGCGCACAACGGTAATTTCCTTGGTGCCTTCTGGGTCAATCCGCTTGGCAACCACATTTCGTGCCGTTTCCAGCGCGCTATCAATTTCATAGTTAACGCCCGCCTCGGTCGGCCGCATCACAACGCGGGTCGAATCACGGACAGAGACTGTCCAATCCCGGGCGCCACCAATGCCAATCCCATTGGTTTGCTGGCGCGCCAATTCTACGGCTTGATCCAGCTGGGCAGAATTGCGCGGCATGAACGACAATTCGCCGTTTGCCGTTGAAATATCACTGATTTCAATCCGCGGGCTGGCCCGGCGCATTTCTGTGCGGATGGTTTCTTCCATCCGCTCAATCTGCTGTTTGCGCACATCGGCCGTGTCAGCTTCCAGCAGCAAATGGCTGCCGCCGGACAAGTCGAGACCCAGGTTGATGTGCGTTTCCTTCAGCCAGCCAGGCAGCTGGTCACGCGTTTCCGGCGGCAATAGGCTGGGGACAGCTGCAACAATGCCCGTGATCGTCGCGAGGAGGACCAGCCAGACTTTCCAGCGGGGGAAATCAAGCATCTAAGTGTCAGTCGTTCGCAGGCTTGGCAGTGCCGGTATCAACGTCCGTCAAGGTGGCCTTGATAACGCGAACTTTCACGCCAGAGGCAATTTCAACTTCCACCATCTTATCTTCAACCTTGGTAACCTTGCCGACGATGCCGCCTGCCGTCACCACCTGATCGCCGCGCTTTACGGCCGCAATCAGCGCCTGATGCGCCTTTGCACGCTTTTGCTGCGGACGAATGATGAGGAAATAAAAGATAAGGCCAATCAGAACAAACTGACCAAGGAAGAAAATAGTCGAGGCCGTGCCGCCCGATGCGGCAGAGCCGCTGGCAGCTTGGGCAAATGCAGGGGTTGCGAACATGCGAATACTCTTGTCAGATCATGGCCGGCAGAAATGCCAGCCCAGAAGCCCGCGCGGTTACCAAATCCATGGCCGCGGTGCAACCAATGCGTGACAGAGATGAGGGCGGATGCATTTTCTGGCACGCCCCGCCCTTGCCAAGCCGCCGGGTGCAGCGTAAAGCCGCGCCTCCGGTCGGGACGTAGCGCAGCCTGGTAGCGCATCACACTGGGGGTGTGGGGGTCGCAGGTTCGAATCCTGTCGTCCCGACCAATTATCTCAAAATACTTTGTTTACCTGCCCCGCAGCCATCCCCTGACTGCGCAAAAATCCCTTAATTTTCAGGCTTTTGCTTCTTTTCATCTTTATATTGGCGCATCTGCTCGGCCCAGCAGCCGGTCCAGCCGCCTGCGCCGGTGGCTGAGCAGCTGCCCGTGCCCGTGCGCCCCGTGTCCATCGCGGATTGTGCGCGAACAGCCCAGCTCTTATTTTGTGGATTTTGTGAGCCTGGGCGCAATTCTTGCGGGATGCGATACCGTTCTGACTCTGGGCGGCGCGCGCATACAATGATTTCATCGCCACTGGCATTTGTGGGGCACGGATCATTGCCAAAGATCACCAATACCCGTTCAGACCGCTGGGCCTGTGCTGGCAGAGCCGGAAACAAAAGCGGAAGCGCCACGAGGCTGGTCAGAATGAGTCGCATGCCAGAGAGTTTCTGCCTGTTTGACGGATAAGTCCAGCCAGATGCACGCATCAGATACGCTCTGAAAGGCGAATGGCCGCGCGACAGCCCAGCCGGATAGCGGCGGACAATAAGGGGTAAGCGGGTGCCTGCTCTGCTCCAGCAGCCAGCGCTGCATCACGATGCGCGCGCTCATCCTCACGAAATTCGCGGATAACGCCCGCCAACTCAGCGTCATCCTCGCCCAAGGCGTCCAATTGCGCGCTATAATGCCGGTCAATTTCTGTCTCGATAGCCGCTGTGCAGGCCATCGCAGCTTTCGGCCCCATCAGCGCTGTGGCCGCCCCTAAGGCATAGCCCGCGACATGCCAGAATGGCTGCAACAGCGTGGGCCGAACACCATGGGCGGCAACCAAAGCATTAAACTTAGTTAAATGGGCTTCTTCTTGCGCCGCCATGTGACGAATCTCGGCACTCATCGGGTGTCTGTCGCCCAACACCGCCAATTGCCCTGCATAAATCCGCTTTGCGCCATATTCGCCGGCTTGATCCACCCGGAGCATAACCTCTTTTTCCGCGCGATTCATGGCTTAACGCTCCGCTGCAGCAATAGGATTGCGATCAGCACGGCCCCTGTGAGCGAGAACAGGGCGTTATATCCAGCCAGGGAAATGCCCGCCAAAGTCCATTGCGGCGTATCACACCGAATGATCGGCGCGCTCAATATCGCTTCTAATGACGTGCCGGTTGCGGTTGTTGCGCAGCTGGTGATGCCCGGCCACCAACCATATTCAACACCCGCGTGAAAGACGCCAATACCCCCGCTGGCGGCAATGCCCAGCGCGGCCAGGCCGACCAATACCGCCGCAGCGCGCATATTGCGTGTCCCAAAGGAAAAGAGCGCCGTTACGATCGCAAATTCATGCGGCCAACGCTGCCAATGGCACATCTCGCACGGATATAGCCCCCCAATATATTGGCTGCCCAAGGCACCCAGCATGAGCGCGGATGGAATGGCAAGCGCCAGCGCGCGCGCCTTGGCAAAGGACGACAGGGCCATGCGCTTATCTCCGCACCAGTTTACGTGGCGATGCTACTGCCATCTGCGCCTTGCCTAACCGGGAAACTGTTTGCAGCGCATAATGGAGTTGGAAGTCGGTAATGCCCTTGGCTTTCAGCTCTTCCGGGGTCGCGGTGAAGCGAGGATCTGGCTTGTCGTCCGCCTCCAACACACTGTTATCCACCTTGGCTTCGTTGATCAGATGCCGACTAAGGTCAGCTTCGCGGAAGCGCGGGCGGCTCTTATAATCCGGATCACTAAGCTGCGGCACCGCAATATCAGGCTCAATGCCGCCTTCCTGCACCGAACGGCCCGATGGCGTGTAATAGCGCGCTGTGGTGAGACGCAGAGCCGTCGTATCATCCAACGGAATAAGCGTTTGGACCGAGCCCTTTCCAAAAGACCGCTCCCCCATCACCAGCGCACGATGATGGTCTTGCAAGGCCCCCGCCACAATTTCAGCTGCAGAGGCTGACCCTGAATCGACCAGCACAACAATGGGCAGGCCTGCTGCCATATCGCCCGGCTGTGCGAAATACCGCTCAATATCGCGCTTATCGCGGCCGCGCTGCGAAACCACTTCAACGCGATTGAGAAACACGTCGGACACTTCGACTGCTTGATCTAATAGCCCGCCCGGATTGGAGCGCAAATCAATGACATAACCCAAGGGCCGGCGGCCCAGCGCCTTTTCAATGGCAACCACAGCGGCACGCGTCATTTGGCCCGTTTGCTTCGAGAAGCCATTAATATTGATGATGCCAACGCCGTCTTTGATTTCCCATTTAACGGGCTTAATCTCAATAATCTGGCGCGTAACTGTCACGTCAAACGGCTTATCCCGGCCCGGGCGAACCACAGTCAATTTAATGCTGGTACCCGGTACACCGCGCATCTGATCAACAGCCTGATCCAGCGTCCCGCCATAGAGCAGCTTGCCATCTAAATGGGTGATATAATCCCCGGGCTTAATGCCCATTTTAGCGGCTGGACTATCTTCTTGCGGGGCAACCACTTTGACCGCGCCATCTTCCATCGAGACAACAAGGCCGAGGCCGCCATAATTGCCATCTGTCGTGATTTGCATCTGCTTGAAATCACGCGCATCCAGATAAGAGCTATGCGGATCGAGGCTGGCCAACATGCCATCAATCGCCCCCTTGATCAGCTGTTCATCGCTAATCTTATCGACATAGCTCATCTTCACCCGCTCATACACAGCGACAAAGCGCTCAATATCGCGGTTGATTGTAAGATCGGCAGACGCAATACCGGCTGTTGCAGCGGGAACCAGTGCAACAGCAGAAACAAGCAAAGCGGCACGCAAAAATTTAGTCGCCATGTCGGGTCCTGAACTGATTTGCGGCCTCATCTACCGCGAAATCCCTGTGATTAAAACTGCTCTCTTGCATAAAGCGCCGATTACGAGACCAACCGGGTAATATCCACCGGCTGCCCTGCACGGCGCAGTTCAACAATCACCCGCGGACTGCCCGGCCCGGCCCGGCCAATGGGCGCGCCATCGCCAACATTTTGGCCAACCCGCACAGTCAAACGCGACATGTTGGTCACAAGGCTGGTCCAGCCACTACCATGATCGATAATGACAATTTGCCCATAGCCACGAAATGGACCAGCAAAGACAATCTGCCCGCGTCGAGGCGCAATAATCTGTGCCCCAGCGCGTGTGGCAAAGACCAAACCCTTGGCGCGCGCGCCGCTGCTGCCAGCCTCGCCAAGCCCCGCAACCAATTTGCCGGTTACAGGCAGACGATAAGACAGGCGATGTGGCGGCTTCACCACAGTCATAATGGGCGGCGTGGCAGAGGAAGTGGCATTCATGGGGCGCAGCAGCGGCCCGGGTAAGGCCGCCAATTGCGATATGCGCACTGACTCTTCTCCCAATTGGTCAATCAACTCAATAATATCGCGGGCTTGCTCACCCATCGACAGAGCTTTGTCTTGGGCTGTCATGGCCTGTTGCGAAAAGTGGAGGGACGCCGCACGATGCGCAGCTTCCATTCTGGCAAGCGCCATTTGCGCCGTCGTGAGTTGACGCTTGCTCTGCGCCAAATCCGCCAGTGCCTTTCGGGCGGCACCTTCCAGCGCACGTTTTTGGGCCAGCTCAGCCTGTAGATGCTGAGTGCGACTGCGCAATTCAGGGCCAATATGCGCTAGGATAAGCTGGACATGCACCAAATTCCACAATGATCCAGGCTGCAGCAAAGCGAGGGCCGCTGGGCGGCGGGCATAGCTTTGCACTGCGGCAATAAGCCGGATCGCTGGCCGCTGTCGCGCAGCCAGCCGCGCTCTCACATTTTCTCTTAGCTTCTCAATTAGCAGGACCCACGCCTCGCCCGCCCCTAAATCGGCCTCAATCTGCTGGATACGCGCCGCCAAGGCTGCGGCCTTTGCGTCTGCTGCTTCTGCAGCATCCGCTTCTGCCTTGGCGCGTATTTCAAGAAGATTGGCTGTCCGCGCGGCACGCGCCGCCTGGGCTTGCGCGACGGCAAGGGCCCGCCGCTGATCGTCAATCGTCTGAGCAACGGCGGGGTTTGCCCCGAAAATGATGAGCAACGCACCAACAAAACTAGCGGAAAAACGCCCGCGCATGGAGAAAGATCAGATCCTAGCGGGCACTGGCATCCAGCTTTCCATAAGTGGCTTCAAAGCCAGCTATGTCGCCACGTGCCAATAAGCGCGCCTGGTCCACAAAATTGTCGCGCGCAATGCGGCCAGCAAAGGCACCCAATTGGCTGTCAATCTGCGCGATGTCAGCCGCACTCCAGCCTGCGATCTGGCTAAACTGCGTTACGCCTAAATCTTTCAGCATGGTGTTAAGCTTGGGGCCCAGCCCCTTGATCAACAAGAGATTATCTGGGCCCTTGGCGGCGGCCTTCGCAGATTTTGCAGCGGGTTTTGCCGTTGCGGGGGTCTTAGCGGCACTTTTTGCGGGTGCCTTAGCCGGAGCCTTAGCTGGAGCCGCTGCAGCCTTTGCAGCTGGCTTAGCTGGTGCCTTTGCAGCTGCCTTGGCAGCAGGTTTAGCAGCGGGTTTTGCCGGCGCCTTCACAGGGGCCTTCGCCGCGGTTTTCGCTGAGGCCTTTGCGGCTGCCTTTGCCGGAGCTTTGGCTTTGCTGGCAGACGCGGCCTTGGGCGCGGCTGCGGCCTTTGCAGGCTTTACGTCTTTCGCAACGCTCTTCGGCGCGGCGGCAGATTTCGCCTTGGCTGGCGCTTTCGCTTTCGGCTTTTCTGCAGCCTTGGGCGCTGCCTTCGCTTTTGGTTTGGCGGCAGATTTCGCTTCAGGCACCACAGCTTTAGGCGCTTCACTATGCGCGACAGCATCGGGCGCCTTTGCAGAAGACCGGCCGAGCAGCGCCCATAGGACAACCAGAACAACACCCGCACCTAGGACAAGATACGGCAACATTTCAGACAATTGGGCAGACACGTTTCACTCCCCCCTCATTAACTTTATCCAACACCCTTTACATCGCGGCATACTGAGCTGGCAATTGGGGGCCATGCAAGATGCGCAGAGCATAAGGGCTGGCGTCTCCTTACCTGACACGCCATGATGAAGGAATCAAATCAACGGGAGGAAATATCTATGCGAAAAGCATTTTTAATGGCTGCTAGCTGCGCCTTAATCTCTGGCCCCGCGCTTGCGGCACCAGATTATGCGCCTGCCATTAAGGCAGACTATGACAAGTCACTGGGCGCGTTGTGGGATTATTTCCACCGCAATCCCGAGCTTTCCTTCCGCGAATTTAATACTGCAGCGCGCATGGCGAAAGAATTGCGGGCCGTGCCCGGCATGATGGTCACGGAAAAAGTGGGCGGCACTGGCGTTGTGGGCGTTCTTAAAAATGGCGATGGCCCCGTTGTCATGTTGCGTGCCGATATGGACGGCCTGCCTGTCGAAGAACGTTCTGGCCTGCCCAACGCGTCAAAGGCGCGGCAAGTGGGTGTTGATGGGCTTGAGATGCCCGTGATGCACGCCTGCGGCCATGATACGCATATTACCTCCTTGGTCGGCACAGCGCGTCAATTGGCTGCGCTGAAAGATCGTTGGAAAGGCACGGTGTTGTTCATCGTGCAGCCCGCAGAAGAGCGCGTCGGTGGCGCCGTCGCTATGGTGAAAGATGGCCTCTACACGCGCTTCCCCAAGCCAAATTATGCGCTGGCCTTCCATGTTGCAGCAGGTATGCCCACTGGCCAAATTGCGGCCTCTGAGGGGATCCAATATTCCTCTGCCGATAGTGTGGACATTAAAGTCTTTGGTGTCGGGACACATGGCGCATCGCCCAATCTTGGGCGCGACCCCATTTACATCGCCTCAGAAATTGTTGTTGGCTTGCAGTCCATAATCAGCCGAGAAAAAGGTCCGCTTGATCCGGGCATCATCACAGTTGGCGCCTTCCATGGTGGCACCAAGCACAACATCATTCCCGAACAGGTGAATTTGCAGATCACGGTGCGCGCCAATAGTCGCGAAACCCGCAATATGCTGATCTCCTCCATCAAGCGTGTCGCAGTGAACACGGCGCGGGCACATGGCGTTGCTGAAGATCGCCTACCCGAAGTTAACGTGACCGAAAGCACGCCAGTGACGATCAATGATGGCGCCTTGGCCCGTCGATTGAATACGGCACTGGCAGAGCGGCTTGGTCCCGGCGTTGTTGTGCCTTTTGAACAGACCAATATGGGCGCCGAGGACTTTAGCTATTTCATTGATCCGGCGTATAACATCCCCGGCTATTATTTCGCTGTCGGCGGATCAAACCCGGCCTGGATTGACGCTGCTAAAAATGGTGGCCCGCCAGTCGCCGGCCACCATAGCCCCTTGTTCAAGATTGACCCTGAACCCACAATTCGCACCGGCACGGCAGCCATGGTTGCCGCCACGTTGGAGTTGTTGAAGCCCTAAACGCTGACCTTAAAGGGGTGACGCCCCCTCCTGGGCACATTGGAGGGGGCGTCTAAGTTAACGCGCGGGGGCATTCTCGCGCGTTTTCCAAAGCGACCAGAAGATGCCGCCTAGGATCAGGCCAAATGTGACCGCCAAGCTCAATACGGGCGGGAATTTCGTGCCGTCCATTAAGAAGTCCGAGACGAAGATCTTCGACCCAATGAACACCAGCACCAGCGCGAGCGCATATTTGAGATAGTGGAAGCGATGGACCATTGCGGCGAGTGCAAAGTACAAGGCGCGCAAGCCCAAAATCGCCATGATGTTCGACGTGTAGACGATGAACGTATCCGTCGTGATCGCGAAAATCGCAGGCACGCTATCTACCGCGAACACAAGGTCTGCCAAGTTGATGACCACCAAGGCCAGGAACAAGGGCGTTGCGGCGCGGACCAGCTTGCCCGTTTTGGGGTCTACTTCCTTCACGAAGAAATGCTGGCCATGAAGCTCCTTCGTCACCCGCATGTGGTTGGAAATCCAACGCACCACCGGGTTTTTGGAAATATCAGGCTCATGGTCAGTTGCCCAAAGCATCCGCACGCCCGTGGCGATCAGGAAGGCAGCGAACACATAGAGCAGCCAGTAGAATTGCTGCACCAGCGCTGCACCAGCCGCAATCATGATGCCGCGCAACACAATAACTGCCATGATGCCCCAAAGCAGAGCACGATATTGATACATGCGCGGGATGGCGAAGAAGGTGAAAATCAGGCTGATGACAAAGACGTTGTCAATCGACAGTGCCTTTTCGATGAAAAAGCCCGTATAATATTTCATGCCCAGATCTGCGCCCTTTTCGACCCAAATCCAAGCACCGAAAAGCAGCGCGATGCCAATGTAAAAGGCCGAGAGCTTCAAACTCTCGGCAATGCCCATTTCCCGGTCTTCCTTGTGCAGAACACCAAGGTCAAAAGCGGTCAGCGCGACGACAATGGCGAGAAAGGTAAGCCAGAACCAGACTGGCGTGCCAAGCCAGTCCATCATCAAGATATCCATTTATGCCCCTGTTATCTAAGTTTTCATTGAAAGTTTGTCGGCTGGCGGCAGCCAGTTGAGGGGAGGGGGTGAAGTTCCGCCGCCAGCCGACCCGGTCAAGCCATCACGTTGCTGCGACGACCCGCCGAAAGCTTATGCAGCCGATCCTTGACGGATAGCTTCATGCGTTTGAGTTGCTGGATACGGAAGACATCTGGCAAACGGCGGCTCTGCTCAGTCCGCAGGGCCTCATCCAGACGCTGATGCTTCAACAACAATTTAAAAACGCGCAAACTCATATGCCACTCCTTGAACAATCAGGTTGCTCAATCGGGGCTTACCGATGCTGTTGGAAATTGCGGCTGTCTGGCCGTCCACATCGCACCGGTATTACCCGATGCGGTCCGACATCACGATTGCCTTAATGCAACCGCCAGAGGGGCCCGGCCCGCAGGGTTTTAATTAGATAGATTCGGTCTGAATTGCAAGACCCCCCTCCTCGTTTTTTTTAAACCGCCGCCGCATATGTGCCAGAAACCGGGCTTTCTCGGCCAAGATTGCACCTGCCGATATATCGCCTAAACTTCGGCGATGCAGATATGGCACCGCATCTTCTTCTCCCTTGGGCTGTTGGCGATGGCGAGCCCCGTGTTCGCAGCCCCAAGTGACGCGCCTTACCGCGCGACTGTCATCACCCAGTTTGATGCCACCACAATCACAGTATCTTATACGGCCGGCCTTGCGGATCAGCACAGCGGGCGCCGCGCAACGGCCGATGATCCAGTGCGGATTGCCTCTATCTCCAAACTTGTCACGGCATTGGCCGTGATGCGGCTGGTAGCGGCGGATCAATTGGATCTTGACCGCGATGTCTCAGAGTATCTGGGGTGGACATTGCGCAACCCGCATTATCCCAACCAGATCATCACCCTGCGTCTGTTATTGTCGCACCAGTCCAGTTTGATCGACGGCGGCGATCTTTACGTGATCCCACTTGGTGAGACGCTCAAATCCCGTCTTTCCGATAATCGGGTTTGGGATGCGACCTACCCTGCTGGGCATTATTTCCGATATGCCAATATCAATTATCCTGTTGTTGCCAGCATTATAGAACGCGTGACCCAAGAGCGGTTTGATCATGCGATGGACCGGCTTGTCCTAAAGCCTCTTGCGCTTTCCGCCTGTTTTAACTGGACCTTATGCAGCGACGAAACTGTGGCGCGGGCGATAACCCTCTATGACGAAACGGGCACCCCGCGCCGCGACGACTTGGTGGGCCAACGCCCCTCGTGCCCGGTGTTTATAGACGCGGGAAAAGCTTGTGATCTGTCCACCTATGTCTTGGGCGACAATGGCAGTTTATTTTCACCCCAGGGTGGGCTTCGCATTTCCATGCGGGACCTTTCAAAAATCGGACAAATGCTTCTGCGCACCGGCGATGGCTTTCTCCCCCCGGCTCTGCTTGCCGAAATCTATAAACCCGTGTGGCGTTACAACGGCCACAATGGCGAGACCGAGGGCGGCTTTTTCTGCCGCTTTGGCCTTGGCGTGCACATCATTGGACAGGGCAAAAAAGGCTGTTCCAGCAATGGCTTTGGCGATGGGCGCCGGCGCATTGGGCACGCCGGCGAAGCCTATGGCCTGCGCGCTGGGCTGTGGATTGACCCAAAGTCCAAAACAGGCACTGCCTTTTTCATCTCTGCGGTCCCGGATACGGAACCAAAGGGCCCATCGGGCTTTTATCAGGTAGAGGAGAGGATCCTACAAAGTCCATTTGTTCAACCTGATAGGTTACCAAATGCATTTCATGGGCCCGCTTCGCCGCCGAGCGCTGGCGCAAAGTAAATTCAGACGCCACGAGAACGGCCCGACAGGGAATGCCTGTTTCCTCCTCTAAATCACTGGAATAGCCCAGAACCTGCTCAATCGCCCCGGCAGGGCAAGGCCCCACTTTCAGCTCAATCACCACATAATGACCATTGGCATCCCGCGCCGTGATATCAATTTTGCCGCTTGCCACTTCGCGCTCACGACCGCCATCATCGGCCACAAGTCCCGGCTCCACCTTTTCCAACTGCGCGCGCAAAAGGCGTTTTAACTCTTTCTCATAGCTCAAAATGCGTGTGCGCGTTTGCACGCGCTTCGGCAAAATTTTCTCGTCCATTGCCAACCTCTGCCACCTCCAAGCGTCGTCTTTCTACAAAAAGACTCAACACTTGGTTGCAAAACATGGTTGACGGGCCTGCCGGGCTGGTCAGGCCTGTTCGAGCAGCTTTTCCTCCGCAATCTTCTTGCGCCAGACCAAAGGCGCCGTGGTGTGGACATTCTCACCACTGCTATCCACAGCAACTGTGACCGGGAAGTCTTTCACCTCAAATTCGTAAATGGCTTCCATACCCAAATCTTCAAAGCCAACCACCTTGCTGCCCTTAATCGCGCGGGCAACCAAATAGGCCGCCCCACCAACGGCCATCAGATAGGCCGATTGATGCTTGGCGATGGCTTGTGTCGCGGCAGGCCCACGTTCAGCCTTACCAACGCAGCCAAGCAGCCCCTGCTCCAGCATCATGTCCATAAACTTGTCCATGCGCGTCGCCGTGGTCGGGCCAGCAGGGCCAACAATTTCCTCACCCACCGGGTCCACCGGGCCGACATAATAAATCATCCGACCTTTAAAGCTGACGGGAAGGTCCTCGCCCTTGGCAAGCATATCGGCAATGCGCTTATGCGCGGCATCCCGGCCGGTGAGCATCTTGCCGTTCAACAGCAGACGATCCCCCGCCTTCCAGCTTTTCACATCTTCGGCGGTCAGAGTATCCAGATTAACGCGCTTGGCGCTGCTATCAGGTGCCCATTCCACCTTGGGCCATTCCTCAAGATTGGGCGTTTCAAGGAAGGTTGGGCCATCGCCTTTCAGCGTGAAATGCGCATGGCGCGTGGCCGCGCAATTGGGGATCATCGCGACTGGCTTTGAGGCCGCATGCGTCGGATAATCGAGGATTTTGACATCCAAGATGGTCGCCAGACCACCAAGGCCCTGCGCACCAATGCCCAGCGCATTCACCTTATCAAAAATCTCAATCCGCAGCCGCTCAATATCATTTTGCGGACCGCGCGCCTTGAGTTCCGCCATATCAATGGCGCCCATCAGGCTCTCTTTCGCCAGCACCATCGCCTTTTCCGCCGTGCCGCCAATGCCAATGCCCAGCATCCCCGGCGGGCACCAGCCTGCGCCCATTTGCGGGACCATTTCCAGCACCCAATCCACAATGGAATCGCTGGGGTTCATCATTTTGAACTTGGTCTTATTCTCAGAGCCGCCGCCCTTGGCCGCGACATCAAAGCTGACCTGATCACCCGGCACCATTTCGAGATGGACGACCGAGGGCGTATTGTCCTTGGTGTTGACGCGGGTGAAGGCAGGATCAGCCAAGATCGAGGCGCGCAGCTTATTTTCCGGGTGAAGATAGGCGCGGCGCACGCCCTCATCGATCACCTCTTGCAGCGAGCGGCTGGAGTCGAGCACGCATTGCTGGCCCCATTTCACAATCACCGTCACAATGCCGGTATCTTGGCAGATCGGACGATGCCCTTCGGCGCACATGCGGCTGTTGGTCAGGATTTGCGCAATCGCGTCCTTTGCAGCCGGCCCCTGTTCTTTCTTATACGCTTCACCCAGCGCGCGGATATAATCCATCGGGTGGAAATAGCTGATGTACTGAAGGGCGTCGGCGACGCTTTCGATAATGTCGTTTTCGCGAATAAGAACAGTCATGGCTTGATCCTGTTGGCCGGAAATACCGATGCCTTAGCGCTGTGGACGGGCGCGGACAATGGCCGGGTTGGGACAGAGGCTTGGGCGTGGAAGTGGAGGAAGTTGAGGCCCTGCCGCATTGAAAATCCATCGGTGTGTGGTGGAACTTGCCCACCCCCAACCCCTCCCGCGTGCGGGAGGGGAGATGCGTGAAGGGTTTTGCGCGGGGTGATGTGCATGGCAGGCTCCGGGCGCGATGTTGCACATCCTGGGGGATGTAGGACAGCCGAATATCTGCCCCCTCGTCATGCTGAAGAAAAACCGTGCTCCGGGCTTGACCCGGAGCCTCGGGAGCCGCGCATGGGCTATGTCTGGGCTCCGGCTCAAGGCCGGAGCACGATATGCGCACCAAAAGAAAAGGGCGGCCCCTGCCCGCGCAAAGACCGCCCTTCATCTGTCCGCCAAGACCGCGCTTAGTAAACGCGCGCCTTGGGCTTGATATACTCAACTTCATCAGTGAGCGTGTAATTATGGACGCCGCGATAATCGAGCGTGACTTTGCCGCCCGAACCACCCCAGCCATCAAACCAGCTGATGGTGTGCTTCATCCAGTTTTTATCGTCACGATCCGGGAAATCTTCATGCGCGTGCGCACCGCGCGATTCCTTGCGGTTTTCGGCGCTCGCCATCGTGCAGACGGCCTGCGACATCAAGTTATCGAGTTCCAGCGTTTCGATGAGGTCGGTGTTCCAAACCAAGCTGCGGTCGGTGACAGCCACGTCTTCCAGACGCTTATTGACCTTGGTCATCAGCTCCACACCTTCTGCCAGAAGCGCGGAATCGCGGAACACGGCGCAATGCTTTTGCATGGTGCGCTGCATTTCCAAGCGGATTTGCGCCGTGGGCGTGCTGCCCTTGGCATTGCGGAACTTATCAACGCGGGCCAAGGCAAGGTCCGCTGCATCCTTGGGCAGCGGCTTTTGCGCAGCACCTGCCTTCAGCGTTTCCTTCAAATGCAGCCCGGTTGCGCGGCCAAAGACCACCAAGTCGATCAATGAGTTGGAGCCCAAACGGTTCGCACCATGGACGGACACACACGCGGCTTCGCCCACGGCATAAAGGCCCGGCACAACGGCATCATCATCCTTGCCCCGCTTCGTCACGACCTGGCCGTGATAATTACAGGGGATGCCGCCCATATTATAGTGCACCGTCGGGCAGACCGGCAGCGGCTGGCGTGTCAGATCGACGCCTGCGAAAATCTTGCCGCTTTCGGTAATGCCGGGCAGACGCTCTGCCAGCACCTTGGGATCAATATGATCGAGGTGGAGGTAGATATGGTCCTTATTCGGGCCAACGCCCCGGCCTTCGCGGATTTCCATTGCCATCGACCGCGAGACAACGTCACGCGAGGCAAGGTCCTTTGCCGAAGGCGCATAGCGTTCCATGAAACGCTCGCCTTCGGAATTGGTTAGATAGCCGCCCTCGCCGCGCGCACCTTCAGTAATCAGCACGCCGGCACCATAAATGCCCGTGGGGTGGAACTGCACAAATTCCAGATCTTGCAGCGGCAGGCCAGCGCGCAGCACCATGCCGCCGCCATCGCCCGTGCAGGTGTGCGCCGAGGTGGCGGAGAAATAGGCACGGCCATAGCCGCCCGTTGCAAGCACGACGGATTGCGCGCGGAAGCGGTGAATGCTGCCATCTTCCATGCACATGGCAATCACGCCACGGCAGGCGCCATCTTCCATGATAAGGTCAAGCGCGAAATATTCGATGTAGAAATCCGCATCATATTTCAGCGATTGTTGGTAAAGCGCGTGGAGCATCGCGTGGCCGGTGCGGTCCGCCGCCGCACAGGTGCGCTGCACCGGCGGGCCATCACCCATATTCTGCATATGGCCGCCAAAGGGGCGCTGATAAATCGTGCCATCATCATTGCGGCTAAAGGGCACGCCCGCGTGCTCCAGCTCGTAAACGGCCGCTGGCGCTTCACGCACCATATATTCAATGGCGTCTTGGTCGCCCAGCCAGTCTGACCCCTTGACAGTGTCATACATGTGCCAGGTCCAGTGATCAGGCGAGTTGTTGCCAAGGCTGGCCGCAATGCCGCCTTGCGCCGCCACCGTGTGCGAGCGGGTTGGGAAAACCTTGGTGACGCACGCCGTTTTCAGGCCAGCTTCAGCCGCGCCCATCGTCGCGCGCAGGCCAGAGCCACCGGCCCCCACCACAACCACATCATAGGTATGATCAATGATCTTATAGCTATCGGACATTAGTTGGGCGTCCCCGTCAGAGCAATTTTGGCAATGGAAAAGAGCGCAAGCGCGCCCAAGCCAAAGGTGTAGAAGCTAAGTGCGGCAATGCTGGCGAATTTCAGGCCATCTTCATGAACATAATCTTCAATCAGAACCTGAAGCCCCATGCGGAAATGCCAAAACACCGAAATGACCAGCAGCATCATGGGCACGGCGACCAAGGGTTGCTCCAGCCAGAGGCGGATGGTTGCATAATCATAGGTCGGCAGGCGCAGCAGCGAAAAGACCAGCCAGAGCATCAGCAACAAATTGCTGACGGCTGTCATCCGATGCAGCACCCAGTGATTGCCGCCATGTTTGGCCGAGCCAAGGCCGCGAACCCGGCCCAATCCTGTTCCGTTCCCCATCGCCTTATCCCTTCACGAACAGCAAATAGCCCCAGACAGCCGCCGTCATCACCACGCCAAAGACGAAGGTGCCGCGCGCCCAGAAGCGGTTGGTCGTCAATTCATAGCCCGCGCCAATATCCAGCACGAGGTGCCGCAGACCCGAGGCGAGGTGCTGGAAAAAGGCCCAAGTCAGGCCAACCATAACCAGCTTGCCCAGCGGATGCGCTGCCCAGCTGAGAAAATAGTCATAGGCCTCTTTGCCCGAGGCGGCAGCCGCCAGCCACCAGACAAGAACCATTGCCCCCACGACAGCCATGCCGTCGCCCGTCGCCCGGTGGAAAATGGATGTCGCCATGTGCGCGCCCCATTTCCAAATCGAAAGATGCGGCGAAATTGGCCTTGCGCGGTTTTGCGCCATGATCATTCCCTCGTCTGTGTCTTGCGTCGGCACCCCATTAGCGCGTCAAACGGCTGGTGCAACTGCCTTTGCCGAAGTGCAACCCACACATTATGGGGAGGGCATGACACAACATATTCTCATCACTGGCGCATCGCGCGGCATTGGCGCGGCCATTGCCGACCGCCTGAGTGCCGCAGACGCCCAGATTTTCGCCGTTTCCAGCAAGGATTTTGACTTGGCTGAACCGGATGGCGCGGCCCAGTTATGGGACGCCGCGCTTGATAAATTTTCTGGGCGAATCGATGTCCTCATCAACAATGCAGGCGTGTTTGAACATAATCCCTTAGATCAATCCGAAGCGGACTGGACTGCCAATTGGGACCGCACGATGCAAATCAACCTGACATCGAGCGCGATTTTGTGTCGCCGCGCCGTTCTGCATTGGCAAAAGAGCAAGGCAGAGGGCCGGATTGTGAACATCGCAAGCCGCGCCGCCTATCGCGGAGATTCGCCGCAACATTGGCATTATGCGGCCTCAAAGGCGGGCATGGTGGGCATGACCAAATCCATTGCCCGCGCCTATGCCGCGCACGGCATTCTCGCCTTTGCGATTTGCCCGGGCTTTACAATGACGGGGATGGCCGATGACTATTTGGCGAGCCGCGGGGGCGATAAACTGCTCGCCGATATTCCGCTGGGTCGGGTCGCCATGCCCGATGAAGTGGCCGAATTAGCCGCTTTTTGCGCGCTTTCTGCCCCGCCATCCATGACGGGCGCCGTGCTCGATATCAATGGGGCGAGCTACGTCCGATAAAGGGCGGATGCCTGCCAATGCAATCGTTGCTATTGCGTATATCTACGATATGGCGACAACTCCGTCCTATTCGTATCTGTTTCGGCGATAGAACGGCAAGTGTTTAGCCAAAACGGGAAATGTACTGCCCGTTTGGGGTACACCCGTAAGCTTTTGGCTTGTGTGGCGTTGGCTCGCGTCCTTGCAGAATTGACCATTCAACAAAAGGGCTTCGCGGCCCTTTTGTGGCAAAGGAAGCACAGCATGTCTCACAACTCGCATGACGAGATGCAGGCACTTATTCAGCAAACCATGGGGGCACTGAATGCCCTATCGCAGCGTATTGCCGCGCCGGATGTGGAGGCCCTGCTCCACCCCGTTGACGCTGAGCTGCGCCTGCGCCGCCGCCGGGAACGCACCTTCAACCTTGGCTATTTTGGCGATGCCGCGTGGGACATTCTGCTCGAGCTGGAGCGCGCGCAACGCATGGGCCATAAAATTGCCATTACCGATATTGGCGTGGAATCGCGCATCCCCCTGACAACAGTGCTGCGCTATCTGACACGCCTGGAAAAGGACGGGCTTATCACACGCCGGGTAGATCCCAATGATCGCCGTCGCGTTTTTGTGGCCTTAACAAGCGACGGCTATCGGCGGCTGTGTCAATCTTTTGGTATCGAGCCAAGCATTACCCCCACACAACCCAGCGATGGTACAATTGGCTTTGCCATCAGCCCCAGCCGCTGATTGCCGCTGATTTTGGACCAATATAAAAGAGGCTGGGCGTGCGCCCCCATGCCTGTTAATGCCGCTGGTGCGGGTGGCGTGATGCGGCAAGGGCATCTACCCCATCAAGTTCAGCCACCAGTTGATCCAGCGATTCCGCAATCCGAATGGACACCAAGTCCAGTCCCAAATGGTCTGACAAAGCCAGCTGTTGGCGCAAGCCATTCAAAAGGTCTCGCCCGTCAATGGGCGGACACTCTATATCCGTCTCTGCTGTGGTGAGATACGCATGTGTCGGATTTACGCGAACCATAACCCCTCCTACCCATTAAGTCCCTGCCACGGTGCATGGCAAACGCCCATACACACGACTTAACACGCCAAATGTTGAGATGTTCCGAGCCAACGTCAATCATTAATTCCATTGTGAACGCATTTATCCTCTTGCCAGTGGTCGCCCATGCGGCAATCAGCCGCCATGGCTGATGAACCTGAAAGCTGGACGCTGACCCTGCCGTGCACCCGGGCCGAAGCAGAAAATGTCGATCATGAAGATGCCCGGCTGTGGGCGCTTGGGGAAATCCCCACTTTTGCCGCGCGCGAACCTGATCCGGCGAAACCCGAGGCGTGGGAAATCTCAGCCTATTTCAGCCAAAAGCCCAGTGCTGCCGATGTTAAACTGATCCAGTCGCTCTTCCCAAGCGCCATCAAGGCCAAACCCATGCTTGAAAAAGTGGCCGCGCAAGATTGGGTAACGCTGAGCCAACAAGGCCTTGAGCCGGTGCGTTCTGGCCGGTTCTTCATTCACACCTCCAGCTACCCGGGTGCTGCGCCGAACGGTGCAATCACATTTCAGATTGAGGCAAGCCGCGCATTTGGCACAGGCGGCCATGAAACCACCAGCCGCTGCCTTGCCATGCTCGACAAACTGGCGCGGCAAGGCGCATATTTCCGCAACATTGCCGATATTGGAACGGGCACTGGCCTGTTGGCTTTTGCCGCCCGGCACCTTTGGCCCATTGCCGATGTAACAGCCTCGGATATTGACCCTATCAGCATTGAAATTTCAGACGAAAATGCCGCAGTCAATGGCGTGCCTCTGGGCCAATTGCCGGGGCAAGTGGCGCTATGTGTTGCCTCTGGCACCGACCATGAGCTGATCCAACGCCGCGCGCCTTATGATTTGATTATCGCCAATATTTTGGCAGGTCCGCTGATTGAACTGGCCCCCGCCCTGTCCGCAATTCTCGCTGAAGGCGGCACGCTTATTCTCGCCGGGCTGCTGGACCGTCAGGTCGATGCGGTGCGCAGCGCCTATTGGCGGCAGGGCTTGCGGCTGGCCGACGAGGATGTGGGCGAATGGCCTTGCCTGCGCCTTGTAAAGCGC
The DNA here is from genome assembly GCA_041170745.1 of Pseudomonadota bacterium. Taxonomy (GTDB): domain Bacteria; phylum Pseudomonadota; class Alphaproteobacteria; order Sphingomonadales; family Sphingomonadaceae; genus Aquisediminimonas. The sequence continues at coordinate 23,849 of JBEDNE010000016.1, forward strand.
CCGCGCTATGGCTGGCGGCGCCCCCAGCGTGTGAACAAGCGCACCAGCCAGCCCCCCGGCGATTTTGGAACTTGGTAACTCAAGACACCCGCCCCGCAGATAATCGTTTCATCCTGCAACGGATCGTCTTAAAGAGCGCATATGAGCACACGCACCGAGAGCGGGGACTTTGACCCGCCGATCGAAAACCGCGCCGATCTGATCAGCGTATTTGCGAAGGGCGAAAAGCCCCTAACACGTTGGCGCATTGGGACTGAGCACGAAAAATTCGTGTATCGGACCGCCGATCACCGCGCGCCATCTTATGACGAACCCGGCGGCATTCGCGATTTGCTGATGGCCATGACACGCTATGGCTGGGAACCCGTTATGGAAGGCGGCAATGTTATTGCGCTGTCCGGCAGCGATGGCACGGTGAGCCTTGAACCGGCGGGGCAGCTTGAGCTGTCTGGCGCGGCGGTGGAAAACCTCCACCAGACCTGCGCCGAAACGGGCCGCCACTTAAAGCAAGTGAAGGAAGTGGGCGCAGAACTGGGCCTTGGCTTCTTGGGGCTTGGCCTATGGCCGGACAAAACACGCGAGGCACTGCCCATCATGCCCAAGGGGCGCTATGGCATTATGCTGCGCCATATGCCGCGCGTCGGCTCTATGGGGCTCGACATGATGCTGCGCACCTGCACCATCCAGACCAACCTCGATTATGCGAGCGAGGCAGATATGGTGCAGAAATTCCGCGTCAGCCTCGCTTTACAGCCCTTGGGAACGGCGCTTTTCGCCAATTCGCCCTTTTTGGAGGGCAAGCCCAATGGCTATGAAAGCTATCGCTCGCACATTTGGACCGATACCGATCCGGCACGCACCGGCATGCTGCCCTTCGTGTTTGAAGATGGCTTTGGCTATGAACGCTATGCCGATTACATGCTCGATGTGCCAATGTACTTCGTCTACCGCAATGGCAGTTATATTGACGCTGCGGGCAAGAGCTTTCGAGACTTTTTAGACGGAAATCTCGATGTTTACCCGCATGAAAAGCCAACAATTGGCGATTGGAACGATCACCTCTCGACGGCTTTTCCCGAGGTGCGTCTAAAAAGCTTCCTCGAAATGCGCGGCTCAGATGGTGGCCCGTGGAACCGCATTTGCGCGCTTCCCGCCTTGTGGGTCGGCTTGCTCTATGATCAAGGCGCACTCGACGCCGCTTGGGATCTGGTGAAGCATTGGACGATTGAAGACCATCAGCGCATCCGTGATGCCGTGCCGAAATTGGGGCTTGCAACGCCAATGCCCGATGGCCGGACAATGAATGATCTGGCAAAAGAGGTGCTGGACATTGCGACCGCCGGCCTCAATGCGCGCGGGCAAATTAACTCAATGGGCGATAATGAAAGTGGGTTCCTCAACCCGCTGCGCCAAATTGTCGATTGCGGCAAATCCCCCGCGCAACAATTG
>JBEDNE010000017.1:0-6888 GCA_041170745.1 Pseudomonadota bacterium
CGAAATAGGCTTGGATCATGTCGACCCGCGCGGCTGTGTCTAAATCTGTGCGCAACGCGCGGGCAAAAGGGTTTAGCCGCTCAAACGGCCCCCCCATAATCCAGCGAAGCGGCCCATGATGGTCTGTGCTGGCGGCCAGCACAGCCTGCAAATGTCGAATGCCTTGGCGGCGAGAGCGCATCCAGCCGTGGAGCGCATCAACATAACGGGCAAGGCGAGCGGCTTGCGGCCCTTCAAGCAGCAGGCTCACATCATGCCAACCAGGCTGGCTGGCATTGTCCTGAAAATATTCATTAGAGATGTTAGCGCCGCCAATCAGCGCCTTAGCCTCATCTGCAACCACGAGCTTTTGGTGGTTGCGCAGCAAATAGCGCCGGCCTTTTTTGGGAAGAAACTGATCGACATTTGCCCCGGCGGCGTGCAGCGGCGCAAAAAAATCCCTCGGCAAAGCGCTGGACCCAAAGCCATCAACCAGCACGGTGACAGCCACGCCGCGCGTGGCGGCCGCAACCAAAGCATCGCGGATCTGCCTGCCCACAGAATCAGCCTCAAAAATATAATAAACCAGCCGTAAGCTCTGTTGGGCATTGGCAATGAGGCGCAGCAGCGCGTCCAGACGCGCGTTTCCTGCCACCAACACACGGATATAATGGCCGTCAATTTGGGCAGTGGGTGCGGCAAAAGGCAAGCTGTGGGTCACCGGCCATAAAGGCCAAATTCTTGACAGAAGTGCAAGCGGCTGATAGCGAACCCGCTTTCCCGAATTGCCGAAGATGGAGGCGCTCAATGGCGCGCGTGACTGTTGAAGATTGCGTCGACAAGGTTTCGAACCGCTTTGACCTGGTTCTGGTGGCCGCCCAGCGTGCCCGCCAGATTTCGGGCGGCGCTGAACTGACGCTTGATCGGGATCGTGATAAAAATCCGGTCGTGGCATTGCGCGAAATTGCCGAAGAGACGATTCGCCCTGACGAACTGCAGGAAGCCATTGTGGGCGGCTTGCAGCGCGTGCGCATTGACGATGAAGTTGAGGCGGATGACATGACCTCGCTGTCGAGCGCGGCAGAGGCTCTGCGCCTGACTGCGGCAGCGCCCCCTCGCAACCAGAATCTGGGCGGCGATTACGACTAATCGTCAACCTGGCGAATAGGCAAGAAAAAGGCCCGGCGCTGCGTGCGACCGGGCCTTTTTCTTGGCTGCAAACCAGCAATGGGGCCAGATTAGGCCACCACGTGCAGGCGCGGCGGTGTTTCTAAGGGGCGAATTTCATGTGCGTGACGCCAGCACATATCGCCCAGTTGCAGCGGGCGGCCATCATGCGCCTGAATGGTGACTTTACGGATCGGCTGGCCATCGCGCGTGTCAACCAGCACAGGTGTCGAGGGAACGCCGGTTTCCCAGGTTTCGCCCCATTGGCGCAGCGCCAACATGGCGGGCAGCAAATCAGCCCCTTTTTCGGTCAGCCGATATTCAATCTTGCGTCGATCATCGGGCATGGGCTGGCGCGCCAAAATGCCATGATCGACCAAGCGTCCGAGTCGGTTGGCCAAAATATTGCGGGCAATGCCCAGCGTGGATTGAAATTCTTCAAAGTGATGCAAGCCGTTAAACGCGGCCCGCAAAATGAGGAAAGACCAGCGTTCTCCCATAGCTTCCAGCGCTGCGGGGAGGCCGCAGCCAATGGCCGACAGATCTTCCTTAAGCTCACCCATTGATATTTCGCCTTTCACACCCATCTCAACGCGCGTCAGGCTAAACCAAAACCTCTCTGACGCAAATAAAATCAGTTTTCAGTTGCAACTTGCAATCTATTTAGATAGGTAGTGATTCGCAACTGAAAAATCGGTGAAAGGACCTCCCCCATGCGTACTCTAATTGCTCTGGCAGCACTTGCGACATCGGCCACGCTCTTTGCGGGCACCGCCACCAACGCTATTGCCAACACCCCCGGCTATCGCCTTGTGCCAGAAGCCGCTTTCTCGGCTGCCAACACCGTCGTCGCTCGTGACGTCTTGTGGAAGTGCGCTGGTCAGGCGTGCGTTGCCACCAAGGCCAGCAGCCGCCCGGAAATCGTCTGCGCCTCTGCTGCGCGTGAGATTGGTAAGATTTCGGCCTTCTCCGCCAATGGCAAGGACTTTACGGCAGAACAGCTGGCAAAGTGCAACGAAAAGGCCCGCTAAAACCGACACGCCTTTCGACAGACAATTTCTGCCCGAAGACACTCCCCCCATCGATCATCGGGCTTTTCGGCAGCCGCGCGGTTCATCCGCCGGCTGCCTTTTCTTTGGGCCTAAAGGGGCGGCTAAATTGCCTCGCCCCGGATCAGAGGCGTGGGCCTTAAATCAAATTCCGTGAACTTCTGGCGGACAAGCGGGGGCAGCGGTTTGGGACGATGCGTGTCCAAATCAACATGCACCTGCACTTCGCGAATGACAGCGCGAAGATCTTCCCCATCGCTGCCGGCGCCATGCAGCTCCATCAAAATTGTCATCGATGTGGTGCCAAGCCGCTCTGTCCGGCACCAGATTTCAATCAGCTCATCGGGCTTGATTGGCTTTTTAAAATCCACCTCGGCATGGGCGACGTGAAAATCCATTGGCCCCGCGCCTTCATCGCCGCGAAAATCAACAGCGCGCCAATATTCGGTCACGCCCAGATCGCCATAATCTAAATAGCGGGCGTTAAAGACGACATTTTGCGGGTCTACTTCTGACCAGCGCACGCGAAAGCGATAGCAAAATCCAAAGCCTGTTTTGGGCATGGGCTTAATCGTCCTTCGCGCCGGGGCTGTTTAGTCCAAGGCTTTGGAAATATTTGCGGATATTGCGGGCAGCTTGGCGCAGGCGCTGCTCATTTTCCACCATGGCAATGCGCACAAAGCCCTCGCCCTTTTCCCCATAGCCAACGCCTGCCGCCACGGCGACGCCGGCATTGGTCAGCAACTGCTTGGAAAATTCAAGGCTGCCCATATGCGCCAAGGCCGGCGGCAACGGGGCCCAGGCAAACATTGAGGCGCGCGGCGAGGGGATGTCCCACCCCGCCTTGCCAAAGCTATCGACCAGCACATCGCGGCGCTTGCGATATAATTCACGATTGGCCTCGACAATGTCCTGCGGGCCATTGAGAGCCGCAACGGCCGCGGCTTGAATGGGCGTAAACGCCCCATAATCCAGGTAAGATTTGACGCGCGTCAGTGCTGCAATCAGCGTTTTATTGCCGACGGCAAAGCCAATGCGCCAGCCCGCCATGGAATAGGTTTTTGACATGGACGTAAACTCAATTGCGACGTCCTTCGCGCCCTTCACTTGCAAAATCGACGGCGTTGGCACGCCATCATAATAGAGCTCAGAATAGGCAAGGTCAGATAGCACCCACAGCCCATGTTCCTTCGCAAAGGCCACCACGCGCTCATAAAAAGCAAGGTCGACCACCTCGGCGGTTGGGTTGGAGGGATAACCCATGACCAGCACCGACGGCTTGGGCACCGTATATTTGACCGCGCGTTCAAGCGATTCGAAATAATGCTCATCCGGGGTCGTCGGCACGCTGCGGATAGTGGCCCCGGCAATAATGAAGCCAAAAGTATGAATGGGGTAACTTGGATTGGGCGCCAGCACCACATCGCCCGGCGCTGTAATCGCCTGTGCTAAATTGGCGAGCCCTTCTTTCGAGCCCAGCGTGACCACCACTTCGCTATCAGGATCAAGATCAACGCCAAAACGCCGGCCATAATAATTGGCCTGCGCACGCCGAAGCCCCGGGATTCCCTTGGATGCGCTATAGCCATGTGCCTTGGGGTCGCGGGCGACTTCTGTCAGCTTATCAATGACATGGGCGGGCGGCGGAAGATCCGGATTGCCCATGCCCAAATCAATAATATCCTCGCCTGCCGCACGCGCTGCTGCCCGCATCGCATTCACTTCGGCGATGACATAAGGGGGCAGGCGTTTCATGCGGTAGAATTCTTCGGACATTGGTCGCTTTCAGCTAGAGTGTTTTCGCGCTATGCCATTGTGTGGCCTGTGTCGCAACCAAGGCCAGACAGGACGTGACGATGACTGACGCTCCGCACGATGAAAGTCCCACAGCCAACGCCACTGACCCTGTGGCTGCCTATCAGCACGCACTGGCAGCTTGGGGGCAAGTGCTGGCGCCCTTGGCTGCGCTGAACCGGGATAAGGTGAACCCCAAGGACCGCCGCTTTCAAGGCGCGGACTGGGAGCACCCAGTATTTGATTTGATGCGCCAGGGCTATGCCGTCATGGCCGATCATCTCTTGTCGCTGGCTGATCAAGCCCCCGTGCCTGAGCGCGCGGACAAGGCAAAATTGCAGTTTGCCATGCGGGCGCTGGTTGACGCTTTGTCGCCTGCCAACTCCCCCTTCACCAACCCCGTTGCGCTGCGCAAGGCCGTGGAAACCAATGGCGCCAGCCTGATGTCGGGCGTGCAGAATTTGATGGCGGATGTGCAGCGTGGGCAGTTGACGCATACCGACCCACAGGCGTTTCGGCTGGGCGAGAATATTGCAACCACGCCGGGCGAGGTGGTGTATCAAACCAAGCTGTTCCAGCTGATCCAATATGCGCCTGCAACCAAGACGGTGCTGAAAACCCCGCTGCTAATCTTCCCGCCTTGGATCAACCGGTTCTATATTTTGGATCTGACGCCCGAAAAAAGCTTTATCAAATGGTGCGTCGACCAAGGGATCACTGTCTTTGTCGTCTCGTGGAAATCGGCAGATGCCAGCTTTGCGGACATTGTGTGGGATGATTATATCGCCGCGCAGATTGAGGCGATGGATGTGGTGCGCGATGTGCTGGATGTGCCATCTGTCCACACCATTGGCTATTGCGTGGCTGGCACAACGCTGGCCGCGACACTGGCCGTGCTGGCGGCCAAAGGAGAGGCAAAAAAGGTTAAGTCTGCGACCTTTTTTACAGCCCAAGTCGATTTTGAAAAAGCCGGCGATTTGCTGAACTTTGTTGATGATGCGCAGATCGCCATGGTCGAAAGCCTTGCCAATCATGGCTATCTGGATGGGCGCTATCTGGCGGCGACCTTCAACTTATTGCGCGGCAATGATTTGATTTGGAGCACTGTGTCCAAAAACTATCTGCTGGGCGAAGACTATCCCGCTTTTGATTTGCTGCACTGGAATGGGGACGTCACCAACCTGCCTGCAAAATGGCATAAGAGCTATTTGTGTGATCTGTATCGGGATAATAAATTGGCTCAGCCGGGCGTATTGCAGGCCTTGGGCGTGCCCATTGATCTGGGGCAGGTGAAAACGCCCAGCTTCATTCAAGCAGGTCGCGAAGACCATATTTCGCCGGCGGAAAGCGTGTGGCGGATGCGCGATTTCTTCACCGGCCCAACCACTTTCTTGCTGGCGGGCTCAGGGCATATTGCCGGCGTGGTTAACCCGCCTGCGGCGCAAAAATATCAATATTGGACCAATGACGCCAAAGGGCTGAAAAGCCTGGAAGACTTCATTGCCGGGGCCACGGAAACCAAAGGCAGTTGGTGGCCGCATTGGCTGACTTGGCTGACGGATCAAGCGCCCAAAACAGTGGCGGCAACCGGCGCGCGCGTGCCCGGCAAGGGCAAGCGGCCGGCGCTGGAACCAGCGCCCGGCAGCTATGTTAAGACGCGCTAGGCGCCGCTTCCGCGCGGCCTTTAAAGCCTGTGGCAATGACATACCATTCCGACGAGTCCTTGCGGCTGGCCGGGGGCTTGGCGTGTTTCACAGCGGTGAAATTGCGCTTCAATGCGGCAACCAATTCATTATCGGCGCCGCCGGCCAAAACCTTGGCGACAAAATGCCCGCCGGGTCGCAAAATCTGGCAGGCAAAGTCCATGCCGGCTTCCACCAGCCCCATGGTCCGCAAATGGTCCGTCTGCGGGTGGCCCACTGTATTGGCGGCCATGTCAGACAGGACAATATCCGCAGACCCGCCCAGCGCCTCGGTCAGCCAGCCGGGGGCTTCATCGGCCATGAAATCCATCTGCGCAATGGTCACCCCCTCCAGCGGCTCTACCGGCAGCAAGTCAATGCCCACAACATGCGCCTTGGGGCAAATTTTGCGCACCACTTGTGCCCAGCCGCCCGGCGCAATGCCCAAATCCACCACGCGCTTGGCACCTTTTAAAAAGCCAAAACGCTCGTCCAATTCCAGCAGCTTATAGGCGGCCCGGCTGCGATAGCCTTCGGCCTTGGCGCGCTTCACATAAGGGTCGTTCAATTGGCGCTCGAGCCATTTGGTTGAGCCCACTTTGCGCCCTTTTGCTGTTTTCACGCGGGTCCGCCCCGCTAGGCCACCGCGGCTCATGCTTTGTCTCCTGCCGCCATTAGCTGGCGTAAAATTCCTTCGCGAATGCCGCGATCGGCCACACCAACACGCGCAGCGGGCCAAATATCAAAAATGCTTTCCAATATGGCACAGCCCGCCACCACCAAATCAGCACGCTCAGGCCCAATACACGGCTGCTGCGCGCGAACAGCGACCGATTGATCTGCCAGCATGGTGCAAATCTCGCGCATGGCCGCCACATCGACGCGCAACCCATCGACCAGCCGGCGCTCATAATGCGTCAGGCCCAGATAAACGCTCGCCAGCGTCGTCACGGTGCCGCTGGTGCCAAGCAAACGGCAATCTGCCCCCCGGGCATCACCCAATATATTGGCAAAGCTGCCAATGCTCTTGCGCACCTGCGCGCGCATTTGGGTATAGGCCGCCATGCGGGCCGCGGCATCAGCGCTGTCATGCGGCACGCTTTCGCTCAGCGACACAACCCCCCAAGGCAGGCTGCGCCAATCGAGCGTGCGGGGTGTGCCGCTGCTGGTATCCACCAACACCAGTTCTGTTGATCCGCCGCCAATGTCGAAAATAA
>JBEDNE010000018.1:0-3181 GCA_041170745.1 Pseudomonadota bacterium
GCATGAGCATCTCAACAGTTGACGTAAATGGCCGGCCCTTTGCGGATAGCTATCGCCTGCAAGGCGCAGCCACGGCCATGGATGCCGCCGCCCTTGGCTGTATCAACCGATAATCAAGGGCGCCCTGCCCCCGCATGGCCAGCAGCGGCGCGCGGCGCGCCAGAGGGCAACATGAATGTTATTTTACGCGCCATGAAATCCACGGAGACGTGATCAAAGCTTTTCAGGCTTTCCATGCCCATCAGCATGGAGGGTTTATTGTGCAAATCAAACAGACGAAAGGGATGGGCATCGGCAAAGGCAATGGCCGCATTGCTCATTAACACGCCGCCAATCCGCAGCCGATTGACGATGGTATAATCTGCCGGGGTGCGCTGGCCCAGCACATCAATCATCTCAATTGGGCGCGTTGTCGTGCGCGGATCACGCGCCAGCATCAGCCGCTTAAGCCGCAAATTGCCCACACTATTCTGGGCGCCCGTATCCACCACGACCCAGACTTTCTGGCCATTGGCATCCGCATCCACCATCACCAATTGCCCCAGACGCGACCGGGCGGTCACCACAATAACGTCACTGGCAGCATCAACATCACGCGCACGCTGGGTGGCGGGCTCCAGCGTCATTGTGCCGGCCCGAAAATCCATAATGATGCGTTGGCCCTTTAAGCTATCAAGACCCAATAGCCCATCTGCCCCAATATAGCGTCGCGGCAAGGCGGCCGCTTCTAACCGGCGTGAGACGCGCGGCGAGATTTGCAGATGATCAACCTTCACCACATCCACCCGGCCACTGCCGCCCATGGCGTGCAGGCGCACATTGCCGGCTTTGCGCAGGGCCAGCCGCTCGGCCAATTCGCGCGAAACAACAGTGCGATCGGCACCTGTATCAATCACAAAGGAAAACGGCCCCTGGCCATTGACCATAACAGGCACAGTCATGCGCGCCGCGCCATCATCCCCCGTGGGCACCACATCCGCCGCAGCCGGGGCCGCCGCCTTGGCAACAACTGTGTCGCGGCTGTCTTGCGCCTGCACCGGGCTGGGGCTGAACAGCAAGGCCGCAAGCACCAAAGCGTGCATTGGTATCTCCATGATTGGCGCGCCATTGGGCAACGTCTCGCAAGCCTATCATAGCAGGGCCTTAGCGCAATGAGTCGAAAGACTAGGTCCGGCTGCCCATCGCGGTTTTGGCCAAGGCTTCAGCCTCAAACAAAAGCTGATCTTCGGCGGCGCCCTGCGCCACGCTTTCCCGGCCCACAATCGCCATAACAGGCACGGCCAAGGGGCTGATGCGATCGAGCCGTTTATGGACCATGGTTTGCGCCGCGCGATCCAGCAGCGCGCCCAAGCGGCCCACATCGGTCATCCGCGTGCGGGCATCGGCCCACGCCGCCTGCATGAGCAGATGGTCAGGCTCATAGCGGCGCAGCACATCGTAAATGAGATCGGTTGAAAAGGTGACTTGCCGCCCCGTCTTGCGCTTGCCGGGGATTTGCCGTTCCACCAGCCCGCCAATGACCGCCACTTCACGAAAGGCGCGTTTGAGCAGCGCTGAATTTTCCACCCATGTCACAAATTCATCCGTCAAAATATCCGCCGACAAGAGCGCTGCTGGATCGTCAATCGGCTCAAGCCCCCAAATCGCAAAGCTATAATCACTGGCAACAAAGCCAATGGGGTGCAGCCCTTGGGCCTCCATGCGCCGCGTGAGGAGCATGGCAAGCGATTGGTGCGCATTCCAGCCTTCAAAGCTGTAAACGACCATATAGTGCATCTGCTCATGCGGGAAAGTTTCGACCAGCAGCTCGCCGGGAGCGGGCAGTGTTGAGACGCGGTCCTGCACCTCCAGCCAATCGCGCACATCATCGGGAAAGCGCGCCCAACTGGCGCGATGATGCAGAAAATGCCGCACGCGATCTGCCAGATGCGTGGTCAGCGGCATACGCGCGCCCATATAGCTGGGGATGCGGGCCTTTTTGCTGCTGGCCCGAACTGTCAGGCCCTGTGCATCGGTGCGCTCTACCTCCAAGCTGAGCCCGGCAAAGTAAAAGCTATCGCCCGGCATCAGGCTGGCAGCAAAATATTCATCCAGCTGGCCCAGCCGCCGCCCATTTTTAAAGCGGACATCGAGCATGGGAGTATCCACAATAATACCCGCGTTCAGCCGGTGTTGTGCCACAAATTGCGGATGCGTGATCCGCCACAGACCATCGGGCGTCCGCGTTAACCGGCGAAAGCGATCATAAGCCCGGAGCGCATAGCCCCCCGTTGCAATGAAATCGAGCAGGCGAGAGAATGTCTCTTCCCCCAAATCCGCATATTGGGCAGCCCCTCGCACTTCTGCCAGCATGGCGGCTTCATCAAAAGGTGCGGCACAGGCACAGGCCATAAGATGCTGGGCCAGCACATCCAAGCTGCCGGGGCGAAACGGCTCACCATCCAGCACACCTTCCCCAATGGCATCCCACGCGGCCAAAGCCTCAAGATATTCAAAGCGATTGCCGGGGACGAGAATGGCCTCGGACGGCTCATCCAAACGGTGATTGGCCCGGCCTATGCGCTGCAACAGGCGCGACGAGCCCTTGGGCGCCCCCATTTGAATGACGCAATCCACATTGCCCCAATCCACCCCCAGATCAAGGCTGGCCGTCGCCACCAAGGCCCGCAAACGTCCATCGGCCATGGCAGTTTCCACCTTGCGGCGCGCCTCAATATCCAAGCTGCCATGGTGAATGCCAATGGGCAGCTTATGATCGTTGATTTTCCATAATTCCTGAAAAATCAGCTCACACAGGCCGCGTGTGTTGCAAAAGACAATTGTCGTCTGATGCGTTTCAATTTCGGCCATGACCTGCGGCACCGCATAAGCCCCACTATGTCCGGCCCAAGGAACGCGATCTTCCGGCAGCAAAATAGCAAGATCAGGTGGGGCCCCAGCATCACCCTGCACCAGCCGCACCGTCCCTCCTTTGGGGGCAAGCCAGCGCTGGAACAGCTCTGGCTCAGCCACAGTGGCAGACAGGGCCGCCCGGCGCATCTGCGGGGCAATTGCCTGCAGCCGGGCCATAGCAAGATTGAGCAAATCCCCCCGCTTGCCCGTGGCAAAGGCGTGGACCTCATCAATCACAATCCGCTGCACCCCGGCGAGCATATCGACAGTTTCGGGGTAGGAGAGCAGC
>JBEDNE010000019.1:0-2632 GCA_041170745.1 Pseudomonadota bacterium
GGCGATGCAATTATTAGATGCTGTTCTGCGGCGTGGGCAGGCACTGGAAGCCGCGCTTGCCGGGGCGACGCGCGGTATTGAAAACGCAGCTGACCGGGCTTTGGCGCACGCCATTGCCTCGGAAACGCTGCGTCACATTCCTGATCTTGATGATTTGATTGATGGCGCCACGCGCCAACGCCTGCCTGATGACGCCAAAGCGCGCATGGTGCTGCGCATTGCGCTGGTGCAGGCGCTGGTTCTGGGCACGCCGCCCCATGCCGCCATTGCAACCGCCCTGCCCATGTTAGAAGGTGGGCCGCGTCGATTGGTCCATGGTGTGTTGGGCACATTATTTCGTGGAAAGGCGCAGTTACGCACCATTCCTCTGCTCCCCCCCAAGGTGGAGGAACGCTGGTCAAAGGCGTGGGGCCATGGGATGACGGGGGCAGCCTCTGCGGCGCTGGCTGCACCTCCACCCCTTGATCTCACGCTTAAAAACCCAGCAGAAACCGATCTTTGGGTGGAAAAACTGGCTGGCGAAACGATGGCCCCGGGCCATGTGCGCGTTGGGCGTGAGTTCGCCATTATTGATCTGCCAGGTTTTGCAGAGGGGGCTTGGTGGGTGCAGAATATCTCGGCCTCTGTTCCCGCCCGCTTGTTGGGCGAAGGAAAGGGCCGATCCGTGCTGGACCTTTGCGCGGCGCCCGGCGGCAAAACAATGCAATTGGCCGCTGCCGGCTGGCAGGTGACAGCAGTGGAGCGCGAAGAACGCCGCTTGGCGCGCCTTTCTGAAAATTTGGAACGGACCCATCTTTCAGCTGATTTGGTAACCGCTGATGTCCTGAAATGGGAACCCAAATCTCCCGTTGATGCCGTGTTGTTGGACGCACCTTGCAGCGCGACGGGCATTTTTGCCCGCCACCCTGATGTTCTCCACAGAATTCGCGCGCGTGACATTGCGCAACTGGCCGAGGTTCAAGCCCGGATGGTTGCGCGTGTGGCAGATTGGGTGAAGCCCGGAGGCCAACTGATTTACGCCACGTGCAGCCTTGAACCAGAAGAAGGCGAAGCTATTGCAGAACAGGCACAAAAGCATGGATTGAAGCTGGTTAAGCCAGATCCTGCTCAGCTGCCCCAAGGTGTAAATGCGCAGGAAAAAGGCTGGGTACGCATTTTGCCGGGAGAAGGGCGGGACGGCTTTTTCATTGCGGCTTTCACGCGACGTTGATCGCCTTGCCCCTCAAGGCGGAGCAGTTTAAGGCCCAGCCATGACTCGCCCTGTCTTGATCTCACCCTCGATTCTCTCCGCTGATTTCGCGCGTTTGGGCGAGGAAGTGCGCGCCATTGATGAAGCGGGGGCTGATTGGATCCATGTCGATGTGATGGACGGGCATTTCGTGCCGAATATCACGATCGGTCCGATGGTCGTGAAAGCGCTCCGCCCGCACACCCAAAAAGTCATGGACGTTCATCTCATGATCACGCCCGTTGACCCGATGTTAGATGCTTTTGCGGAAGCGGGGTCTGACATCATTACGGTACATCAAGAAGCAGGGCCACATCTTCACCGTACCGTGCAGCGCATCAGAGCCTTGGGCAAAAAGGCGGGCGTTTCGCTGAACCCTTCGACGCCTGCCAAGATGCTGGATTACATCTACGATGATATCGATCTGGTGTTGGTGATGAGCGTGAACCCCGGCTTTGGGGGGCAAAGCTTTATCGAAAGCCAGTTGCGCAAGATTGAGGCTATCCGCAATACTATTGAGAAGCGCGGTTTGGATATTGACGTCGAAGTTGATGGTGGGGTGGACGCCAATACGGCACCGCGCGTAATTGCAGCTGGTGCCAATGTGCTGGTGGCAGGTACGGCCACCTTCCGCGGTGGGCCAGGCCATTATGCCTCTAATATCGCGAGGTTGCGCGGACAATGAGCGGCGATCTGCCGGCAGACATCGATCCGATTATCGCCGGCAAGCGCCTCATTCGTGCCTCGGAATATGCAGCTGGCAGGGTGCGCGATCGACTGGAATCGCAATGGAACCAGTTGATTTGGAAATCACCTCTGCACCGTTTGCGGCTTAAGGGCCGCTACCCATTAAAACTACTGACCATCCCAGAAGACCCGCTGCGTGGCGATGAGGACATAGGGCGGGCCATTTTAAATGGCTTCATCCGTTGGCGCGGTGAGACGCAGGACGTTGCCTCCTGCACCTTTACCGAAAATGCCTGGTCGCCCGGCTTTGCCAGATACATGCACAGCTTTGCTTGGCTGCGAGATTTGGCGGCGCTGAATGATCGGGAAGCGACAGCCCCGATTGCCGAACAGCTGATGCGTGCCTGGCTCGCTGCGCATGGCGATATGATTGCGGACCCAGCTTGGCGCGGTGATTTGGCGGGTTTGCGATTGCTGTTCTGGGTGGCGCACGCCCCGCTTATCCTTTCTAGTCCTGACATTATTTATCGTTCATCCGTGCTGTCTGCTCTTGCGCGGACGGCCCGCCATTTAGAGCAAGTCGCCGGCAACACGGCCAAAGGCGTTGCGCGCATTGAGGCTTGGGCGGGCGCAGTTGCAGCAAACCTGCTTATGCCGGGCGGGGAAGCGCGCCGCAGCTTTAGCGAAGCGGGATTGAAGCAAGCATTGGCCAAGGGA
>JBEDNE010000020.1:0-5026 GCA_041170745.1 Pseudomonadota bacterium
CCCAAGCCGAGCGCTGGGATCGCCAATATAAGGCCGAGCAGATATTGGCTATTGCTAATGGTTCTCATTACTGGTGGACTAGCTGGTCAGCAACGAACGATCAAGTTTTTTGAATTTGACAGACAGGGCACGTGAAAGGCCGCCACTCATCTGGCCCGAGGGAGTTGCCCGGCCGTCTTGGCCTGACCTTTGGGTCATGTTGTGATGCCCCTTTCACTTACCATTTTTAAAGCGACGTCAAAATGGTTTGGCGTTCAGAATATGCGCCCTTGAGGCATTTTAGGAAGGTTCCCTGACATGCGTTTTCTCCAAGCATTTGGTGCCGTTTTGTTAGCCACAACCGCCACCACTGCATTCGCACATAACCACGGCAAAGCGCCCAACCTTGTTGAAGCTGCAGTCGCTTCTCCAGATCACAAAACACTTGTCGCGGCCGTAAAGGCCGCCAATCTGGTCGACACGCTGGCTAGCCCAGGGCCGTTCACTGTTTTTGCTCCAACCGACACGGCCTTTGCCGCCCTTCCCAAGGGCGTTGTCGCCTCGCTGCTGGAACCAGCGAACATCACCAAGTTGCAAGCCGTCCTCACTTACCATGTCGTTCCCGGCAAGGTGGCAGCGGCAGACTTGGTTAAAGCCATTCAGGCTGGCGGCGGTTCCACCAGCTTGAAGACAGTTGAAGGCAGCGTCCTGACCGCAAGCCTCGCCAATGGCGCTGTTGTGCTGACGGATGAAAATGGCGGCAAAGCAACTGTCGTTGCAGCCGATGTGAAAGGCTCTAACGGCATCATCCATGTGACCAATGCCGTCTCTTTGCCGAAATAAGCAAAACAAATAGAACATTAGATAAATGCCCCGTCGCCACGCTTGTGGCGGCGGGCATTTTTTAAGGAAGATCGACCCGCGCTTGCCAGCAGAAGATTGTGAGCAGCGACTGGCAGATGGGCGGCAGCCAGGCAGACAGGCGCACAGCCCATGATTTGGGCAAAGATGTGTGGCTTGTTTGAAAATGGCGCGCCCGGAACGATTCGAACGTCCGACCCTCAGATTCGTAGTCTGATGCTCTATCCAGCTGAGCTACGGGCGCGCATTGAAGAGGCGCGGTTAGTCGGCTTTTTCTAAAAGTGCAAGCCCGTTGCGACAAGGAAATGCAAAGCCTAGAAGCAATCTATGAAATTCTTGCTTCCTTTGACCTTATTCATGATTGTCTCTGCCTGTGCGCCCAAGGGTGAGTTCCCCTCGCTCGCGCATCGACCAATTGAAGCAAAGGCGGCAGATTTACTGGCTGAGCCGCAACGTCCGGCTGAACAGGCCCCAGCTTCTGATCCTGCGCGCCTCACGGCCATTGCGACAGTGCGTCAAGCGGCGCTGGACGCGCAACCGCGTTTTGAAGCGGCGCTGGCCCAAGCACAAAAATTAGCAGCGACAGCCGGGCCAGCACAGAGCGAAAGCTGGATTGCCGCAGAGATTGAACTCTCTGCTGCTGAGCGCGCGCGTGAACCTGTCAAAACCGCGCTGGCCGATTTAGATACGACCTTGCGTCAGCTGATGCTGGACAGCCCAACAAGCCCCGATTTGGCAGCCGTGCAGCAGGCCATAAGGGATGTAGAAGCGCTTGATGCCCGGCAGGATGCGGCGATCCAGTCCGTCGCCAGTCGACTCACCCGCCAATAGCAGCCTTATGCAGCTGCCCATTATGCACATAATGGGCGACAGCCATTTGGTTCATCCCCGCCCAGCTTTCGTCCAGTTGACGCATCAGCCGGGCCGGGCGGCCACCCCACATTTGGAAACTTTCAATCCGCTTGCCGGGCGTCAGCATCGCGCCGGCCGCCAGCATGGAATTATCTTCGAGCACACAGCCATCCATAACGATTGAGCCCAAGCCCACTAAGGCATTGCGGCCAATGGTGCAGCCATGCAGCATCGCCATATGACCAATCAAGGCGCCCTCTTCGATAATCGTCGGGGTGCCTTTCATGCCGCCCTTATCCGAATCGCAATGAATGACCGTACCATCCTGCACGTTCGAGCGCGCGCCCACGCGAATGGCATTTACATCGCCGCGCAGCACGCAATTATACCAAATGCTCGCCTCTGGGCCAATTTCCACATCCCCAATGATGCGGCACCCCGGCGCAATATAGGCCGATGGGTCAATACGCGGCGTGTGGCCGTTGAGCGTGATGATAGAAACGTCTTGCATGGCACTGTCATGACGCAAGCCGGGCACAGGATCAACCAACTCTATGCCGGGTGCGCGGCTGACCACATGGCGCGATCCACGCTATAGGCAATATGCGGCCTTAGGGGGCTGTCTGCGGGCACATTGGGATGATCAAAGCCAAGCTCGGGGTGGCGGGCCATGCCCAGCCGCTCCATCAGGCCCCAGCTGCGATCATTATTCTCAACAGTAATCGCCCAAACGCTCTCATCCGACAAATGGTGGAAGGCCCAGTCAATTGCAGCCGAGGCCGCTTCATGGGCATAGCCTTGTCCCCACATATCAAAGGCGAACCGCCATCCCACTTCCACTTGCCCGGCAATGGGCGTGCCCTGTGCGCCACGGATAAGCCCACACCAGCCAATTAATCGCCCATCTTCCTTGCGTTCGGCGGCCCAAAAGCAATGGCCAAGCTGGTCCTGCATCTCTTGCATCCGCACGATCAGCGCATCGACATCCTCCAGCGTCATCAGCGGCCCCAAAAATCGCATCACGCGCGGGTCGGTGTTGATGGCATGAAAGGCAATGCGATCCGCACTGCGCCATGCACGCAGGACAAGCCGGTCGGTCTCGAGGCGGAACTCAGCCATTAAGGAGGCGTGCCGCATGAAGCGCATGATAGGTGAGCACGCCCGAACAGCCCGCCCGCTTAAACGCCAGCAGCGTTTCCAGAACCAGCTTATCCCGGTCCCCCGCGCCCGCAGCGACAGCCGCTTCGATCATCGCATATTCGCCAGACACTTGGTACGCGAAGACGGGCACCTCAAAGGCCTGTTTCACCCGGCAGATAATGTCGAGATAAGGCAGGCCGGGCTTGACCATCACACTGTCTGCGCCCTCTTCCAGGTCGAGCGCAACTTCCCGCAGTGCCTCTTCGGCATTGGCGGGATCCATCTGATAGGTTTTCTTATCGCCCTGCAGCAGCCCGGCTGCCCCCACGGCATCGCGGAACGGCCCGTAAAAGGCACTGGCATATTTGGCGGCATAGGACATGATCTGGACATTGGGGAATGCCCCTTCCTCCAAAGCTGCCCGAATGGCACCAATGCGGCCATCCATCATGTCAGACGGGGCGATAATGTCGGCCCCGGCGCGGGCTTGGTTCAGCGATTGGCCCACCAGCACCTCAACTGTTGCGTCGTTGAGCACATAGCCCTTGTCATCAATCAGCCCATCATGGCCATGCGCGGTATAGGGGTCGAGCGCGACATCCGTCAGCACGCCAATATCGGGCACGGCATCTTTAATTGCCCGCGTGGCGCGGCACATAAGGTTATCGGGGTTCAGCGCCTCACGCCCATCATCGGTGCGCAATTCACGCGGGGTATTGGGGAACAGCGCGATGCACGGAATACCCAGATCACGGGCTTCCTTCGCGCGGTCGACAATTTGCTTGATCGACCAGCGGGAGACACCCGGCAAAGTGGCAATGGGTTCTTCCGCATCACCTGCCGTGATGAACAGCGGCCAGATCAAATCCGCTGCGGTCAGCACGGTTTCGCCATGCAGGGCACGGCTCCACGCGGCAGCACGCGTGCGCCGCAGACGGGTGGCGAGATGAAGGCCGTTGGTCATCGGATCACCTAACTTTCTATGCGTCTCTTATAGAAGAATGATCAGCCCGCGACCATCCGCGATTTGCGCCAGCCGCCATGGAGATAATAGGCGATGGACAGCAGTGCAGAACTGAGTGCGCTGACGCCAAAGGCCGCCCAAATCGCATCTGCGCCCCAGCGCGGATAGAGCCAAAAGCCAACGCCAAAGCGCATGACCACCACCGAGAAGACAAGGATCAAGAAGGGCACGATCACCGCGCCATTCGCCCGGACAACCGAACTCACGACCATCGACACCCCAATCAACACAAAGGTCCACCCAATCATAAAATTGATATGCGCCGCCAGCGCAATCGCTGGACTACCAGCTGGCAGGAACAGCCCGGCCAGCGGATAAATCGCCAGTGTTATGAGGCCCAAAAGGCTGGCTGTCATGATGACGTTAATCCCAATGCCGGCCCAAGCCACGCGGTTAAGCCGCGACCAATTGCCCGCCCCGATGTTCTGCGCCGCCATCGCGCTGACCGCACTGCCCACGGCGATGGCGGGCATTTGCGCATAGCTCCACAATTGGTTCATCACGCCATAGGCCGCCGCCATATCGACCCCTTCACGATTGATAAGCCCAATCATCACCAAGGCAGAGAGCGACATCACAATCATCGACAGCCCCATAGGCATGCCTTTGACCAAAATGGGGCCAACATGCTTCATATCCGGCCGCAGCCATCGCAATTCTGGCCCTTTGAGGCGAATGGCACTATCCCGCCTGTAAATTTGCCAGATAAGCACCAGCAGGCTTAAAAATGTTGCCAGAACTGACGCAAAAGCAGACCCTGCAATGCCCATAGCCGGAATAGGCCCAAGGCCCAGAATGAACACCGGGTTCAATCCTGCATCCAGCACAACAGTCAGCAAGGTATTCCACAACGGCGTCACGGCATCGCCCACCCCCCGCATGGCAGAGGTCAAGAGCACGCCCAGAAAGGCAAAGGGCATCCCCAAAAAGATGACGCGCAAATAGGTAAGCGCAAAAGGAAAAGCCGCTTCCGGCGTGGCCAGCCAATGAAGAATATTGGGCGCAAAGGCCCAGCCAAGGGCAGCGCACACCACACCCATCAGCCCGAACAAGCCAATGGCGGCCCCCAACGTGCGGCGCACATCGGCAAGATCACGCCGGCCCATGGCTTGGCCAATCATGATGGTGGTAGCCATCGCAAAGCCAAACATAGTCGAATAAAGGAGGAAC
>JBEDNE010000021.1:0-4075 GCA_041170745.1 Pseudomonadota bacterium
GAACATGGTATCCAGCAAAATGCCTTCCAAAATGGACCGCAGGCCGCGCGCGCCTGTTTTGCGTTCAATGGCGCGCTTTGCGACAGCCGTCAGCGCATCATCGGTGAAGTCCAGCTCCACATCTTCCATCTCGAAGAGCTTCTTATACTGCTTTACCAACGCGTTTTTGGGCTCAACCAAAATCTTAACAAGCGCTTCGACATCCAAATCTTCAAGCGTGGCGATGACTGGCAGACGCCCAACAAATTCTGGGATCAAGCCATATTTCAGCAGATCTTCCGGCTCACTCTGCTTCAGAATATCGCCGGTGCGACGCTCATCCGGCGCAGCCACGTGCGCGCCAAAGCCAATCGACTTACCCTGCAGACGATCAGCAATGATCTTCTCCAGCCCCGCAAAGGCCCCGCCGCAGATGAACAGAATGTTGGTTGTATCCACCTGCAAAAATTCTTGCTGCGGATGCTTGCGGCCGCCCTGTGGCGGAACACTGGCAACCGTGCCTTCCATCATCTTCAACAGCGCCTGCTGCACGCCTTCGCCCGACACGTCGCGCGTGATGGAGGGGTTTTCAGCCTTGCGGCTGATCTTATCAATCTCGTCGATATAGACGATGCCGCGCTGTGCCCGTTCAACATTATAGTCCGAGGCTTGGAGCAGCTTCAGGATAATGTTCTCAACATCTTCCCCCACATAGCCTGCCTCAGTCAGCGTCGTGGCATCGGCCATGGTGAACGGCACATCCAAAATGCGCGCCAGCGTTTGCGCCAGCAGCGTCTTGCCACAGCCCGTGGGGCCAACCAGCAAGATATTGGACTTCGCAAGTTCAACGTCCGCACCCTTTGCCCCGTGGTTCAGGCGCTTATAATGGTTGTGCACCGCGACGGAGAGAACGCGCTTCGCCTTGGGCTGGCCAATGACATAATCATCGAGCACCTTGCAGATTTCCGCAGGTGAAGGAACGCCGCCGTCCTTCTTTGAGACGAGCGCCGTTTTCGTTTCTTCGCGAATAATGTCATTGCACAGATCAACGCATTCATCGCAGATGAATACCGTTGGCCCTGCAATCAGCTTGCGCACCTCATGCTGCGATTTGCCGCAGAACGAGCAATAAAGCGTGCTCTTGGTATCGCTGCCGCTCAACTTGGTCATCAGAACCTTCCCGCCACGTTTGCGGCCATGTTACAGTCAGATTTCATAGCGACAATGGCTTAATTAGACCTGACTGCGTAATAAATCTTATCACCCTTGTGTATCGTCGGAGACGATTGGGCGCTTATCAAACACCGAATCCACCAGACCAAAGGCTTTGGCTTCATCAGCCGTCATGAAGTTGTCGCGCTCCATGGCTTTCTCAATCGTCTCAATGTCTTTGCCCGTATAGTTCGCGTAGAGCTTGTTCATGCTTGCCCGAATCCTGAGGATTTCCTGAGCCTGAATGGCAATATCAGTTGCCTGGCCTTGCGCTCCACCCGAAGGCTGGTGGATCATGATACGCGAATTGGTGAGCGCCACGCGCATCCCCGGCTCACCTGCTGAGAGCAAGAACGATCCCATTGAGGCAGCTTGCCCGACGCACACAGTGCCCACTTTGGGCCGAATATACTGCATTGTATCATGGATCGCCATGCCAGCTGTCACCACCCCGCCCGGCGAGTTGATGTACATCCAGATATCCTTCTTCGGATTCTCCGACTCGAGGAACAGCAGCTGGGCAACAATGACCGAGGCCATATTGTCCTCAATACCGCCCGTTACAAAAACGATGCGCTCACGCAGCAGGCGCGAATAAATATCGAAGCTGCGTTCCCCGCGATTCGATTGTTCAATAACGATGGGGATCAACGCGTCGTGCGGATGCATGGACAGTCCTTTGCTTTGAGTCTTACCCTTATGTTCGGCCTCAAGCCGAAAAGTTCAACCCCCTGATCGAGCTGGGGTCGATTTACGTATGGCATAAAGCCGCGAAGTCGGTCCGGTATAGAGCGGGGTCAGCCAATGAAGGGCACTTGGAGGCGCATCGGCCTCCCATATCCAGACATAATCAAATCGATCCCGCGGCAAATAACGCAAAAAGGTTCTCACGCGGTTGCCCGGGCAGCCATAAACGGGGTTAAACAGTTCGGCTGATTTGGAGTCATTAAAGCCCCGGCCAAGATTATAGATGGGCTGCATCAAATGCTGGCCGGGAATATCCCATTGCGTATTCACAAAGGCGTTGCGCCGCGCGATTGCGAGGCTGGCCGCGTGACTGCGGCCGCCCAGCGGCCAGACGCCACATTCGCTGCTATGGCCGAGCACGGCAATGCGCGCACCCATGGGCACTTGGTCAAGTGCTGCCAGATCCGCTTCCATTTCGGCGCCCCGCTGGCTCCACCCAATCGACGTTTCTGCTATTCTGAGCCCAAACCACGCAATGGCCAAAATGATGAATGGCCGCACAAAACGCTCCGGCACCGCGCGAATCCCCAAAAAGGCAATCATAAGTGCCGGCGCATAAAGGCGGACATCGGCAAAATAAGAGCTGAGCACCGTTGAGGGGAGCAAGATGGATAAGCCGAACAAGGCACCCGCGCAGAGCAGCAAGGCCCGGTCGCGCATCACATGGCGGCTGAGGCACAGCCAAGCCAGAAGAGCCAACAGCAGCACAACGGACGCAATGTCGAAAATTTGCCATTCCGCGCGCAACAAATTCACAACGCCGGACAGTTTTTCTTTCCACAACCAGCGATCAAACAGCGCGCCGCCGCCTTTGGTGTTCCGCCACACAATCATGGGAATAAGCGGCGAGGCCCAAGGCACCATGGTCCAAATAAAACGCCGCCAATTAACGCGCTGATCAAACTCAATCGCGGCAATCAGCACACCCAATATGCCCCAAGCCGATGTATGGCACAGCCACACCAGCACCCCGGCAACGAGCGCAAATGCGACGCGAATGGGGGCCGATTTCTCGCGAACGGACAACCAAGACGCCGCGACGTGGAACACCAGCGCAACCCCCAGCCAGTAATTCACAAAGCCATGGAAAAAAGTGAAGCTAAAGACGGGGAGCAAAGCCAGATAGGCAGCTGGCGGCACATGGCCAAAACGCGCCCGCGCCAGTCGATACAGCCCCCAGATCATCAGCGGTGGAATGCACGCTGTGAGGAAAAAGGCCGCCCGCTCGGTCCCCATAAAAGGACCAATAAGCGCCATCAGCAGGTCAATGCCGAGATTGCCCAAAATATGCCAATCAAAGGCGTAATACTGGCTGAGCCACGCATCGCCTTGATGGTTCATCACATGATAGCGACCAATATGGGTAAACAGATCTGGCAGGACGGGTATTGGCGCGATGATGAAAGGCAGTGCCGACGCCAGCGCCAAGCAAAGCCATAACAGCCGCTCTCTGCCGGACTTTAAGACTGCAGCGGACATAATCTCAGGCCTTCACGGCGAGATAAGCCAGACGGCGCATTTCTCGCCGGCCACGCACGACCGTGTCGAGAATAAGCCCGCAAAATCCATTAAGAAACGCCAAAAGCATGATACCCGTTGCCAAAATCGCGGTTGGGAAACGCGGCACCAGCCCCGTTTCAAAATAGGTCAGGAACAAGGGAATGCTTAAGCCAATCGACACCCCTGCCAACGCGCCGCCAATCAAGCCAAAAAAGGCCAGCGGCTTTTCCACACGGAACAGAGTGACAATCATCATCAGGATGCGCCATCCATCGCGGTAGGTGTTCAGCTTGGACTCTGATCCTTCGGGACGCGCGGCATAGGCCGTGACCCGTTCGGCCACAGGCATCCGCAATTCTAGCGCGTGGACGCTGATTTCCGTCTCAATCTCAAAGCCTTCTGACAAAACAGGAAAGCTTTTCACAAAGCGGCGAGAAAAGACGCGATAGCCTGACAAAATGTCGGTAAAAGTCCGCCCAAAGAGCCAAGCGAGCATCCCCGTCAGCAGCTTATTGCCCAGCCGATGGCCGGGCCGATAGGCAGCCTCCACTTCTGACTTGCGGGCACCAACCACCATATCCAGCTGCTCATCCCGCAAAAGCGCAATCAAACCGGGGGCAGCCGCTGCCTCATAAGT
>JBEDNE010000022.1:0-4984 GCA_041170745.1 Pseudomonadota bacterium
GACGTTCACCGTTGCACCTTCTGAGACGATATGCGCGCCCATGACGCCGGCAACAGGCGCCGTCACTTCCACGGCCACCTTATCCGTTTCAAGGCTCGCAATCGGCTCATCTGCAGCCACAGCTTCACCGGGCTGCTTCAGCCATTGGCCAAGCGTGGCTTCCGCGATGGATTCACCAAGAGTGGGGACGATAACTTCTGTCGACATGATCAGCCTTTCCGCTGGCGTCTAATTTCATCGCGCACGCTGTGACCGAGCGCGTGGGAGATAAGGGCTGCCTGTTCGGCTTGGTGGCGCTTCATAAGGCCCGTGGCCGTTGCTGCACTGGCCTTGCGACCTGCATAACGCGCACGATCGGGCCCAACGCCAGCGTCTGCCAGGCATTCTTCGATATAGGGCTCTACAAAGAACCAAGATCCATTGTTCTTTGGCTCTTCCTGTGCCCAAACAACTTCTTCCAAATTCACCATCCGCTTCAAACGCGCAACCAGCGGTTCCGACGGGAAAGGATAAAGCTGTTCAATGCGCACAATCGCGGTGTTCTTATCCCCCGCCGTATTGCGTGCTTCCATCAGGTCATACGCGACTTTGCCCGAACACAGCACAAGCCGCTTCACATCCTTATCGGCGGGCGCCCAAGGATCGGACAAAATCCGCATGAAGTGGCTCTGATCGAGCAGATCCTCCACCTTGGACACTGCCATCTTGTGACGCAGCAAAGACTTTGGCGTCATAATGATCAGCGGCTTGCGGAACTGCCGGTGCATCTGGCGGCGCAAAATGTGGAAATAATTGGCCGGCGTCGTGCAGTTGGCGACTTGGATGTTATCTTCCGCGCACAGCTGAAGATAGCGTTCAAGCCGTGCTGAGCTATGCTCGGGCCCCTGCCCTTCATAGCCATGCGGCAACAGCATCACGAGGCCGTTGGCACGCAGCCATTTGGACTCGCCTGCGGCAATGAACTGGTCAATCATCACCTGCGCGCCATTGGCGAAATCGCCAAACTGGCCTTCCCACAACACAAGGCTCTTCGGATCGGCGCTGGCAAAGCCATATTCAAAGCCCAGCACGCCAAATTCTGACAAGGGGCTATCAAGCACTTCAAACCGGCCATGCGGCACGGTGGAGAGCGGAATATATTTCTGCTCGCTGGCCTGATCGACCCAAACAGCATGACGCTGGCTGAAGGTACCACGGCCCGAATCCTGGCCTGACAGGCGCACGCCATAGCCTTCGGACAAGAGCGAGCCGAATGCCAATGCTTCCGCCGTTGCCCAATCAAAGCCCTCGCCGCTTGCGAACATTGCCTTTTTGGCATCCAGCACACGGTTGAGCGTGGGGTGGACTTTCACATCATCCGGAACTGTCGTCAGCGTGCGGCCAAGGCTGTCGAGCAGCTTTTTGGAAATGCCCGTTTCGACATTGCGGCGCGCAGTTTCAGGGTCCGCTGGCTTGTTCAGGCCCGCCCAGCGCCCACCAAACCAATCGGCATCATTGGGCTTATAATCGGGGGCCGCCTGAAACTCCTGTTCCAGAACTTGGGTAAAGCGCATCGCGTGTTCTGACGCCCAATTGGCATCAATCACGCCCTGCTCAATCAGACGCTTGGCATAGATTTCCGAGACACCGGGGTGCTTCTTGATCGTTTGGTACATCAAAGGCTGGGTAAAGCCCGGCTCGTCGCCTTCATTATGGCCGAAGCGACGGTAGCACCACATATCGATCACAATATCGCGGTGGAACGTCTGGCGGAATTCCACCGCCATCTTGCACGCGAATGTCACGGCCTCGGGGTCGTCGCCATTGACGTGGAGGATGGGCGCCTGAACGCCCTTTGCCACATCGGACGGATAGGGCGAGGAGCGTGCGAATTGCGGGCTGGTCGTAAAGCCGACTTGGTTGTTCACGATGAAGTGAATGCACCCGCCCGTATTATAGCCGCGAATGCCCGAAAACCCGAGGCATTCCCAAACAATGCCCTGCCCGGCAAAGGCCGCATCGCCATGCAGCAGCACAGGCAGAACCTGTGTATGCTTGCCCTTGCCAATATCATCCCGGAAGGTCTGGTTGGCGCGCACCTTGCCCAGCACAACCGGGTCCACCGCTTCCAAGTGCGAGGGATTGGGCACGAGGCTCATATGCACATTAATGCCGTCAAACTCGCGGTCGGTGGAGGTGCCGAGGTGATATTTCACATCGCCTGAGCCGCCCACATCATCCGGATGCGCAGAGCCGCCCGAAAATTCATGGAAAATGACACGATAGGGCTTGCCCATCACGTTCGCGAGCACGTTCAGGCGGCCACGATGTGGCATCCCAATCACGATTTCGCGGACGCCCTGTGCGCCACCATGTTTGATGAAACTTTCAAGCGCCGGGATCATCGCCTCGCCGCCATCCAAGCCGAAACGCTTAGTGCCAACATATTTGCGGCCCAAGAATTTCTCGTACTGCTCAGCCTCAATTACCTTGGCGAGAATGGCCTTTTTGCCCTCGGGCGTGAAGCCAATCGACTTATCAGCACCTTCCATCCGCTCTTGGAAGAAGCGGCGTTCTTCCACATCGGAAATGTGCATATATTCAAGGCCAACATTGCCGCAGTAATTGGCGCGTAAAATGCCCACCAATTCGCGCACGGTGGTCCACTCAAGGCCCATCGTCCCGCCAACATAGACAGGGCGATCCAGATCAGCGCCAGTAAAGCCGTGATATTCAGGCGTTAAATCCGGCGGAAGATCCTGCTTGGTCAGGCCCAGCGGATCGAGATTGGCAGCCAGATGACCGCGCACACGATAGGTGCGGATCAGCATCATTGCGCGGATAGAATCCGCAGCAGCGGCTGCCACATCGGCCTGTGCCATAGGCTTGCCAGCAGCTTTTGCGGCTTGCTTCACCGCCACTTGCATCTGCGTCGGGTCAAGCGCCGCCGTCAGGTCATCGGTGTCAGAGAGCGGCCAATTGGGCCGGGCCCAGCTTGGGCCTTTTTCCGCTTCGAATTCGTGGTTCTCAAAACCCATGATACGCCTTCCTGGGAGAGGATGTCGGGCGATGAAGGGCTAAAATTAGCCCTTCAGTGCTTCAACCAGCGTCTTGCCAAGCTCAGACGGAGACGGAGAAACGCGGATGCCCGCGGCTTCCATCGCCGCAATCTTCGATTCCGCATCGCCCTTGCCACCCGACACGATCGCACCGGCATGGCCCATGCGACGGCCCGGAGGCGCCGTGCGACCGGCAATGAAACCAGCCATCGGCTTTTTGCGACCGCGCTTGGCTTCGTCGATCAGGAACTGAGCGGCTTCTTCTTCGGCAGAGCCGCCGATTTCGCCGATCATGATGATCGACTTGGTGGCATCGTCTGCCAGGAACGCTTCAAGGCAATCGATGAAGTTGGTGCCGTTCACCGGGTCACCGCCAATGCCCACCGCCGTCGTCTGACCAAGGCCTTCTGCCGTCGTCTGGAAAACGGCTTCGTAGGTCAGTGTACCGGAGCGCGAGACAACGCCAACCGAGCCCTTGGAGAAGATGTTGCCCGGCATGATGCCGATCTTGCACTCACCCGGCGTCAGCACGCCCGGGCAGTTCGGGCCAATCAGGCGCGACTTGGAGCCGGAAAGCGCGCGCTTTACCTTCACCATGTCGAGCACCGGAATGCCTTCGGTGATGCACACGATGAGCGGCACTTCGGCGTCAATCGCCTCCAAGATCGAGTCCGCGGCAAAGGGCGGCGGCACATAGATGACCGAGGCATCCGCGCCCGTCTTGGTGACGGCTTCGGCAACGGTGTCGAACACCGGCAGACCGATATGGGTCGTCCCGCCCTTACCTGGCGTCACGCCGCCTACCATCTGCGTACCATAATCCAGCGCCGCTTGGGTGTGGAACGTGCCGGTATCACCCGTCATCCCCTGGGTGATGACCTTCGTGTTCTTATTGACAAAAATGCTCATAAGGCTCTCCTGATTTCGTCAGTCGTGTCGGATCAGGCGAGCGCCGGATCAATGGCTTTGCACGCGTCAAGCAGTTCCTTGACCGCATCGACCGAGACCTGAAGATTGGCCTTGGCTTCCGCATCAAGGGCAATCTCAACAACCTGCTCAACGCCACCCGCACCAATGATCACAGGCACGCCGACATACAGATCATCAACGCCATATTGGCCGGTCAGGTGCGCCGCACAGGGCAGCAGGCGCTTTTGGTCGCGCAGATAGGCTTCCGCCATTGCGATGCCGCTGGTCGCCGGGGCGTAATAAGCCGAGCCAGTCTTCAACAGGCCAACAATCTCGCCGCCACCGGAACGGGTGCGTTGAACGATCGCGTCGATGCGCTCCTTGGTGGAACAACCCTGCTTGATAAGGTCCGGCACCGGGATGCCTGCTACCGTCGAATATTCAACAACCGGGACCATCGTGTCGCCATGGCCACCCAGCACGAACGAGTTGACGTCACGCACGGAGACCTTGAATTCCTCCGCGAGGAAGTGGCTGAAGCGCGCGGAGTCCAGAACGCCAGCCATGCCGACGACCTTATTGTGCGGCAGACCCGAAAATTCACGCAGCGCCCAAACCATCGCGTCGAGCGGGTTGGTAATGCAGATGACAAAGGCATTGGGCGCATTGTCGCGAATGCCCTCGCCCACGGCCTTCATCACCTTGAGGTTGATGCCCAGAAGGTCGTCGCGGCTCATGCCCGGCTTGCGCGCAACACCGGCGGTCACGATGATAACATCGGCATCCTTGATATCGGCATAATCATTGGTGCCAATGATCTTGGCGTCAAAGCCTTCCACCGGGCCGCACTGCGAGAGATCGAGCGCCTTGCCCTGCGGGATACCCTCAACAACGTCGAAGAGAACGATGTCACCCAGTTCCTTAATTGCTGCGAGATGGGCGAGCGTACCGCCGATATTGCCAGCACCGATCAGTGCAATCTTCTTACGAGCCATTGCCGAGTCCTTCCCTGTGGCCAGATTACGGAATTGAGCCGC
>JBEDNE010000023.1:0-3582 GCA_041170745.1 Pseudomonadota bacterium
TGATTGACCCTCTCTTCATCCAAATGCGTATTTATTTTTGACTTTGATTACGCAAATTTGTACGATTGGTAAATTAATATCAATGGGGAGGATGAGATGACGTCACGCAAATCGGCTCAACGCAGCATTGCGCTGCTTTTAGGCACCAGCTTGGCCGCCATGGCTGCACCCGCGTTCGCGCAGGGCGCAGCGGCAAATGATGCCGCGCAACTCGATGAAATTGTTGTGACCGCACAAAAGCGGGAACAGAATTTGCAAGTTGTGCCAATCGCGATCAGCGCCATCAGCGCTGCTAAGATCGACCAGCTCAACATTAAAGATTCGCGTGACTTGAGTGGCCTTGCCCCAAATGTGACAGTGACGCAGGGCACCACAAGCATGGCCGCCGCCGTCATCTCCATTCGCGGCATCACAACGCCAGCGTCTGAATCCTTCGGTCTCGACACAGCCAACGCGCTCTATGTCGATGGCATCTACATTGCACGCTCGGCCGCCAGCGGCCTTGATGTGAGCGATATTGAACGGATTGAAGTGTTGCGTGGTCCGCAGGGTACTTTGTTCGGCCGCAACACAACGGGCGGCGCGATTGCCTTTATTTCTCGCGCTCCTTCAAAGGAAATGCGCGTCAAAGCCCAAGCAGGTTATGGCAATTACAATGCCTGGAACACCAAGATCAGCATCGATCCCGGTGCCATTGGCAATTTGGCGACCAGCTTCTCTTACGCGCGTGGCGAACGCAACGGCGTCGTCGACAATATTTTGCAGCCCGATAAGTCGCTGGATCCCGGCGCACGCAAATCGGAAAGCTTCCGCGCTGCCGCCCGCTATGACTTTGGTAATACCGGCTTTATCCAATATATTTTCGATCGGTCAAAGGTGCAGGGCTCGCCCATGAACTTCCAACTGACGCATACGTCAGATGGCGCCATCCGTCCGAACGCAACGGTCGATGGCCGCGAAGTAACGGTGACGCAACAGGCACCAGTGAAGCAGTATCTGGCCGCAGCTACCTTCCTTGACCCGAATTGCGTTGCCTTAGCTACGCCGCAGCGCAGCTGGCGCAAGCAAGTGTGCAACGATGTAAACTCCTATTCGACGGACAAGATTTGGGGCCACAACCTCCAGATCCAGAACGAATTTGATGGCGTGACGATGAAGTTCACTGGGGGCCATCGCGAATGGCGCAACAACCCCATTTCTGATCTTGATGGCATTGGCGCCTTCAAGGGCCCGCTATTCACCAACACCACGCTGCTTAACGGCTTGCCGCAATCGCTGCTGGGCTTGATCCAGCCAGCCGCAACGGCCGCCTTCCTGGCCTCGCAGCCCGTGCCCACGGTGCAACAGAATTTGTACGACACGCAAAATGATCGTCGCCAAAAGCAGACAAGTGCTGAGTTGGAATTCTCCGCCCAGAATGATCATCTCGACTGGGTCGTCGGCGGCTTCTGGTTCAAGGAATCGGGTTCAGAATATAGCCAGCAGAACAGCGGCTTCATTCTCGATACAAATTCGATCTTCCTGTCACGCTTTGGGGCGCTCGGCCCAAGCTTGGCAGCCGGCAACCCGGCACGCTTCCGCATGGTGCAAACCAAGTCGGTTCTTGTTTACACAGCCGACTCAGATTCGAGCGCCGTTTACTCACAAGCGACCTATTATCCCGGCGGTCGTGATGGGAAGCTTCGCCTGACAGCAGGTGGCCGCTATACATGGGACAATAAGTCCATGGTCCGCACGCAAAATGGCCCTGCCCCGCTGACAGCAGCAGAATCAGGTGCGGCGAAGTTTAGCCGGTTCACTTGGAATTTGATGCTCGGCTATGATCTGACTGACGACGTCAATCTCTATGCTCGCGCCGCAACAGGCTTCCGATCAGGCGGCTTCAACTCAGGTGACCCCGTTATTGCGGGCACAACCACACTTTCGTCCTTCGCGGGTGAAAATGTGACCTCCTATGAAGTGGGCCTGAAGTCGGAATTGTTTGACCGCAAGCTGCGCTTCAACCTGGCCGGCTATCACAATGTGTACAACAATCTGGCGGTGTCGATCCCGCAGGCCAATTCGGGCACGGGCACCTTTACAACCCGCGTCGCAAATGCCGGTAAGGTCAACTATACGGGCATTGAGTTGGAAGCGCAGGCCATTTTGTCTGACACCTTCTCGATTGATGGCAATTTGGGCTATGTCGACATTAAGTATAAGGAATTCCTGGCAGGCCAGCCTGTCACGGGAACAACGCCCGTCAACATCGCCTCGATTGTGACGCCGGGCTACACCTCGCCCTTCACGGCCAATATTGCCCTGAACGCACAGGCTCCGTTGAATTGGAACAACGCACGCCTGACAGGCCGTGTCGCCTTCACCTATGAAGACGGCAAGTACAGCTTTAACAACAACATCTCGTCGCCGTTTAACGAAGCGATTAAGGGCGACAATCGCAAGACCGTTGATGTGCAACTTGCCGTTGAGCGGATTGCTATGGGTGGTACCGAAGCCGAAGTCCGCTTCTGGGGCAAGAACATCACCAACCAGCATCCGCTGGTCCGCGGGATTGACTTCGGGGCGCTGGGCTATGCTGGCGGCTATTATGCTGATCCAGCCACCTATGGTGTGACCTTCGGCGTTAAGTTCTAAGATCAAAACGCCAGTTTAAAGGGAAGGCTCGCAGTGCTCCGGCGCTGCGAGCCTTTCTTTTTTGCACCTAAACTGGCGGGTGCTGGAGCAGACCCCGGCTTAATAGCCCTTTTTACGGAACAGCACCTCGCCGCGACGGGCAACGTAGAGTTTTTCCAGCGTCACTGGGTGAAAATAGGCTTCAACACGGTCACCTTCCGGGGTGGTGCCATAAACTTCGTAACAGCCGCCATCGACCTTTGATTTGCGAACCGTCCACCCTTGCTTGGTGAGCTGTGCTTTCAGGGCGTCTTGGCTTTTCCAACGCGATTGGGGCGTAGGCTTGCAGGTTATAGCGCCCGTGGCATGGGCCGGGATGGTTGGCATGATCGCCATCGCAGTGACAGTAAACAGAGCCGGTAAAAATCGACGCATCATCAAACTCCTCAAGGTTTAAGGGGGGACATCCATGGTTTTAACACGCGTATGAGTGTCAGGATACCAAGGGGCAGGAAATGCAGAAAAGCCGCAGTGATACTGTTGTGGACCCAAATCCAGTGCAACAGCACCAGCACCGCTGATGGATAGACAAGGCGCTGGACGCGTTTCCAGCCAGCCTTTAGCCAGCGCATCGCCAAATCATTGCTGGTCAGCGCCGGTAGGAGCATCAAGACCATGGCCGCCCAGCCCGTCCAGATGCCGGGGGCTAACCACTCGGCAAGAATGTCCTCCAGATTGCCCATATCAATGAGGTACAAATACAGGTGCATAACCGCGTAGACAAAGGCCGCCACCCCAATCCATCGGCGGTGTAAGAGCATGAAGTTCAGCCACTTACGGCGCCCTATGGCCGCCACTAAAGGCGACAACAGCATCGCGAGGATCATCAAACGCGCGGACCATTCCCCCGTCTGTTGGATCATGTCCATGCTGTCGATTTGACCCTGCCAATAGCCAATACCCAAGCCG
>JBEDNE010000024.1:0-3948 GCA_041170745.1 Pseudomonadota bacterium
ACACTGGCAGTGTAGAGGTCAGGGGTTCGACTCCCCTAGGCTCCACCATCCTTCACGGGATGCGAAAAAACAGCCAGCCCTTACCGGCTGGCTTTTTTCTTGCGCTGCCCCCAGCCGACGCGTTTGGCCTAGGGGGCTGTCCTTGGCTACGCCCCGCCAAGAGTAAGCGGATCAACTGCTAGAGATCCAGACTGAGTTGCGCGGTTCGGCCAGAGGGGGAGGCGGATCGGGCCGTCGCCCCGCGCCGGGCCCTTGGGCTGGCGCGAGATCCATGGCGGCGGAACACAGCATCTGCCTCAGCACGCGCCTCAGCCTGTTTGCGCCGCTGAAAAATCTGGTCCTTGGCAAAGGCCGTTGCAGATTTATGGTCAACAATTGGCGGCGGATAATCAGGGGCGGCCTCGCGCTCTAGCCGCCACGGTTCATGCACCAGCGCGCCTTTCACTTTTGCCAATTCGGGCAGCCACTGGCGGATGAAATCGCCCTGAGGATCTTGATCATGCCCCTGTTTCACGGGCGAATAGACGCGCACGGTATTAATGGCCGTTTCGCCTGACTGCATCTGGCATTGCGACCAGTGAATGCCAGGCTCAAAATCCACAAATTTGCGGGCAAGCACCAGGCCGGCCTCCTGCCATGGCAGCCAGAGATCATAAGTCGCAAAGGACATTAACATCGCGCGCATACGAAAGTTGATCCAGCCATGCGCCGTTAGATAGCGCATCGCCGCATCAACAAATGGATAGCCCGTCCGTCCCTCGGCCCAGGCGGCCAGCTTGTCTGGATCGGCCGGGCGCGGGCGCATGCCTTGATACAGGCGGGCAAAAGGCTGGTGCTCAATCTCCGGTTCGCTCTCCAGCTTTTGGATAAAATGGCAATGCCAGTGCAACCGCGCGATGAAGGACCGCATGGCTTGCGCCCATGCTGCGCGGCCTTTGTCGGTTGACCGGTGCAGACTGGTCAGGCGGCGTTCCGCCGCGTGAAACACCTCGCGCATCGAAACTGCGCCATAGGTGAGATAGGGAGATAGGCGGGAACACGCCTGTTCTGCGGTGATGGGGGATGACATTTGGCGCGTATAATGCTGACCACGGGCGTGCAAAAAGCTGGTGAGCAAGGCAATGCCAGCGTCACGCCCGGGCGGTTGCAAATGGGCAATGCCATCAGGTGCCAGCCCCAGTTCGGCGCTGGTTGGGAGCGGGCCTGTCGTGCACGCTGCCCATTGGACTTGGGGTAAAGGGCGGACAGGCTGGCGCATCAGCGCCTCCCATTGCCCTGCCCAGATATCGCGGTTGAGGCCCGGCCCGCGCAGCACGCCAAATTGCCGCCGTTCTTGCCAATCCACACCCTGTGTTCGGGCCCAGCGCTTCACGCGCTTATCGCGGGCATAAGTCCAGCCATTGCCCGTTTCTTCATGTGCCCAGAGAGTGAAGGGACCATGGCGCTGGCGCAGAGTTTCCAGCACAGCCACCGCATCGCCTTGGGCAATATGCAGCGTCCCGCCTTGCGCGCGGATGGCTGTCGCCAGATCGGCCACACAGCCGCGCCAAAATTCCCACTGCCGGTAGGAGGTGTCAGGCAATCGCCAATAGTCGGGCTCAACAATGAAAATGGGCAAGACAGGCCCGGCGGCGGCGGCCGCACACAGCGCCTCATGATCGGCAAGCCGCAAATCGCGTTTGAACCAAAGGACTTGCAGGCTCATCGTGGCAACAAATTGGGGATGTGTTGGCGGAAGGGGAAGAAGCCCTTTGTTGCAAGCGGCCAAGCCGCACTGTCCCACGCCCGGCGGATCAGATGCAGTTCCACCCCCTGTGCTGCGCAGGCCCGTTCCAGAGTGCCCAATTGCGCGGCGGTGGGGCCAATAGGGGCATAGGCTGTGACAATGTGGTTGAGGCCAAGGCCTTTGGCCTGATCCACCAGAGCTTTGGCCTCGATCACCGCACCCACATGTCCAAAATGCTTGGCCGCTCGCGCCATGCCATCCGCCAAGGCTGCTGACCGAAATGTTGCAACCCGTGGGGAGATATTGGCCGTGCTGGGCGCAAGACCAGCTAGTGCAGCGACATGGCCTGTCGTGAGGGGTAGGCTTTCCGTCTGCAGATCTTCTGCAGTCACGAGGAGGAGAAACGGGGCCTCTGGCACATTGGAAGCGGACGGCAGCAACCTTGGGGCCGGAATGGGCTCTAACGCTGGGGCAGGGCCATGGGACAGCGGTTTTGGCGTGAAGCGACCACTGGTAAAGGTGGCAATATTCTCGGGCGTTGCGCGATAGGTTTTGCCCGGCGTTTGCAGCCCCGCCACCCAGCGCCACGACAGCGTGTTGGAAGCCGGGTCTCCATCCAGCAAATGCTGCAAAAAGAAATCAGCCCCCTGTTGCCATGGCAAGCCGAGCGTAAAAATCCAAATGCTGGCAAACCACATACGCGCATGGTTGTGGAGATAGCCGGTCGTCACCAATTCCTGCACCCAATGGTCAAAACAGGCGATGCCCGTTTGTCCCTTTATCGCATCCAGTGCAGCGCCATCGGGCGGGCCTAATCGTTCAAGATCTGCCAGGTAATCGTCCCAAATGGCGGGCCTTAGTTCCAGCCAGCCCTTCCAATAGGTGC
The DNA here is from genome assembly GCA_041170745.1 of Pseudomonadota bacterium. Classification (GTDB taxonomy): domain Bacteria; phylum Pseudomonadota; class Alphaproteobacteria; order Sphingomonadales; family Sphingomonadaceae; genus Aquisediminimonas. The sequence continues at coordinate 2,613 of JBEDNE010000024.1, forward strand.
GCCAATAAACTTCTTGAATAAACTTCTCAGCCGCTTGTGCGCTGTGGTGCGTCAGCACGGCTCGGATGACCTCTTCCTCCGTGATGAGGCGGTGTCGAATATAGGGGGACAGGCCAGACACATGGTCGTGTCTGCCCGGTCCAAAATCATGATTGCGCCAATGCGCATAATGTGCGCCAGCCTTGGGGAGAAAGGCCTGTAAAAGCTCTAACCCTGCGGCGCGTGTCGCCAAAGGCGTATCAAATTGGTCTTGAGAAGGCGTGTTCATCATAAATTCATGGCCGAAATGCTTTGCGGCGGCTATGCGGCTTTCCGTATACCCCTGCCGGACTCGAGCTTCCCTCATGTCTCTTGGCGCAGGGGCCGAGAACCAACGGGTTACCAACCCTGAAAGGATCATATCTTGGGCGTTTCAGCCGCTGTTCTTGCTGTTGCTTTGGCAACATTGCCTGCACAACTGGCCCAAGATGTGGCGCAAACCGCCAATCCGCCTGCGCCATCTGCGCCTGTATCGACCCCGTCACCGGCGAATGTCCCGACGCTGGACGCATTGCCAACAACCCCGCCCTCCGTTGCCACGCCAGAAGATGCGCCAGAGGAGATTGTTGTCACAGCCAAGCGCCGGGCGATTGCCGCTGACCCACTCGAAAATTTTAATGAAACCAGCTTTGAGGTCATCCAATCGGTCGACAAGGCTTTTGTCGGGCCAGTCGCCATTGCCTATCGGGAGAAAATTCCCGGGCCGATGCGCAAGGGCGTGCGTAACTTCTTGTCGAATATTGGTGAGCCAATTGCCTTTGTGAACTTTGTTCTCCAGCTGAAAATTGGCAAGGCTGCAGAAACCGTTGGACGATTTGGCATCAACTCTACGCTGGGTGTCGCAGGCCTATTTGATGTGGCGAAAAAGAAGCCCTTTTATCTGCCACATCGGGTCAACGGCTTTGCCTATACCATGGGCTTTTATGGCATAAAATCAGGGCCATATCTGTATCTGCCCTTTATCGGCCCGACCACGCTGCGCGATGTGACCGGCCGGTTAATGGATTTGAGCCTGCTGCCCTTTACCATTGGCGCACCGTTCAACAATCTTTTCTATGCGGTGCCCGCTGGCATTCTCAGCTCGCTGGATGATCGAGCTGAGTTTGATGATGAACTGCAGCGCCTAAGGACCGAAACGAACGATCCTTATGCCGCGCTGCGCGCTTATTATCTCAACCGGCGTCAGGCGGAAATTGATGCCTTGCGCGGACGCAAGACAACGCCGCTCTTGCCTGATCCCTTAGCTGCGCCCCGTGAGGATAAGCCCAATATTGCCCCGGCAACGGATGCTCAGAAA
>JBEDNE010000025.1:0-13655 GCA_041170745.1 Pseudomonadota bacterium
TTGCCCTTGCTGAACTAAATGGTGCCTCTGTTGCAGGCAGTTTAAGCCTCAGCCTGGCCGCAGCCCTGATGCTGATTGGCGGACTGCCGCACGGCGCATTTGATATTGCCATTGCTCAAGCTGCCTTGCGGCTCAAATGGCAGATCGCGGCTTTGATATTTGCCGCCTATATTGGCGTTGCGGGCCTGATGCTGGCGTTATGGCACATTTCGCCCATTTCGGCCCTTGCCCTTTTTCTCGCCTTTTCTGCCATCCATTTCGGGGATGATTGGGACATGCTGGATAATGGCCTGCTGCGCACCATGGCGGGTGCATCAGTCATTTGCGTGGCCGCCTTTTTCAATCCCGCTGCTGTGTCAGACTTATTCTTGGCTATGGCGGGCCCCGGGGCTGAGTGGATCCAAAGAGCATTGGTCGCCCTTGCACCCGTTGCCATTTTGGTAACGATTGTTGGTATTTGGCAAGCTGTGAAGGCCGGAAGCCGCGCGTGGGCGCTGGCGCAGATTTGCGCTTTAATTGGGCTTGCATATTTTCCGCCGCAAGTCGGCTTTTTGATCTATTTTGTGTTTCTGCATTCGCCGCTGCACATGCGCGGCCTTGAGCGCCGGCTGCCGCAATGGTCGCGGCTGGAGCTATGGCTCTATGGTGGGGTGATCTGTGTGAGTTGTTTTATCGGCGCCTATATTTTTACGCCCGGCTTTTTCTCGGTTGATCCCATGAAGATGTCATCCGCGGCTTTCCAAATTCTCTCTGTTGTGGCGGCGCCCCATTTAGTGTTGTCGAAATTCCTTGATCGGCAGCAAAATGGTGAGCGATCAATGGCTGTTTCTGGCAGATAAGGCCTTGATATAGGGATGAGACGCCTCACATTTCGGCCGCCTCATGTCGAACGGTGTGCCGGGCAAGCGGGCAGGGCAATGCCGGATTAGAGTGTCCGGCTGTCGTGTTCGTTTCTCGTGTCAGCGTTTTGTCATTTACTCGCTTTGGCACTTCTGCAAATACCCCGCACCGCCAGATTTCGGGCGGTTAGGTGCAGATGGCAACGTCACGAGCAGCACTGCGCAGTCTCTTGTGCCATGTGGGGGATCAAGTTTGGCAGGCAAATCACAGCGTGATGCAGCCTTAAAGGGAATAGAGGCTGGACGTGCGCGGTCCCTTGCGGTGCGCGCAGTCGCGCTGCTTATCCCGTTAATGATGGCTGGTTGTGCGCCGCTTTTTGTGGTGTCCTCGCTGCAGCCGGGCGCTTTTCTGCTGCTCAACCTGTCTTACTTGTCGCTGGCGATCCTTGCGGGCGGTATTGTTGTGGGCGCGCGCGCTGTTTTGCACCGCATGGGGCGTGCCGCGCCGCTTGACCCCAGCCAAAAGCCGTGGCTGCTTGGCGCTATTGCCGCCACGGCAGTCACCCTATCTTATTTTCAGGTATTCAAGCAGCTTGTTCTGCCGGGCCGAGGTTTCCCGCTTGATCCACTTATCGCCGCAGCTGAACAGAAGCTGCTTTTGGGGTATGATGCTTGGGAAGTGACACACGCGCTTTTCGGCTCGCTCCTGCCCACGCTCATTCTCGACACAGCCTATGCGCTGTGGCTGCCAATAATGTTCCTCTTTCCAGCCGCCGTGGTGGTTGCCATTGCCGATCGGCAGGTGCGTGGACGACTTGTTGGCACTTGGGTCATCTCTTGGATTTTGATTGGCAGCTTTGGCGCATGGCTGCTGGCCTCTGCTGGGCCGTGCTACTTCAATGCGCTGGTTGGGCCGCACGAAGGCTATGTGCGGATGACCGAGGCCCTGCACGCGCTCGATCGTCAAGCGTCGAATTATGGCCTGAGTGTCCAGGCGCTCTATTTCCAAGATATGCTGCGCCAATCGCAGGGTGGGCCGTTGGTCTTCGCCAGCGGTATTTCGGCCATGCCCTCAATGCACGTGGCGATGGCAACATTATTCGTCATTGGTGGCTTTCAGAAATCGCGTCGACTTGGCTATTTTTTCTTGTGCTATGCCGTGCTCATCTGGATCGCGTCGATCCATCTGGGGTGGCATTATGCGGCCGATGGCATTTTGGGCGCGCTCATGATGACGAGCCTGTGGCTTGTGTCCGCACCCATTGCACGGCTCATTGCCTTTGGTGTGCGGGCGGCAGCCCCGGCCAAGCAGCTTCAAACCTCTTAAGCGTTTCCAGACGAAGGCGGTTTGACTTCGCCGGGGCTGCAGCGATATAGTTTCATTTGAAACCAAATATCGAAAGTCTGGCGCGTCATGGCGGATTTGTTTGAAAACCCCCTCGGCCTTGATGGCTTTGAGTTCATTGAATTCTGCGCGCCGGAAAAGGGCCTGTTGGAACCGGTTTTTGAGGCCATGGGCTTTACCCGCATTGCCCGCCATCGTTCCAAAGATGTGGACTTGTGGCGGCAAGGGGAAATTAACCTGATTGCCAATTATGAACCCAAAAGCCCGGCCGCTTATTTCGCGGCAGAACATGGCCCCAGCGCCTGTGGCATGGGCTTTCGCGTCCGCAATGCAACACAGGCTTATCAGGAAGCGCTTGATCGGGGGGCAGAGCCCGTGGAAACGCGCACCGGCCCCATGGAGCTGCGGCTGCCCGCGATTCGCGGCATAGGCGGGGCGATCATCTACCTCATAGATCGTTATGGCGATGGCCTGACCATCTACGACATTGATTTTGACTATCTGCCGGGCGTTGATCGGCATCCGGTCGGGGCGGGTCTAAAGATCATCGATCACCTGACGCACAATGTTTATGGCGGCCGGATGGACCATTGGGCGCGCTTTTATGAGCGGGTCTTTAACTTCCGCGAAATCCGCTATTTCGACATTAAGGGCGAATATACCGGCCTCACATCGCGCGCGATGACCGCGCCGGATGGCAAAATCCGCATTCCCTTGAACGAAGAGGGTCGCGGTGGCGGCGGTCAGATTGAGGAGTTCCTGCGCCTGTATAATGGGGAGGGTATTCAGCATATCGCCTTTGCCAGTGAGGATCTGATTGCCAGTTGGGATCAGTTGAAAGCCAGCGGCACACCTTTTGCCCCGCCGCCACCCAATGCCTATTATCAGATGCTGGAAGAGCGGCTGCCCGGCCATGGCGAGCCCGTGGAGGCGCTGCAAAGTCGCGGCATTTTGCTCGATGGATCCACGCAAGACGGCGATCCGCGTTTGCTGCTCCAAATCTTCTCGCAGACGATGGTCGGCCCCGTATTTTTTGAATTCATCCAGCGCAAAAAGGATGAAGGCTTTGGCGAAGGCAATTTCACGGCGCTGTTCAAATCCATGGAGCGTGATCAGCTAGAACGTGGCGCGCTGCAGGTCGACGGGGCAGACGCGTGACAACATCCGCGCCCAAACTCAACCGTATCCATCATGTCGCCTATCGTTGCCGCGACGCGAAGGAGACTGTGGATTGGTATGCCCGCGTGCTGGGCATGGATTATGTGACGGCCTTTGCGGAAGATCATGTCCCCTCAACGGGCGACTATGATCCCTATATGCACGTTTTTCTCGATGCTGGCGGCGGCAATGTGCTCGCCTTTTTTGAACTGCCCAACCAGCCGGACATGGGCCGCGACCCCAATACGCCGGCTTGGGTGCAGCATATTGCCTTTGACGTGGCGGATATGGACGCGCTGCTGGCGGCAAAATCGCATATTGAGGCGCAAGGGGTGGAGGTGCTCGGCCCCACTTATCATGGCATTTTCCGCTCAATCTATTTCTTTGATCCCAATGGCCATCGGCTCGAGCTGGCGTGCAATATTGGAACGCCAGAGCAGCACGCCGAATTGCGCCGCGTTGCGCCGCTGATGCTGGCGGAATGGAGCGAAACCAAAAAGGCTCCGCGCCATGCCGATTGGCTGCACAAAGATCCGGAAGGCTAGGCCTTAGTCCCCGGTGAACACCGGTGGCCGCTTCTCAACAAAGGCGTTGATCGCTTCCCGATTGTCGGCTGTTTCATGGACAATCGCCTGATAGGCCGCTGAAAGTTCCAAAATGTCCGACATGCGGCTGTGCTGGGCCTCGCGCAGCAGACGTTTGGTCAGGCGCAGGGCGCGGGGTGGGTTGCAAACAATCCGCTCCGCCATTGCGAGCGCCGCATCCATCAGTTGATCGTCTTCGACCACTTGGCTGACCAGGCCCAGCTCTTTGGCGGTATCGGCATCAAAGCGGTCCCCTGTAAAGAACAGCTCAGCCGCCTTAGCATAGCCCAGCACCTGTTGCAGCGCCCAGGCCCCGCCATCGCCGGGGACAATGCCAACCTTGATAAAGCTGCACGCAAACAGCGCGCTTTTGGCGGCAATGCGAATATCGCACAGACACGCCAAATCCGCACCCAAGCCGACCGCATGACCATTGACGGCGGCAATGGCAGGGATTTCAACATCCAACAGCGCGCGCGCCACCCGCTGCACGCCGCGGCGATAATTGGCGCGCGTGGAATCGGGCTGATCCAATACGCCAATGCCCTCACGGTTCTGCATCGATTTCAAATTGCCGCCCGCGCTAAAGGCTTTGCCGCTGCCTGTCAGGATCAGGCAGCTCACATTGCGATCGTCCTGCAACGCCTGCAGCGTTGAGCAGATATCTTCGCAATCCTCATGGGTGCCAATCGCATTCATCGATTCCGGCTTGTTCATCCGAAGGATGGCAATGCGGCCCTTGCGCTCGACGGTCAGAAAATCACCCATGCTGCTTGTCTCCCAATGTCTCTGCACTGCTATTGCATGCCGCGCGGGGGGAGGGAAGCCAAGCCTTTAGCGGGGCATATCTGCCATCAGTGTCAAAACGCGCACGGCCCATTCCGGGCGGCAGATTAACAGATCGGGCATATAGGTATCTTGGTTGTTGTAGCGCAGCGGCGTCCCATCCGTCCGGCTGACATGCAAGCCTGCCGCCAACGCGACGGCGGCGGGCGCACAATTATCCCATTCATACTGGCCGCCCGTGTGCAGATAAATATCCGCCTCGCCACGCACCACGGCCATTGCTTTGGCGCCTGCCGAACCCATGGGCAAAAGCTCAGCGCCCAGCGCCTGTGCAACGGCAACAGCCTCTGCAGCAGGGCGGGTGCGGCTGACCAACATCTTAGGGGGATTATTTGGGGCCAGCAAAATGGGCGGATGGGCAGAGCTGAACGTCCTATTCAGCGCCGGCAGCGCCACCGCGCCGATAGCCGGTGTGCCATTGATGGCAAGCGCAACATGCACCGCCCAGTCGCTGCGCCGCTCGCTAAATTCTCGTGTGCCATCCAGCGGATCGATAATCCAAACGCGCGCGGCAGATAGGCGGGTGTGATCATCCTTTTCTTCCTCGCATAGAATAGCATCATCTGGCCGGGCCAAGCGGAGGGCATCGATAATGCACTGGTTTGATGCGGCGTCGCCGGCATCGCCCAGCGCTTTGCCCGCAAGCGCGCCATGCTGCTGTAGTTCCAACAGACGCGCGCCTGCTGCCGTGGCCAGCCTGAACGCCAGCTCTGCATCATTTTCGGCCATTATCATCTGATCCATCCCTCTTCCCAATGGCATAGTCTTGGCTTGTGTCGGCGGCGTGGCAAGCCGGTTTTTCGCTCGCCTGTGCGCCATCGCCCAACTTGTGCGGAAAATTGGGGCTTTTCCTGCCCCTGATGTTGGCGCATGATGTGGGGCATGACGAAACAGGCCACTCGCTATTCCGCCACCGCCATGCTGCTGCATTGGGGTATCGCTTTGCTGCTCATCTTCAACTTTGGGTTGGGGGAACGCTCAGAAGAGTTGCGCCGTGGGCCAGAACTGCTCTGGGTGATGAGCCTGCACAAATCGATCGGGATTTCGATTTTGCTCTTGTCGTTCTGGCGGCTTGGGTTGCGGCTGTTCACGCCGCGCCCGGCCAAAGCCCAGGATGCCAGCCTGTTTCAGATGCTCTCAACGGCAATTCATTGGGGCTTTTACGCTGTGATGATCCTTGTGCCGCTGACGGGCTGGATTATCATTTCCACCTCGCGCGTTCAGGTGCCGACTTTCTTGTTTGGCGTTATTCCTTGGCCGCATCTCCCCAATTGGGGGCGTGATGTGCATGAGGCCGCAGAAACTGCGCACGCGATCCTGTCAAAGGCGATGCTGCCTTTGCTTGCGCTCCATATTATTGGCGCGGTTCGCCATCAGTTTCTTTTGAAGGATGCGCTGGTTGAACGCATGGTTCCCGCGCGCCGCGTTGGTGCTTTGGGCGTTGCACTTTTGGTGGCCTCGCTTGGCCTTGCCTTTGTGGCGGCGCAGAAAATTCCGGCGCCCAGCCAACCGCAGCCGGGGGAACCTCTGCAAGATTTTCAATCGGCACAACAGGCACCGCCTGCAGCAAGTGGCCCGCCTTTAGCAGCCAATATCGAAAAGCGCTGACGCGCGCCTAGGATGGATAGGATCGGCTATCCCCTTTTGTTGACGGCCGCCTGATATGGGGCGGGGTTGCCGTCGTGCTGTCGCCAGCGCTGCTCTGTGCCTATTGGCAACGCCCGCTGTTGCGGGAATATCTGAATGGAAAACCGCCAGTGATATTGGCGCGTACGGCTTGATCACCACCTCGATCGGCTTGCCCGCCTTGCGGGGGGATCGGGATGGCGCATGGCAGGCCGCAGGCAGCTTTGGCGCGACATCCATCGTAACAGAAGGGCTGAAACAGACAGTTGCGCGTACGCGCCCAGATGGCAGCAACCGCAGAAGCTTTCCCTCAGGCCATACCTCCCGCTCTTTTGCCGCCGCTGCGACACTTTTGAACCGAGAGGGGCCGGCACTTGGTGTCCCGGCCTTTCTTGTTGCCAGCTTTGTTGGTGTCGCGCGCGTTGAGGGCAAGAAACATTATTGGAGCGACGTCATCGTCGGCGCGGGCATCGGGACGGGGATTGGCCTGCTGGTCACCAAGACGCGGAATGAAGCGAGCCAAGCTGCCTTTCTTCCTTGGGCCGATACACAAGGCGCTGGCGTGACCGTCGCGGCGCGGTTTTAACGCCGATCAGACATGGCCCAGCCGGGTGATATGGCCCATTTTGCGACCCGGGCGGGCCTCATCCTTGCCATAAAAATGCACATGGGTGAGTGGATCTGACGCCCATTCCAGCCACTTATCAGCATCTGCCCCAATCAAATTGCGCATTTCAACCACAGGCGCCGCGAGGCGGGTTGATCCCAAAGGCAGGCCGACGACGGCGCGAATATGATTTTCAAATTGCGAGGTGAGAGCCCCCTCAATCGTCCAATGGCCGCTATTGTGGACGCGCGGGGCCATTTCGTTGAACACAGGCCCATCGTCGCTTGCGAAAAATTCAATTGCGAACACGCCGACATAATCTAGCCGTTCCGCCATGCGCCGCGCAAAGGCGCGAGCCGCGGGCACTTGCTCGAGCACCTTGGCGTCAGCGGGCACGCGCGATGTTGCCAAAATCCCATCTTTATGGACATTTTCTGGCGTATCCCAAAAGGCAATATTGCCGTTTTGGTCGCGCGCGACCAACAGTGAAAATTCATGCGCAAAGCGCACCATTTTTTCGAGGATCAGCGTGCCAGCCACTGCCAGCGCCGTCCACGCAGCATCGGCATCTGTGGCTTTCAAGATGCGGGCTTGGCCCTTGCCATCATAGCCAAAGCGCGTTGTTTTTAAAATGGCAGGCAAACCGATGTCGCTCAAGGCGCGGTCAAGGTCAGCCCGGCTGTTTACTTCGGCCCAGTCCGCCGTGCGGCCATTGCAATCTGCGGCAAAGCGCTTTTCCCGGATGCGATCTTGCCCAATTTCCAACGCTTCAAGTGGCGGATGGACGGGGGCATTTTCAGCAATTCGGCGCAACGGAGCCGGATCAACATTTTCAAATTCAAAAGTTACGACATCCACCGATGCAGCAAAAGCAGCCAGTGCCTTTTCATCGGCATAGTCGCCTTGAACCCATTTGGCGCACACATCTGCCGCTGGGCCCGTCGTTTCCGGGGCGTAGATGAAACAGCGATATCCCAATTGGGCAGCGGCCATGCTCATCATGCGGCCCAATTGGCCGCCACCGATAATGCCGATTGTCGAGCCGGGAGGAAGTGTCATGCGGGTTCGTGCGCCACGCTGTCCGTTTGGGCGGCGCGCCAGTCTGCCAAGCGCGCTGCAAGATCAGCATCGTTCAGTGCCAAAATGGCAGCGGCCATCAGCCCCGCATTAATGGCACCCGCTTTGCCAATGGCCAAGGTGCCCACGGGAATGCCGCCGGGCATTTGGACAATCGACAAAAGACTATCCATGCCGCTTAGGGCTTTGGATTCAACGGGCACACCCAGCACGGGCAGGTCCGTCATTGCAGCGGCCATGCCGGGCAAATGTGCCGCGCCGCCGGCGCCAGCAATAATCACCTGCAGCCCCCGGCCTTTTGCGGATTTGGCATAGTCCACCAACCGATCCGGCGTGCGATGGGCAGAAACAATTCGCCGCTCATGCGCGACATGCAAGGCGGCAAGAATTTCCGAGGCGTGGCACATGGTTGCCCAGTCGGACTGACTGCCCATGATAATGCCGACACGCGGCGCGGTTTCTGTCATCTTGCGGGCCTTGCTTGCTTTGGGGTCCAAGGCTGACAGGCCTTAGCCAACTGACCGCAAAAGCGCAATGTTGGCGCTCTGCGATCAGCGTTCCGACAGGTAATAGCGGTCGCGCGCCGACAAATCGTCTGCCAGTTCATAAACAATCGGCTGACCCGTCGGGATTTCAAGGCCCGTAATCTCCTCGTCTGGAATGTTCGACAAATGCTTGACGAGTGCCCGCAGCGAATTGCCATGGGCGGAAATCAGGACGCGTTTGCCAGCGCGCAATTCGGGCGCGATGCGGCTTTCCCAATAAGGCAGCACGCGTGCAATGGTGTCTTTCAAGCTCTCCGTTGCGGGCACGTTGATGCCGGCATAGCGGCGATCTGCCGACAAGTCATAGGGGCTGCCCGGCTCTAGCGGAGGTGGCGGCACATCAAAGCTGCGGCGCCAGATTTTCACCTGCGCGTCGCCATGTTTGGCCGCCGTCTCAGCCTTATCAAGGCCTGTCAGCCCGCCATAATGGCGCTCATTCAGGCGCCAATCCTTCTCGACGGGCAACCACAGGCGCTGCATTTCTTCGAGCGCGAGGTTGAGTGTCTTAATCGCGCGTGTTTGCAGCGAGGTGAAGCAGCAATCAAAATCCAGCCCCTTGTCGCGCATCAGCGCGCCAGCGGCGCGCGCTTCGGCAACACCTTTTTCGGTGACATCCACATCCCACCAGCCCGTAAAACGATTTTCCAAATTCCAGGCAGATTGGCCGTGGCGAATGAGGACAAGGCTGGGCATGGGGGTCTCCACAAATAACAATAAACGGGCCTCTAGCCGCCTCAAAGTGGGCATGGCAAGCACGCACCAGCCTAGTTTGGGCTATTGGCAAGGCCGGCAAACGTTTCCAGCCCTCTTGTCTCACGGCCCCGTGCTGATTAGCCCAAGTGTCTGACTCCGTAGCGTCATCATGCACAGATAAGGGTGCCTTTGGGATGCAGTTCGATTGAATGATGCGTCAGAGCCGCTATGAGGCGTTGCCAAGAAGTGGAGTGAATGTTGACGCAATATCTGCCGGCACGTGGCCGAAAAGTTCGTATCCTCGCAACGCTGGGGCCCGCCAGCGCCACGCCAGAAATGATCGGCAAGCTATTTCGTGCCGGGGCAGATGCCTTTCGCATCAATATGAGCCATGGCAGTCAGGCCGATCGTGTGGAGTTGTTCCAGTCAATCCGCAATCTGGAAAAGCTCCATGGTCGCCCTGTAACGATTTTGGTCGATTTGCAGGGCCCTAAGTTGCGGGTCGGCACCTTTGCTGAGGGGCAGATTGATCTTATCAAGGATCAGACTTTCCAGCTTGATCTTGATCCCACGCCGGGAGACGCGACGCGCGTGTGCCTGCCGCACAGGGAAGTGTTTGAGGCATTGCAAATTGGCTCACGCTTGCTGCTAGATGATGGCAAGCTGGTCCTGCGCGTGACAGACATTGGGGCACAGGCCATTACAACGCGGGTCGAAGTGGCGGGTGTCTTGTCCAACAAAAAGGGGTTGAATGTCCCTGATGTTGTGGTGCCGCTCGCGGCGCTAACGGAGAAAGATCGGTCAGATCTGGCGTTTGCAATTGATCAAGGCGCAGATTGGATTGCGCTTTCTTTTGTCCAGCGACCGGAAGATTTGGCTGAAGCGCGCCGCCTGATTGGCGGCAAGGCGGCCTTGCTGGCAAAAATTGAGAAGCCAGCAGCCCTGGACCGGCTCGATGGCATTTTGGAATTGGCAGACGCAGTCATGGTCGCCCGCGGGGATTTGGGCGTAGAATTGCCGCCTGAGGACGTGCCGCCCGCGCAAAAGCGCATTGTGGAAACCGCACGTATCCTCGGCAAGCCCGTGGTGGTAGCCACCCAGATGCTCGAATCCATGATCAAGGCACCCACGCCCACGCGCGCGGAAGTGTCTGACGTGGCAACTGCGATTTATGATGGCGCCGATGCGGTTATGCTCTCGGCTGAAAGTGCAGCGGGGGATTGGCCCGAAGAGGCCGTGGCGATGATGGACCGGATCGCCCTAAGTGTAGAGAGCGACCGCGGCTATAAAGCGCGCCTGCACTTCACCCAAACCAATGCAGACCCAACAACGGCGGATGCTCTTTCGGCTGCCGCGTTCGACATTTGTAAAACTGTCTCGGCTAAAGCCATTATTTGCTACACGACATCGGGCTCAACGGCCCGGCGTATCGCGCGTGAACGGCCGGATGTGCCTATTCTTGTCCTCACGCCAGAAATGGCAACAGCCCGGCAAATGGGCCTGTTATGGGGCACCCACCCAGTCCACACCCGCGATGTCACCTCCTTTGAAGAAATGGTTGCCAAGGCAAAGCGGATGGCGCTGCGCCATGGCCTTGCCAAGGGTGGAGATCGCGTGGTGGTCATGGCGGGTGTGCCCTTTGGCACGCCGGGGTCCACCAATGTGCTGCATGTCGTGCGCCTCACGGGCGATGAGCTGAAGGGCTATAAAAGCTAGTCCGCTTTATCCCTTGCCAAGCCCCTCAAAAACGGGCGATGGTGGCAAAGATTATTTGCCATGACTGGGCATAAGCCCAGCGGGAGAGGGAGAGGTGGAATGACTCGTTTTGTTGCGGCAACGGCGCTTGCGCTTATTCTTACAGCGCCTGCGATGGGGCGGGAGCCGCCAGCGCCCGGCACCGTCACCAAGGCAACGGCTGAGGCCAATGCCCGTGTAGCCCAAGCCTTACCCCTCAACGAGGCTACTGATTTTGCGGACGCCACACGCGGTCGTTTGGCGCAAATCCCCGGCGGTATCATTCGCAACGCCAAGGGCGATGTGGTGTGGGATGCCACCAGCTATGCCTTTTTGAAGGGCGATGCCCCAGCCAGCGTGAACCCCTCGCTCTGGCGGCAATCGAAACTAAATGCCGAACATGGCCTGTTTGAGGTGATGCCCGGCATTTACCAGCTGCGGGGCTATGATATCTCGGTCATGACCATCATTCGCGGCAAGACCGGCTGGATCATTGTTGATCCGCTGACAGCGGTGGAGACTGCCGCTGCCGGCATGGATTTGGTCAAAAAGACGCTTGGCGATAAGCCAATTACAGGCATTCTCTTCACGCATAGCCATGGCGATCATTATGGCGGGGTCGCGGCGATTGCGGCGCCTGAGGTGCTGGCGTCGGGCAAAATCCCGATCATCGCGCCGCATGGCTTTACCGATGAAGCAATTAGCGAAAATGTCCTCGCGGGCATTTACATGGGGCGGCGTGCTGGCTTCCAATTTGGTTCAGCGCTTGATCGTTCGTCCCTGGCGCAAGTGGGCACGGGTTTGGGCCAGGCTCTACCGCTCAACAACAAAGCGTCGCTCGCCAAGCCAACGGTAGAGGTGCAGCGCGGGGCTGCGCCGATGGTCATTGATGGCGTGACGTTTGAATTTATTGATGCAGCTGGCTCAGAAGCGCCTGCAGAATTCATGTTCTATTTGCCTGAGTTTAAGGCGCTGTGCTCGTCTGAAGTGGCGACAGGCACCTTTCATAATGTGCTGACTCAGCGGGGGGCTAAGGCGCGGGATACGCTCAATTGGTCAAAGGCCATTGATGCGGCCCTGCGCGCCTATGGCGATAAGAGCGATGTGGTTTTTGGCTCGCATAATTGGCCCACTTGGGGCGCGGACAATGTGAAGACATTCCTGACCCATCATCGCGATACCTATCGGTTCATTCACGATCAGACTGTGCGGCTAGCCAATTCTGGCGAAACAGCCACTGAAATTGCCGAGCAAATTGGCGAACCGGCGCACGCGAAAACGGATTTTTCAACGCGCGGCTATTATGGCACCTATAACCATAATGCGAAGGCAGTTTTCCAATATTATTTCGGCTGGTGGGATGGCGTGCCCGCCAATTATAATCGCCATGTCCCGACAGAAGAAGCGAAGCGCTATGTCGCTGCCATGGGCGGCGCGAAAAAGGCGTTAGACATTGGCATCAAGGCCTATGATGCGGGGGATTATCGTTGGTCCTCCACGGTCTTCAACCATATTGTCTTTGCTGATCCTAAGAATGAGGCGGCTAAGAAATGGCTGGCCGCAAGCTATGAACAGCAAGGCTATCAGGCGGAAGCTGGCACGTGGCGCAATGTCTTTTTGCAGGCCGCGCATGAGCTGCGCACGGGCGTTCCCGATCCGCGCGCCGATGTGGCGGGTGCCGGTGTTATTCGTGCGGTGCCCACAGCCAATTTGATGGATGCGCTTGCTGCGCGGTTCAACCCGGCCAAATCCACGCGCCCCAATACAACGGTGCAGCTGGTCTTTACAGATCGTAATGAAATGGTGGCGCTGCATATGGGCCCATCGGTCCTGTTTCCCAGCATGGGGCAAAAGCTCGACAACCCAACGGCCTCGCTCATCACCACGCGCGCGACCTTTGATGGGCTGATCCTCCAAACGATTGATCCCATTCAGGCATTCCAATCTGGCGCGCTGCGCTTTGAGGGGGATCCCAGTGTTATTGCGGCAATGTTTGGCGCACTGGATAAGGCAGATATGACGTTTAACGTTGTTACGCCCTAATTTGGCGAGTGAAGAAAGGTCTACCCCTCATGACACATTCTAAAGCCAGCCCCTCCGCTTTGACGCGCGGCGTGCGCATTGCGGGCTGGGTGGTGTTGGGGCTGCTGTTCCTTGCGCCGTTTGTGGCCATGCAGATCGGCGCAGATGTCCATTGGACGGCAAATGATTTTGGGGTTTTTGGCGGCCTGTTGCTGCTGATTGGCTTGGGCTGTGAGGTGGCTTTGCGCCGCCTGGTCAGCTGGGCGGCCCGATTTGCTTGGGCGGTGACGTTGGTGACCGCGGCATTGCTGGTTCTGGTCAATGGCGCAGTTGGCCTGATGGGGTCAGAACAGGCAGATGCCAATCATCTCTTTGGCATTGTGCTGGCGGTGGTGGCCGTGGGTATAGGCGTTGCACGGGCAGATACAGGGCGTATGGCCTCTGTCATGGTTGCAGCGGCCATCACGCAAATCGCTGTTGTCGCTGTGATCTCTCTTGGCGATTTGGTGCCTCTGGCAGAACGGACGACCCAAGATGCCCTATTTTCAGGCCCAGGTTTTGCGACGCTCTGGCTGATTG
>JBEDNE010000026.1:0-2573 GCA_041170745.1 Pseudomonadota bacterium
GCCGCATCCCGGTAAACACCATGGCTAGTCCAGCCTCATTGGCCGCGGCAATCACCTCGTCATCCCTGATGGAACCGCCCGGCTGGATCACTGCCGTTGCCCCAGCTTCCACAGCGGCCAATAAGCCATCTGCAAAGGGGAAGAACGCATCTGAAGCAACAGCGCTACCCTGCGTCTTGGGCGCTGCCCAGCCATAGGTTTCGGCCGCTTCCCGTGCCTTAATTGCGGCAATACGTGCTGAATCTCGGCGGTTCATCTGCCCCGCCCCAATGCCCGCCGTCACACCATCCTTGGCATAGACAATCGCATTGGATTTGGTGTGTTTGGCCACCGTCCAGGCAAAAAGGCAGTCTTTCAGTTCCTGCTCGGTCGGCGCGCGCTGCGTGACCAGTTTCAACATATCTTGCGATATGCGGCCATTATCGCGGCTTTGCACCAGATAACCGCCAGCAATATTCTTGATATTCAGGCCCGGACGTGCCGGATCTGGAAGATCTCCCGTAATCAAAAGGCGCAAATTCTTCTTCTTGGAAAAGGCGGCGCGGGCATCCTCATCAGCGGCTGGAGCCGCCACAACTTCCGTAAAAATCTCGCACATCGCTTCTGCCGTTGGGCCATCGAGCGGACGGTTGACGGCAATAATACCACCAAAGGCGGAAACAGAGTCACATTCCAGCGCGTTTTTATAGGCCTCCAGCAGCGTTGCGCCCGTCGCGACACCGCAGGGGTTGGCGTGCTTTACAATCACCACCGTGGGCGGACCATCGCGGAATTCTGCAACCAATTCGAGTGCGGCATCAGCGTCATTATAGTTATTGTAGCTAAGTTCCTTGCCCTGCAGTTGTTCAGCTTGGGCAATGCCCCGGCCATGCGGCCCAGCAGGAATATAAAGGGCGGCTTGCTGGTGTGGATTTTCTCCATAGCGCAGTTCTTCGCGCTTATGAGCCGTCACCGCCAGCATATCGGGGAAAAACTGCTGCTGATCGGCAAACGCAAACCATTGGCTAATCATGCCATCATAAGCTGCGGTTGCCGAATAGGCCTTGGCCGCTAGCCGGCGACGGAAATCATAGCTCGTTGCGCCTGCATTGGCGTCCATGGCGGCACTCAATTCTGCATAGTCGGCAGGATCGGTCACAATCGCGACAAAAGCATGGTTCTTTGCTGCCGAGCGCACCATAGATGGGCCACCAATATCGATATTCTCGATAATCTCATCGCGGCTCGCGCCTTTGGCGACAGTCTGCGCAAAGGGATAGAGGTTCACAACAACCAGATCGATCGCACCAATATCATGCGCCGCCATGGCCGCTGCATGGTCTGGATTATCGCGCACGGCCAACAAGCCGCCATGGACTTTGGGATGCAGCGTCTTCACACGGCCATCCATCATTTCAGGGAAACCTGTCAGGTCCGAAATATCCTTCACACTCAGCCCAGCATCGCGCAACGCCTTTGCCGTGCCGCCTGTCGACACCAATTCCACCCCATGGCGCGCCAAGGCAATGCCCAAGTCGATAAGCCCAGTTTTGTCAGACACTGACAGCAGCGCCCGCTTAATCTGTACGTCCGTCATTTTCTTCCTGTCATTATCGGGCGCGTTTGAGCACCCAGTTGATTGTCATGCCACCCGCCGGCACATCGCCTGCAATCACAATTTGATGCGTGGCATGCATTTGGCCTTGGGCATCCACCCAAAGGCTGTCCTCTATCGTAAGGGCGCCATCTTGGCAGCGAAATTGCCACATTCGGCCATCCGGCAGCCGCAACAATGCGCCATTACCCACCGCCGTTGGGCTGGCATCTACCCCAAGCCCCAAATGGAACCGAACGGCAAAAGCTGTGCTGTGCCGGATGCGGCGGACAGGAACCAGCACGTCTACCCCCCGCATTTCTGCGCCATCTGGCATAAGCATAAGTGTGCGCTGATGCGACAAGCCAAAACGACGAACATAGCCATCATGGCTGGCCTGAATGCGGCTTGCAGCAGGCGTGTCCTGCCAATCAATTTCTACCTGACCAACCCCTGCCCCTAAGCCACCCTGCCCCAACAACGCCGTTGAGTTGCTGTCTGCGAGCACTAATGTGGAATGAGCCGCTGTCGTGCGCAGGGCCTGTGCCAGTGCGCCGGAGGCCAAGACTAAGCCGGCCTGTGATCCGCCGCAATTCACGATCAGCCGATGGCCGCCATCTGACATTTCAAAAGCCAAGGTTGAGGCACACGCCGCATCAAGCGTTGCTCCAATTGGCGGCGGGGCGGCGTCCATCACGATAACGGTCTGCGCACTTTCCAGCCGCTGATAGCCCCACTCAAAGCTTTGCCGCTTTGGCCGTGCTCGGACGGCCAAGCCCCGAGACAATGCATCGACGTGCGCCTTGGCCATTGGCAAGCCTCCTTGCCAACTGCTCAAAGCCCCATCCCCCAAAATCAGAGCGCCAAAAAGCCCCATGCCATCATGCAGAGCGCCGGCGACGATTGGGTCAGCCCGCTCGCCCCGCGCGGCATATACTTTCTGCAACATCGCCAAAGCTTCGAGCATATGTGCCAACCGCTCTGGGCTGCGGCAAATTGG
>JBEDNE010000027.1:0-14764 GCA_041170745.1 Pseudomonadota bacterium
GTCATCCGCTGCGCATCTTCGGGGGTCAGCGCGGTCGCCTTCGCCTCCGGGTCCAGACCATAGGCATCGACCAGCGATCGGTGGACGATCAAGTCTGAATAGCGGCGAATGGGCGATGTGAAATGCGCGTAAGAGCCAAGCGAAAGGCCGAAATGCCCGGCATTTTGCGGGCTGTAATAGGCCTGAGTTTGGCTGCGGAGGATCTGCTCCATCACTTCGGTGCGATATTCCGCCTCGTCCAATTGCTTGATCAGGCGGTTCAAGGTTTTGGGCGTGATGACTTGGCCCAGCGCAAAGGCGATGTCGAAGGTCGCCAGATAATCTTTGAGGCCGACCAGCTTTTCCCGGCTGGGGGGTTCATGCACGCGGTACATCACCGGGGCCTTGCGCTCTTCCAGCGCTTTTGCCGCCGCGACATTGGCCGCGATCATATAATCTTCAATCAGGCGGTGGGCATCGAGCCGTTCGCGCGGCGCGACAGATTGGATGCGGCCATCTTCATCCAGCACCACGCGCCGTTCGGGCAAATCGAGGTCCAGCGGCTCGCGCCGGTCGCGCGCTTTACTGAGCGCCGCCCAGCAGGCCCATAGCGGCTTCAGCGCCGCCTCGGTCAGATCATGCGGGCGTGTGCCATCAATTGCCGCTTGGGCGTGTTCATAGGGGATATTGGCGGCGACGCGGATGACGGCGCGGGAAAAGCGATAACTTTGGATCGCGCCATCGCTGGAAATGACCATATGGCACGCCATGGCGGCGCGATCATGCCCCGCGCGCAGCGAGCAGACATCGGCCGAAAGTTGTTCGGGCAGCATGGGGACCACGCGATCGGGGAAATAGACGCTGTTGCCCCGCTTGCGCGCTTCCTTGTCCAGCCGCGATCCGGGGCGGACGTAAAAGCTGACATCGGCAATGGCGACGATGCAATCAAAACCGCCATCATCGCGGGGAGAGGCCCAGACGGCATCGTCAAAATCGCGCGCGTCGACGGGGTCAATCGCGACAATCGGCAAATGGCGCAAATCTTCGCGATTGCCGAGCGCGTGGGCGGCAATTCGATCCGCCTCGTCCAGCAGCTCTTCGGAAAAGACATGGGGGATGCCATATTTATGAATGGCAATCAGGCTGAAGGATTTGGGAGCAAAGGGATCACCCAAAATCTCTGTCACCTTTGCCGTGATGCGGTTGTTGCGGCCGGTTT
This sequence comes from Pseudomonadota bacterium, assembly GCA_041170745.1. Classification (GTDB taxonomy): domain Bacteria; phylum Pseudomonadota; class Alphaproteobacteria; order Sphingomonadales; family Sphingomonadaceae; genus Aquisediminimonas. Next base: position 1,199 of record JBEDNE010000027.1, read on the forward strand.
TTTCGGCAAGGACAAGGTCACCCTCACCCGCTTCGCCAATGTCGGAAATCAGTGTGTCGCGGCGTTCGCGCTTATCAATCGCGCGCAGCCAGAAGCGGTCGCCTTCCCGCGCGACAACACCCAAAATTTGCTCTTCGCCCTTGGCGAGCTTTTTCATCGGGTGGGCGACATGGCCCGCGCCCGCCTCTTCAGTGCGTGCGAGGATGCGATCCCCCACGCCCAGCGCAGAAGAGCGGCGGCCCCGCTCAATCACGCGCAGGCGCGGTGGGGGCTTGCCCTCCGCCTCCCAATGTTCGGGAATGGCAATCACCTGCCCATCTTCAACATCAACAATGCGCAGCACGGTCACCTTGGGCAGCCCGCCCATTTTGTGAAAGGCGCGGCCGGGCGCGCTATCAATCAGGCCCTCATCGGCCATATCCTTCAGCAGCGCTTTCAGCGCGATCTTTTCATTGCCTTTCAGGCCAAAGGCGCGCGCAATTTCTCGCTTGCCCGCAGGCGTGTCTGATTGTGTGATGAAATCAAGGATTTGCTGGCGGCTGGGCAAGCCGGGTGTCGGGCGTTTGGACATAATGACGCGCTAACCCTTCCCGCCCGCACTTACCAGCAAAAGCATCAATGTCCGTCAAAGCCAACCAAGGCCTCAACGATAACGCCCTCGTCGCGCAGCAAGTCTGCCCCGCCTAAATCGGGCAGATCGACCAAGAAGACAGCGATGGGAACTTCGGTTCCGGCAGAGCGGAGCAGCTTGGTCGCCGCCACGGCCGTTCCGCCTGTGGCAATCAAATCATCGACCAGCGCGATCCGGTCCCCGGGGCCGACCGCGTCATCGTGAATTTCAATCCGGTCCTGCCCATATTCCAGCGCATAATTCATGCCAATCGTGCGGCCCGGCAGCTTGTCCTTCTTGCGAATGGGCACAAAGCCCAGCCCCATCTCGCGCGCCAAGGCCGCGCCAAAGATGAAGCCGCGCGCCTCAATGCCCGCGATCATCGTCACATCATGGCCGGCAAGCGCTGCCTTCATCCGCGCAATGGCAAGGCCAAAGCCTTCGGCATCGCGCAACACTGTGGTGATATCGCGAAACTGAATGCCGGGCTTGGGAAAATCCGGGATGGTGCGGATCAGCGCCCGCAAGGGATCATCGCTCATCGCGTCAGCGCATAATAAAGGACGTAAAACCATGAGAAAAACCCATGGATGATCGCCCAGAAGATCGATTTATGCAGCGACCAGGAAATGCTGATCGCCAATGCACTGCCAAAGCCAATGCCCGCCTTGGTGGCGGAATAAGAGGCTGCTCGTATCTGCGCCATTAGGCCTCCTTGCGTCCGTTAAATGCCGATGGTGCCAGCATCCTTGCCCGAATGCCAGAGCCTTAGCCTTTTTCATTGGCGTGTACCGCTGGTCAGGACTAGCAATAGGCCATGGCCTTTTTTGTGTCTCGTGTGTCCGCGCTTTTGCTTCTTGCTGGAGCAACGTCTTTAGCGGCCAAAGCACCTTCGGTTCCTGCGTCCAAATCAGTCCCGGCGCCCACATCTGTAGCGGTCCAGCCAAGCAGCGATGTGCCGTGGTTGTATCGCGGCAGCGATATTCCCGTTGATCGTCATTGGACCTTTGGGGAATTGCCCAATGGCCTGCGCTACGCGCTGCGCCGCAACGGCGTGCCGCCCGGGCAAGTGTCAATCCGAGTGGCTATTGATGCGGGGTCCTTAATGGAGCGCCCCAACGAACAGGGCTATGCCCATTTTCTGGAGCATCTGTCTTTTCGTGGGTCCAAATATGTCGCTGATGGCGAGGCCAAACGTGTCTGGCAGCGTCTTGGGGCAACTTTTGGGAGTGATTCCAACGCGCAGACTAGCCCAACGCAGACGATTTACAGCCTTGATCTGCCCCAAGCACGGCCAGAAGCTCTGGCAGAGAGCCTGCGTATCCTTTCTGGGATGATGTCCACACCGACCATCTCCCCCGCCGAGGTAGAAGCCGAGCGTCGAACCGTTATGGCCGAAGCGCGCGAACGAGACGGCCCACAAATGCGTGTACAAAACGCGATTATGAAGCTGTTTTTTGCAGGTCAGCCGCTGGCCACGCGAACACCCATTGGCACAAGCGAAAGCCTCGCTGCGGCAACCGCCGATACGTTACGCGCCTTTCACGATCGCTGGTATCGGCCCGATAATGTGGTCCTCGCCATTTCAGGCGATGTCGATCCTGCCCTGCTGGTGCCGCTCATCCGCAGCCATTTTGGCAGTTGGACACCTGCCCGCCCCGGCCCGCCGCCCAAAGCAGATTTCGGCAGCCCAAATCCAGATGCCCCCAAAACTGCGTTTCTTGTTGAGCCAGGCCTCCCAAATAGCATCAGCCTTGCGTGGATACGTCCATGGATTGCCAAAGAAGATACAATTGTCCTCAACCAGGGCCGATTGGTCGGCTTTATCGCGCAGCGCATTTTGAATCGGCGGCTAGAAACTCTGGCGCGTTCCGGGGGAAGTTTCTTAGACGCTGATGTCCAGCAAGATGACATCGCCCGGTCGGCAGACATCACTCAAGTTGCAATCACCCCGGCCAATGGCAATTGGCAAGCCGCCTTGCAGGATGTTCGCGCGGTCATTGCCGATGCAACAACACGCGCGCCGAGCCAAAGCGAAGTAGATCGGGAAACGTCAGAGTTTAAGGCAATGCTTGATGTGCAGGTGGAGACCGCTGGCGCAGAGGCAAGCGCCAAACAAGCAGATGACCTGATTGAAGCCGTCAATATCCGCGAGACGATTGCCAGCGCAGAGGCCGCCCGCGATATTTTTGCAGCGATGATTGGCAAATTTGGGCCAGAAGACGTGCGCAAAGCAACGGCCGCCTTGTTTTCTGGTATCGGCCCGCGCGCACTGGTGAGTAGCCAAATAGCCGAGCCCAATGGCGCCGTACAACTGGCTGCCGCGCTCGCCGCACCTGTCGCTGCTCGGATGACTGCCTCAGATGAAAAGCCCATAACTTTTGATCAACTGCCACAATTGGGGGCCGCTGGCCAAATTGTGAAGCGCGAGACAATAGCGGCATTCGACACCGAAATTCTCACCCTGTCCAATGGGATCAGGGTGTTGTTGGGACGGTCCACGTCCGAGGCTGGACGCGTGTATGTTCATGCCCGATTTGGCAATGGGCTTGCCGGCCTTCCGGCCGACCGATTGACGCCCGCATGGGCTGCCCCAGCCCTTGGTGCAACCGGCATCGGCCAATTGTCGCAAGACGCGATTGACCGGATGACAAGCGGCCGCCAGATCAGCCTGAGTTTTGGCGTGGGTGAAGATGCCTTCATCGTGAAAAGCATTACACGCCCGGCCGATCTGTCAGATCAACTGCGACTGATGGCGACAAAATTCGCGATGCCCGGCTGGGATGTGGGGCCTGTCTTGCGGACCCGCGCAGCTGCCGTGCTGACATTGCAGACTGCCAATTCGTCACCTATTGAAGTGCTGAACCGCAATTTGGGGGCGCTTTTGCGTCCCGGGGATGCGCGCTGGAAAGTGCCTAGCCCCGCTGATGCCGAGGCACTGACACCCGAGGCTTTTCGGCGCTTTTGGGAACCTGAGCTGACCAAGAGCCCTATTGAGCTGTTGGTATTCGGGGATTTTGATCGTGCAACGGCGCTCAACGCAATTGTGGAGAGTTTTGGCGCACTGGCAATCCGCCCTGCTCAACCCATACGCGCCATAACGCACTTGCCTGTCATTACGCCCAATGCTGCTCCTGTGCGTTTAACGCATAAGGGCGCCGCAGATCAGGCCGTTGCTGTTCTTGTCTGGCCAACCGGAGGCGGCACGGCGGGCGTGCCTATTGGGCGGCAACTGGATATCTTGGCCGCCATTTTTGCAGATCGACTGTTTGAGCAATTTCGAGAGGGCGAAGGCGCAAGCTATAGCCCCGATGTAACAAGCCAATGGCCGCAAAGTTTTCCAAACGGGGGCACCTTCAGCGTTTCGGCGCAGGTCAAGCCAGAGTCTCTGCCTGCCTTTTTCGCGCGCGCAAAATCCATCGCCGCAGACTTGGCGGCAAACCCTGTCAACGCCGATGAATTGCGCCGCGCCCTTGTGCCAATGGTCCAACGGCTCAGCCGTGCATCGACTGGCAATAGCTTTTGGATGACACAGCTTGCCGGGGCGTCCAATGATCGGCGGCGCATCACCAATGTGCGGCGCTGGCGAAAAGATTTGGAACGCATCACGCCGCACGATATTCAGCGACTGGCGCGTAAATATCTACGGTCCGACACCAGCTTTTCTGCTATTGTTGTCCCAGAAATGCCTAAACCCTAAAGGCTTAGGCGCTCAGGCGGGCAGCATGCCAGCGCAGATGATCATCCATGAAGGTTGAGATGAAGTAATAGCTATGGTCATAGCCCGGCTGGCGACGCAGAGTCAGCTTCTGGCCGGCGGCATGGCAGACTTGCTCAAGCAGTTCAGGCTTTAACTGATCGACAAGGAAGTTGTCGGCTTCCCCTTGATCGACCAGCAAATCCGGCAGACGCGCGCCGCGCTCAATAAGCGCACAGGCATCATACTCCGCCCATAGGCTGTGGTCTGTGCCGAGATATCCAGCCAGTGCTTTCTGCCCCCATGGGCATTGGATCGGGGACACAATCGGCGCAAAAGCTGAGACGCTTTTAAACTGATCAGGATTGCGCAGAGCGATGGTGAGCGCCCCATGCCCGCCCATGGAATGGCCCATAATCGCCTGCCGGGCCATATCGGCTGGAAAATGGGCGCCAATCAATGCTGGCAGTTCCTGCTCAATATAATCTTGCATCCGATAATGCGGCGCAAAGGGCGCTTGCGTGGCGTTGACATAAAAGCCGGCACCTAAGCCAAAATCATAAGCGCCCTCGGGGTCATCTGCCACGCCCTCACCCCGCGGGCTTGTATCAGGTGCAACAAAGATGAGGCCAAGCTCTGCACAGGCGGCCCGAAACTCACCCTTTTCAGTCACATTGGCGTGCGTGCACGTGAGGCCTGACAGATACCAGACTATTGGCAGCTTTGCGCCTGGCGCATGGTCCGGCACAAAGACGGAAAAGGTCATTTGCGTGCCCGTGCTGGTGGAGGCGTGCTGATAAACGCCTTGGGTTCCGCCATGGCTGCGTGTGGTGGAAACAGTTTCGATCATTTTGCTGTGCGCTCTCGCTGGAAAAAGGAATTGGGCGATGCTCTGCGCAATTCAAAAGCAACTGGCAAGCCCATCAATGGGAGATTGACCTTCAAGTGGAGCTGTCTAAGCCATAGCGTCATGAAACAGACAGCCCTTTCTCTCTCACTGGCCCTTCTCCTCAGCTCAACAGCTGCGGCTGGCCTTGCCGCAACGCCTGAACAAACCGCAATGGCCGCTCTGCGCGCCGCTCCTGTGGTGGATGGGCATAATGATGTTCCGGAGCAGCTGCGGAGTCGCTTTGACAACGACTTCACGAAATTTGATTTCCGCGACACCACAAAAACGGGGGGTAACGGCAAAATTGTGATGCACACAGATTTGCCACGCTTGAAAAAGGGCATGGTTGGCGGCCAGTTTTGGTCCGTCTGGGTGCCTGCTGATTTACCTGAGGCCGAAGCCGTTCGAGAAGTGACTGAACAAATTGACACAGTTCATCGGATGGTCGCTGCCTATCCCAATGATTTATCTCTGGCGCTAACAGCCGCCGATATTGAACGCGCTTTCAAAGCAAAGAAGATCGCTTCCCTGATCGGCATGGAAGGCGGCCATTCCATTGGCTCTTCGCTTGCAATCCTGCGTCAAATGTATCGTGCAGGTGCGCGCTACATGACGCTGACGCATAGCAAGAACACGCCTTGGGCCGATAGCGGCACTGATGCGCCAAAATTTGATGGGCTGGCGCCCTTTGGCGTGGCTGTTGTCAAAGAGATGAACCGGATCGGCATGCTGGTTGATCTAAGCCATGTGTCCGAAGCAACCATGCATGATACACTTGATGTGGCACAAGCCCCCGTCATTTTCAGCCATTCTGGTGCGCAGGCCATTAATGGTCACGGCCGCAATGTGCCCGACAATGTGTTGAAGCGCTTGCCCCAAAATGGCGGTGTCGTGATGGTTGTCCTTCTGCCCGATTACGTGAGTGAAGCTGTGCGGCAATGGTCTGCCAACCGCGCGGGCGAAGAGGCCAGATTGCAAAAGCTATTTCCCTATGCGCCGGCCATGGTGAAGGCGCAGCTGGCCGAATGGGAAAAAGCCAATCCCCGCTCGCATGCAACGGTGCAGCAGGTGGCGGACCATATTGACCATATTCGCAAAGTTGCAGGCATCGATCATATTGGCCTGGGCGGTGATTATGACGGCATGGACAGCGCCCCCGTTGGAATGGAAGACGTGTCCGGCTATCCCAATTTGTTCATTGAACTTGCCAAGCGTGGCTATCGTCAGGCGGACCTGCAGAAAATTGCCAGCGGCAACATCATCCGCGCTTTGCGGCAGGCCGAACAAACAGCGGCACGGCTGACGGATATAGCCCCCGGCGAAGCGCGCTTCAGCCCCGCCAAGCCCTAAACCAAAACGCGCTTAATGCTGGCGGCGCACCCAAAAATGGTGCGCCGCCACAATTAGTCCACCAATGACACTGCCCAGCAGCGCAGAGCCAAGGGCATGGACAAGCCATTGGACCACACCGCTCATAACCGGCACGGCCTGCCCAGCCATGAGCGCGGCCGCGTCAACCCAAATCGGCAATGGCGTGAGATGAAATTCGTGCAGGCCATGCAGCACAATACCGCCGCCGACCCAGATCATCGCTGCAACGCCAATGCCAGACAGCGCAGACAGCAGCACAGGCATTGCCCGCACCAATGCCCGCCCAATGGCTTGGCGGGCGGCATTTTTGCCCTTGGCAAGGTGCAGGCCGATATCGTCCATTTTCACAATCAGACCCACCATACCATAGACCCCGATTGTGATGCCAAACGCAACAACAGCGAGAATGGCAGCCTGCAGCCCAATGCTGCGATCTGACACTTCGGCAAGCGCAATCGCCATGATCTCGGCTGATAGGATGAAGTCTGTCCGTATCGCGCCAGACACCATTTTTGCTTCATGCTCTGCGCTCGACAACTCAGCCAAGGCATCTTCTGTGCTGGTTGCAGAAGGGCGCAGAGCCTCGAGCAATTTCTCAATGCCTTCAAAGCACAGATAGCTTCCGCCCGCCATCAGGATCGGGGTGATGACCCAAGGAAGAAAATAGCTCAGCAGCAATGCAACTGGCAGGATGAACAACAGCTTATTCCGCAGTGACCCGCGCGCGATGCGATAGATGACTGGCAGTTCTCGATCCGGGGTAAAGCCAGTCACATAGCGGGGCGTAACAGCCGTATCATCAATCACAACGCCAGCCGCCTTAGCACTGGCCTTGCCCGCCGCCGCCCCGACATCATCAAGCGATGCCGCAGCCACTTTCGCGATCATCGCAATATCATCCAGCAATGCAGCAAGGCCCGACGCCATATCTTACTCCTTCAGCATCCGCTTATGGGATCACTCGGGCAAGCCAGCCCTGTCCAGCGCGGTTGATATGTCCAATAGAGGGGAAGAAACTTTGGCGCAAACTGGGCCTTGTGACGGCAGTTAACCATGCCCGTTCATCGCAGTTCAAGCCGCAACGGCTAGAGTGACCGCTTAGTCATTTCATCGCTGGCAAAACTCGGTTCGTCGCTCGGGAAGAATCGTTCGTCGCAAGCTGACTGTCGCCTTGCAGCGCCGATGCTAGGGAAGAATTTCTTAGTTATATGATGGACTTACCAGATGGCGTTATTTGTGGGACAGGGGCAGAAACGGGCAAAGGCAGCCAGCCTAATGGGATTGGCTCTCGTTTTGGTTTCCACGCCTTTTACGCGCCCCGCCAATGCCAATCCGGCCAAGGCCGCCGCATCCCCCCAGTCAGCCAATACAGTGATTATGAAGCTGCGATCGACAGGGCATTCGATCAGCATCCCACTGCCACAAGCCTCCTCCGAACCGAGCATTAATGATTCCGCTCGCGCGGCGCCCCCGCAGATGACCGCCGCTTTACGCGCCCTATGGTCCAACTTTCCGGGCAAAGCCGGGATTGCAGTTATGAAGGGCGATGGATCTTGGTTTGTTTCCTATCGCGGGGATGAACCAATGCCGCAGCAAAGTGTGTCTAAGCTGTGGGTTGCAATTGCCGTTATGGATGCTGTCGACAAGGGTAAGTTGCGGCTGGAAGATCAGGTTACGCTGCGCAAATCCGACATGACCTTATTCCATCAGCCGATTGCTGGGCTGATTGGCCCCAACGGCTACACAACAACAATTGCCAGCCTTTTGAAGCGCGCCATGACGCAGAGCGACAATACGGCCAATGATTTTCTTATGCGGCGCGTTGGCGGCCCAAGCGCAATTCGCGACCTGATTGCCAGCAAGCGGCTTGGCGCCATTCGCTTTGGCCCGGGAGAACGCCATTTTCAGGCTGCCACGGCTGGTCTGACTTGGAAGCCAGAATATAGCAGCGGTTGGGCGTTCCAAACGGCAAGGGCCGCCCTTCCGTTAAGCGTTCGCAAAGCTGCGATGGACCGGTATGTTGCCGACCCAATGGATGGCGCGACGCCTGCAGCCATTGCGCGTTCGCTGGTGCGCCTGAAGCGCGGCGAACTGCTAAGCCCACAATCAACGCAATATCTTCTCAATGTCATGCAATCCACCGTCACCGGCCGTGCGCGTTTGAAGGCAGGTGTTCCGGCCGGCTGGACGCTGGCGCACAAGACAGGCACCGGGCAAGATTTGGGCAGCCGCACAGCAGGATTTAACGATGTTGGCCTGATGACGGCACCTGACGGCACAAGCTACGGTATTGCCGTCATGATTGCTGACACCAAGGCACCCATTTCAACGCGGCAGCACCTGATCCAGCAAGTCGCAGCGATTATCGCGCAAAACCATAAGAACGGGCAATATGCCGCCCGTCGGGTTTTTGGGGAGCGGGCGGCAGACTAATCGGCAAAAGCTGTCGCCAAAAGCCAGCCACATTGCTAATCCCTCGGCATGGGTGATCAGAAGCATCTCTATCTCGTCGATGGCTCGGGCTATATTTTCCGCGCTTATCACCGCCTACCGCCGCTGACGAACATCCGCGATGAGCCGGTGGGCGCAGTCTATGGCTACACAACCATGCTCTGGAAGCTGGCCGATGCGCTGCATAAGGCCGATGGGCCGACGCATATGGCTGTCATTCTTGACGCGTCGGGCAAATCGTTCCGCAACGAGATTTACGATCAATATAAAGCACATCGCCCACCCGCGCCTGAGGATTTGGTTCCCCAATTCCCTATGATCCGCGATGCCACACGGGCCTTTTCTCTGCCATGCATTGAAGAAATTGGCCTCGAGGCAGATGACATTATTGCCTCTTATGCCAAGGCTGCTTTGGCTGCCGGCTGGCTGGTCACAATTGTGTCGACTGACAAAGATCTGATGCAGCTCATCCAGCCCGGCCTCGACATGCTCGACCCAATGAAGAGTGAACGGCTGGGGCCGCACGCCGTGGTTGAGAAATTTGGCGTGGGGCCAGAGCAGTTGGGCGAAGTGCTGGCCCTGATGGGCGATAGTGCCGATAATGTGCCCGGCGTGCCCGGTATTGGCCCTAAAACTGCGGCTAAGCTGATCCAAGAATTTGGCTCAGTAGAAGCCGTGCTGGCCGCGGCCCCCGAGATGAAACCGTCGAAAATGCGGGATAATCTGATTGCCCATGCCGATATGGCTCGGCTCTCGCGCATTCTCGTAACATTGAAAGACGATGCAGCCCTACCCGAACCGCTGGATGATCTGCTGCTTAAAGAAATTCCCGAACCACCGTTGCGGGCATTTTTGGAACATCATGGCTTTTCATCCCTTTTGAAAAAGCTGGGAGGGGAACCCGGCCGCGCTGATCATCAAACCATGCAGATGATCCGAGCCGAGGCAAAAGGCGCTGCAAACGCAGCACCTGCTGCGCCCGAGGTTCAGATCTTTGATCGCGAAGCCTATGCCTGTGTCCAAAGCGAGGCTGATCTCGACCTCTGGATAGCTGAAGCACGGCTAGCCGGGGTGATCGCCGTCGATACGGAAACTGACGCACTCGATTCAATTGGCGCCGGGCTTGTCGGCGTTAGCCTGGCGGTTGCGCCCAATCGGGCGTGTTACATTCCCCTCGCGCATGGGGGAAGTGACTTGTTCTCGGATGCGCCTCAGCAAGTGCCAATGGCCACGGCCATCGCCAAGCTAAAGCCGCTTCTTGAAGATCCGGCAGTTTTGAAAATTGGTCATAACATCAAATATGATCTTAACGTTCTAGCGCGGCACAATATCCATGTTGCGCCAGTTGATGACACGATGGTGATGAGCTTTGATCTAGACGCCGGGCTGCGTAATCACGGCATGGATGAGCTGGCACTCGCGCATTTTGAACATAGCTGCCTGAGTTTCAAAGATGTCTGCGGGTCTGGCAAGAACCAGCTGACATTCAACCAAGTTGGCCTCCGCGACGCAACGGCCTACGCAGCCGAAGATGCGGATGTAACCCTGCGGCTATGGCATCGGCTAAAGCCGCGCCTCCATGCTGCACAAACAACGCGCGTCTATGAGCGCGTGGACCGCCCCCTTATTCCCGTGCTGGCGCAAATGGAGCGCCATGGCATCAAGGTGGATCGGGATGAGCTGGCCCGGATGTCCAGTGAATTTGCGGAAGGCTGCGCCGGGCTGGAGGTGGAAATCCATGCGCTAGCAGGCGGCCCCTTTGCTGTTGGGAGCCCCAAGCAGCTGGGAGAAGTGCTGTTTGGCAAAATGGGCCTCAAAGGCGGCAAGAAGGGCAAATCTGGAGATTATTCAACGGACGTTACCGTTCTTGAAAAACTGGCTGAAGAAGGCGTAGAAATTGCCCGCAAGGTACTGGACTGGCGGCAATTGTCTAAATTGCGGTCCACCTATACTGATGCGCTGCAACAGCAAATCAACCCGCGGACAGGCCGGGTGCATACCAGCTATAGCTTAACCGGCGCACAAACTGGGCGGCTCTCGTCCAATGACCCAAATTTGCAGAACATTCCGATCCGCACGGAAACCGGACGCCGCATTCGTCAGGCCTTTGTCGCAGAGCCCGGCAATGTCTTGCTGTCTGCCGACTATAGCCAGATTGAACTAAGGCTCGCGGCACACATGGCGGATGTTCCTGCTTTGAAGGATGCCTTTGCTAAGGGCGAAGATATTCACGCCCGCACCGCGCAAGAACTATTTGGTGAAGTGAACCGCGATACGCGTGGCCGCGCCAAGACGATCAATTTCTCGCTGCTTTATGGCATTTCACGTTGGGGCTTAGCCGCACGGCTGGGCATTAGCGCGGATGAGGCGCAGGCGATGATTGATCGCTATTTTGAGCGATTCCCGGGGATTAACCGCTATATCAGTCGCACGCTGCAACAGGCGCGTGAAACAGGTTATACTGAGACGCTTTTTGGCCGAAAAACCCACTTCCCGCGCCTGACCAGCCAGAACCAGACTGAGCGAGCAGGCAGCGAACGCGCAGCAATTAATGCGCCTATTCAGGGCACAAGTGCTGACATTATCAAGCGTGCCATGGTCCGTATGGAGCCCGCCTTAACCGAGGCTGGACTGCACCAAGTGCGGATGTTGCTGCAAGTGCATGATGAATTGGTGTTTGAATTGCCAGAAACTGATGTCGCAGCCGCCAAGCCAGTGATTGAGCGTGTGATGGCCGAGGCCGCAGAGCCACTGGTGCGGCTGGATGTGCCCTTGGGTGTTGAAATGGGCACGGGCAAAACTGGGGTGATGCGCATTGAGCGAGCCAATGCCTGACCAGCGCGATGATCTTCGGGCGCTGGCGAAAGGCGGTCGAACCAATGTGGTTGGCTTCTTCGTCAGATTAATTGCGCGCATCCCCTTCTTGATCATTGGCGGGCAATGGTATGGTGCCGAGGCGCTGGGCCGTCTGGCTTATGCCATCATCATTGTTGAATTTGCCGCGCAAATTGCAACTCTTGGCCTGAAACGCGGCCTTGCTTTGCATCTGACAGGCGATGGCAAAGAAAATGGAGCGTGGGATGGGCTTGTTGTTGTTCTGCTCGCAACTTTGCCCCTCACCTTGCTGCTGATGGCTGTGCCGCAGATCATGTTCCCCAACAGTCAGATCAATCGGCTCGATAATCTTCTTCCCCTCATCATTCCTGCGCTTGCGGCGTCAGACTTGATGTTGGCAGCTCTTGCATATCGCTTTGACGTGGCCTCCACCGTGCGTGCGCGCGCCGTGATTGAGCCTTGGACGATCAGCATTGCGGCCTTTGCGTTTGCATGGTCATTGCCGCGTGATGGGCTGCTGGTGGCCTATGCTTTATCCATGGGCGCCGCGTTCATCGCGTCGCTGATTCCTTTTTTAAAGACCTACGGCCTCCCCAGAAACTGGAAGCCAAAGCCGCACGCGCTGTGGGCACTGGCCCGGCGCAATGCGCCATTGGCAGCCGCAGATGCCATTGAGTGGGGCTCTCGCCGGCTCGATCTTGCGATTTTGGGCCTCTTCGTTTCGCCCGCGACTGTGGGCATTTATTGGGTTGCGCAGCAGATTGCCTCTCTGCCGCAAAAGTTGAAAACCAGCTTTGACCCTGTTCTTGGCCCCGTCATCACGCGTCGTCTGGACGAAGGCAATCATCTGGCCGTCGCCCGGCAGATAAGCCAAGTTGGTTTCTGGATATTGGCCGCACAATTGGGTGTTGCCTTGGCGCTGGGCATTCCGGCGGAAGGAATATTGGGGCTTGTTGGCCCAGGAGGCGGTTTTGTGGGCGGCGCTGCAGCACTTGGCTTCTTGCTCTTGGCAGAAGCCTTGGCAGCGCTGGCTGTCGTGAGCGAGGCTGCCTTGGTATATGTGGCGCGACACCGGAATATGATGCTTTCACTGGGGATGATTGCTGTGCAGGCCGTGCTGTCTATTGCCCTGTTATTCGCAATGAAGGCGCAAGGGTTTAGCGAGTTAAGCCTTGCGGCAGGCGTCGCTGCAGCCTTATGCGTAGCTCTGACGCTGGGCTCGTTGGCAAAATCGTGGCTGGCGCGGCATATGCTGAAGGCCCCCGTCTCAATCTGGCGCTGGCCGCTGCTGATCGCGGCTGGGGCCGCCATTCTGGCCGGTCAAATATTCATTCGCTTGCCAGAATGGGTCGAGTTGGCCTTTGGCATCCCCGCGATACTTGTCACCTATTGCTGGGCAATTTGGAAATGGGGCTTTCGCGAGGAAGACCGCGTCTTATTCCGTCGCCTGAAATAGACGCCGGCCTTCCCTTTTACCCCATTCCATCTAGTGGCGGAAATGCCGCATCCCGGTAAACACCATGGCTAGCCCCGCCTCATTGGCGGCGGCAATTACCTCGTCATCCCTAATCGAACCGCCCGGCTGGATAACTGCCGTTGCCCCAGCTTCGACAGCGGCTAATAAGCCATCTGCAAAGGGGAAGAACGCATCTGAAGCAACAGCGCTGCCCTGCGTCTTGGGTGCTGCCCAGCCATAGGTTTCGGCCGCTTCCC
>JBEDNE010000028.1:0-2566 GCA_041170745.1 Pseudomonadota bacterium
CCCTCGACCAGATGATCGAGCCCGCCCACGCCGCCAGACGCAATCACTGGAACCGAAACGGCATCAGCAATGGCCCGTGTCAACGCAAGGTCATAGCCATCGCGCGTGCCATCCCGGTCCATCGACGTGACCAAAATTTCACCCGCACCCAATTCCGCAAGACGCACGGCATGGGCGATTGCATCAATCCCCGTCTCACGCCGGCCGCCATGCGTGAAGATTTGCCAATGATTGCCACTGCGCCGGGCATCGACACTGGCAACCACACATTGGCTGCCAAAACGATCGGCAATATCGGCGACCAGTTCGGGCCGGGTGACAGCCGCGGAATTGACCGCCACTTTATCTGCACCGGCCAAAAGCAGCGCACGTGCATCCTCTGCCGAGCGCACACCCCCGCCCACGGTCAGCGGCATGAAGCAGACTTCCGCCGTACGCGCGACGACATCCAAAATCGTATCGCGGCCTTCATGGCTGGCCGTAATGTCAAGGAAGCACAGCTCATCCGCGCCGGCCGCATCATAGGCCCGCGCCGCTTCAACAGGATCACCCGCATCAATCAGGTCAACAAAATTGACGCCCTTCACAACGCGGCCATTGGCCACGTCCAAACAGGGAATGACGCGGACACGCACGCTCATTGCGCCGCAACTTTCAGCGCTTCGGCCAGATCCAGCCGCCCATCATAAAGTGCGCGGCCCGTAATCACGCCTTCCACGCCATCGGCCACACAGGGTTTCAGGGCATGAATATCGGCTATGTCCGCAACGCCGCCTGACGCAATGACGGGAATGTCGGTCGCCCGTGCAAGCGCGACTGTCGCCTCAACATTACAGCCTTTCAGCAGTCCATCACGCCCCACATCGGTAAACAACAGCGCCGCAACGCCTGCATCTTCAAAGCGCCGGGCCAAATCCACAACAGCCATATCCGACGTTTCGGCCCAGCCATCGGTCGCCACAAAGCCATCGCGCGCATCAACAGCAACAACAATCTGGCCGGGATAGGCGCGGGCCGCAGACTTTACAAAATCGGGGTCTTTGAGCGCCGCCGTGCCAATCACAATCCGCGCAACGCCAAGGCCCGTCCAACGCTCAACCGCGTCCATATTGCGAATACCGCCACCCAATTGCACACGGCCCGGAAAGGCGCGGACAATAGCTTCGACTGCGCTGGCATTGACGGCATGGCCCGCAAAGCTGCCATCCAGATCGACAACGTGGAGATGGGTCGCCCCCGCCTGCGCAAAAGCCGTGGCTTGAGCGGCGGGATCATCACCATAGATTGTGGCCCGATCCATATCGCCTTCAGCCAGCCGCACGACTTGGCCGCCCTTCAGGTCAATTGCGGGAAAGATGATAAGAGAAGCGTTGTGGCTCATGGCTGCCAGTCCAAAAAGCGGGACAAAAGGGCAATGCCATAATGCTGGCTTTTTTCCGGGTGGAATTGCACGCCCGCAAAATTATCCCGGCCAATGGCAGCAACAATTGGCCCACCATGATCGGTTTGCGCCAGCACGTCTGCACCTTCAAAAGCATAGCTGTGCAGGAAATAGGCTTCGCCCGCCTTAACAAGCGGATGGGGCATTGTCGGCACCACATCATTCCAGCCCATATGCGGCACTTTCAGCGCCGGATTTGTCGGTTCAATTTTGCGCACCGTGCCAGAAATCCAACCCAGCCCTTGGTGGCGGCCATGTTCTTCCCCCGCCTCGGCCATGAGTTGCATACCCACACAAATGCCGAGAAAGGGGTAGCCCTGTGTGATAACACGATCATTGAGCGCATCGACCATACCGTCAATCGCCGTCAGGGCTGTCATGCAATGGGCAAAGGCGCCGACCCCCGGCAAAACAATGCGATCTGCACGGCGCACGGCATCTGGATCAGCGGTCACACAAATATCAGCAGCGCCAGCCGCTTTCAGTGCATTCCTGACCGACTGGAGGTTTCCCGCGCCATAATCGATCAGGGCGAGGCTCACAGCATCCCCTTGGTCGAGGGAATGGCATCGGCCTTGCGCGCATCAATTTCCACCGCGACACGCAGCGCCCGCGCAAGCGCCTTGAAGCAGCTTTCCACAATATGGTGGTTGTTGCTGCCATAGAGGTTTTCGACATGCAGCGTGATGCCCGCGGCTTGGGCAAAACTGTGGAACCAATGCTCAATCAGCTCCGTATCCCATTCGCCCAGTCGCGGCGTGCCAAAATCTGCTTTGAAGACAAGCCAAGGCCGGCCTGAAATATCCAGCGCACAGCGCGTCAGCGTTTCATCCATCGGCGCATAGGCATGGCCATAGCGGGTAATGCCCTTTTTATCGCCCAGCGCCTTCAGCACTGCCTCGCCAATGGCAATGCCTGTGTCTTCCGTCGTGTGGTGCTGGTCAACATGAAGATCGCCGACGGTCTTGACCTTCAAGTCAATCAGCGAATGGCGCGACAATTGTTCCAGCATATGGTCCAAAAAGCCAATGCCCGTCGAGACTTGGTAAAGCCCCGTGCCATCTAAGTTCAACTCAACCTCAATCGAGGTCTCGCTGGTCTTGCGCTGAATCGTCGCGGTCCGCA
>JBEDNE010000029.1:0-5313 GCA_041170745.1 Pseudomonadota bacterium
CGCACCAGTGCGATCATATAATCGCTGTGCATGGAATTGGTCGTCCAGATTTTCTGGCCATTCACACGCCAGCCGCTGGCCGTGCGCTCGGCGCGGGTGCGGACACTGGCGAGGTCAGACCCTGATCCCGGCTCGCTCATCCCAATGCAGAAAAACGCCTCACCCCGGCAGATTTTGGGCAAGTAAAAATCGCGCTGCGCATCGGTGCCATAGTTGAGGATCAGCGGCCCGCTCTGCCGATCCGCAATCCAGTGCGCGGCAACGGGCGCACCAGCAGACAGCAATTCTTCCACCACCACAAAGCGCGCAAAAGGACCTTTATCGCCTCCGCCATAGCGCTTTGGCAGATTAAGGCCCAGATAGCCCGCAGTCCCCAGAGCCCGGCTAAAATCAGCATCAAAGCCCTGCCACGATCGCGCCCGCTGATCCATCGAGCGGCCCTTGATCGCCTCAGCAATCATGGCGCGCACGGGCGCCCGCAGTGCCTCATCCTCTTGCGGGATCACTGACAATGTCAGGCTATCAAACACGCGCGCTCCTCATCCTTTTGCCAACGAATTCCACGTTGCGCGCCGCTTGGCAAGAATGGACTGAAGGCTAGGTTCAACGTTGCATTGGCTCTCATGCGTTGCTCTCAAAGGCACGAACACGTCGGACGTGTAAAAGCCAAGAAAAAGGCCGCCCCATCACTGGCGCGGCCTTTAAAAGCTTTCAAAAATAGAGCCTTACTCCGCCGCCACGCCTGCTGCTGCAAACATATCGGCTTCGTTAACGTCCACCACGCCATCATTGGCGGCCTTGGTGGATTTGCGGCGATCAAAGCTATCCCACACATCGTTCCAATTGCCGCGCGTTGCGGCCTTGGCATATTCCGTCGCGCGGGTTTCGAAGAAGTTGGCGTGCTCCACACCGTTGAGCAGCGGGGCGAGCCACGGCAGCGGGTGTTCTTCCACCATATAAATGGGTTGCAGGCCCAGCTGGCCCAAGCGCCAATCGGCAATATAGCGGATATAGCGCTTAATTTCCTTGGCGGTCATACCCGGCACGGGGCCCATTTCAAACGCCAGATCAATGAAGCTGTCTTCCAGACGGACAACCTTCTGGCAGCAATCGATAATATCTTCCTTGACTGATTTGGTCAGGCAATCCCGCTCCTTCACAAAGGCGTGGAACAGGCGGGTAATGCCTTCGCAGTGCAGCGATTCATCGCGCACGGACCAGCTAACAATCTGGCCCATGCCCTTCATCTTGTTAAAGCGCGGGAAGTTCATCAGCATTGCGAAAGACGCGAACAGCTGAACCCCTTCAGTAAAGCCGCCGAACATGGCGAGCGTGCGGGCGATATCCTGATCATTATCGACGCCGAACTGGTGCATATAATTGCACTTATCCGCCATTTCTTGATAATCGAGGAAGGCCGAATATTCGGTTTCTGGAATACCAATTGTATCCAGCAAGTGCGAATATGCGGCGATGTGTACCGTTTCCATGTTGGAAAAGGCCGTCAGCATCATCTTCACTTCGGTCGGCTTGAACACGCGGCCATATTTGTCGTGATAGCAATCCTGCACCTCAACATCGGCTTGCGTGAAGAAGCGGAAAATTTGCGTCAGCAAATTGCGCTCATGCTCGCTAATTTTCTGCGCCCAATCGCGGCAATCCTCGCCCAGCGGCACTTCTTCGGGCAGCCAGTGGATCTGTTGCTGGCGCTTCCAGAAATCATAGGCCCAAGGATATTCAAAGGGCTTGTAAGACTTGCGGGCTTCAAGAAGAGACATGTTCGTCTTCCTTATTCAAATAGAGCCATTAGAGGCTTGGTCGCGGCTTATTGGCAGGCCAAACACTCATCATAATCGGTCGTCGTTGCCAGCTCGAACTTGGGCGCATCAGGCGTGTTATCCGCCTCAACACCGCCGGCAAAACCGGCACGCTGAATTGACTTTGACCGGAGATAATAAAGCGATTTCACGCCCAATTCCCACGCGCGGAAGTGGAGCATCAAAAGATCCCACTTCTCAACATCAGCGGGGATGAACAGGTTCAGCGAGGTCGCCTGATCAATATAGGGTGTGCGGTCTGCTGCCAGCTCAATCAGCCAACGCTGATCAATTTCAAAGCTGGTCTTATACACATCCTTCTCTTCCGATGTGAGGAAGTCGAGATGCTGGACCGAACCACCATGCTCAAGAATCGAATTCCAGACAGCGTCTGAATTTTTCGACTTTTCAATCAGCAGCTTTTCAAGATGCGGATTGCGGATGGAAAAGCTGCCCGACAGCGTTTTGTGCGTGTAGATATTGGCCGGGATGGGCTCAATACAGGCGCTGGTGCCGCCGCAGATGATCGAGATCGAGGCAGTCGGGGCAATGGCTGTTTTGCAGCTAAAGCGCTCCATCACGCCGCGCTCTTCGGCATCCGGGCAAGCGCCGCGCTCAGTGGCGAGCAGCATCGACGCTTCGTTCACCTTCGCGGCAATGTGCTTGAACACCTTGAGGTTCCAAGATTTGGCCATGGCGCCTTCAAACGGAATGTTCCGCGCCTGCAAGAAGCTGTGGAAGCCCATAACCCCCAAGCCGACCGAACGTTCCCGCATCGCCGAATATTTCGCACGCGCCATTTCGGGCGGCGCACGGTCAATATAATCCGTCAGCACATTGTCGAGGAAGCGCATCACATCTTCGATAAACTGCTTGTCGCCATTCCACTCATCCCATGTTTCCATGTTGAGCGAGGAGAGGCAGCACACAGCCGTGCGATCATTGCCCAGATGGTCACGGCCTGTCGGCAGCGTGATTTCTGAGCACAGGTTGGAGGTCGAGACTTTCAGGCCCAGTTCGCGGTGATGCTTGGGCATCGCCTTGTTCACATGGTCTGAATAGATGATGTAGGGCTCACCCGTTGCAAGGCGGGTTTCAACCAGCTTTTGGAACAGCGCACGGGCATCCACCGTGCCGCGGACCGAACCATCTTTCGGGCTCTTCAATTCCCATTCTGCGCCCTCGCGCACGGCTTCCATAAAGGCATCTGGGATCAGCACGCCATGGTGAAGGTTCAACGCCTTGCGGTTGAAATCGCCCGAGGGTTTGCGGATTTCCAGAAACTCTTCAATTTCCGGGTGCGAAATATCAAGGTAGCAGGCAGCAGAACCACGGCGCAGCGAGCCCTGCGAAATCGCAAGCGTCAGCGAATCCATCACGCGGACGAAGGGAATAATCCCCGACGTCTTGCCATTCAGGCCCACAGGCTCGCCAATGCCGCGCACCGAGCCCCAATAGGTGCCAATGCCGCCGCCACGCGAGGCGAGCCAGACATTCTCATTCCACGTGTTCACGATGCCTTCCAAGCTATCGTCAACTGAGTTCAGATAGCAGCTGATCGGCAAGCCGCGGCCTGTGCCACCATTGGAGAGGACGGGCGTGGCCGGCATGAACCACAGCTTTGAAATATAATCATAAATGCGCTGGGCATGGGCCTGATCATCGGCATAGGCAGAGGCCACGCGGACAAAAAGATCCTGATAGCTTTCACCGGGCAGCAAATACCGGTCGCGCAGCGTTTCTTTGCCAAAGTCGGTCAGCAAGTCATCCCGACTGCGATCAATATCGAGCGGATAAGCCGCATCAATCGTGCGCGTATCCTTTGCCGCGCCACCCGATTTCTTCTTGGCCTTCGTCACTTCAACACCGCTTGCCACATCATCCCCACCGGTCGTTGCGTGCGTATCCCGAAAATCCATTCTTGCCCCCAAATCGCCGCAGCGACATTCGACTCTTTTTTACCCTGGGGCCGAGGCCCCGACACAGCTTTGTTTATGTTCTGAGACGCCGGAATTCGGGATATTTTCCCGAAACCTACAGAACCCGGCACGCCCCGAAAGACGACCCGCGCGGCAAACCTGTTAACCACAAGTTCTTGGGTCACCCCCGAGGTCAGCCACAAGCCATAGTGCCTTATCCGCTGTGCAAAGCAAGCGGAAATTTATTCTCAAATGGCCTGATTCATTGCAAGAATGAGTCGAATATGACCCGTGGCGATCTGTGCGGCGCAGCGACGCGTGGACTTTCCGAGGCTTTCAAAAAAGCAAGCCGTCTGAGCACCAAAAATAAAAATATTTTGCCCCCCTAAAGGATAGGACCACCTCCCCCAAAACGGGGGAGGCAACCCTATTGTTCTTGGCTGGACGCTCAGGCCTTTTTGGCCGGGGATTTTTTGGGCGCTGCCTTTTTGGCGGCAGGCTTTTTCACTGCACGCCCCCTGCCCTTGGCCGGGCCTTTCGCGGCGCGTTCATCAATTAACTGGGCCGCCGCCTCCAGCGTCAGCGCTTCGGGCGTGACTGACTTGGGCAAGGTCGCATTGGTTGTGCCATCCGTTACATAAGCCCCATAGCGGCCTTCCATCAGCTTAATCTCGCTGCTGGTGCGGGGATGTGCACCCAGAACGCGCAGCGGCTCTCGGCTCGCCCCGCCGCGTGCCCGGCCGCCGCCACTGGCCGCCTCCGCCAGCTTCACCACTGCGGCGTTCATGCCTGTTTCAAACACATCGCGCGTTGCACCAAGCCGGGCATATTTGCCATCATGCGCCAGATATGGCCCATAGCGGCCTATGCTGGCTGTAATTGGCTTGCCCGTTTCGGGATGGTCCCCAATGGTGCGCGGCAGATCAAGCAGCTTCACGGCCCAATCGAGCCCAAATTCCTCAGCCGGAATATCCTTGGGGATCGAGGCACGCTTGGCCTCTTTGCCCGCCCCCATCTCAACATAGGGCCCAAAGCGGCCTGATTTGCGTTCAATGTCCTCGCCCGTCTCGGGGTGCTGGCCCA
Organism: Pseudomonadota bacterium; assembly: GCA_041170745.1. Lineage (GTDB taxonomy): Bacteria > Pseudomonadota > Alphaproteobacteria > Sphingomonadales > Sphingomonadaceae > Aquisediminimonas. The sequence continues at coordinate 4,820 of JBEDNE010000029.1, forward strand.
GAACTTCGGGGCCCGTAGATCCCGCATCGCCTTCGCTGCCCGGCTGGCCGAATTTGCGCGTAAATTTGCACTCGGGATAGTTGGAACAGGCAATAAACGCTCCAAATCGACCGCCCCGCAGCGCCAAACGCCCAATTTTGCACGCCGGGCATTCGCGCGGATCACCGCCATCTGCCCGTTCTGGGAACAGGAAAGGCGCCAGAAATTCATCAATTGCTGCGGTTACTTCGGATGGCTTTTGCTCCATCACTTCGGCAGTCTTGGGCTTAAAGTCGCGCCAAAACGCCTCAAGCACAGCCTGCCATTGCGCACGGCCGCCCGACACATCGTCAAGCTCATCTTCCAGCCCGGCTGTGAAGTCGTAGCTCACATAACGCTCAAAAAAGCGTTCAAGAAACGCGGTGAGCAGCCGGCCGATTTCGCTCGGGATGAAGCGGTTCTTCTCGAGCGTCACATAGGCCCGGTCTTTGAGCACTTGGAGGATAGACGCATAG
>JBEDNE010000030.1:0-11947 GCA_041170745.1 Pseudomonadota bacterium
GGGTCACTCGCCCCAGAATTGGATCATTGTCGACAACGGGGTTTAGCGCCGCATCCACGGTTGCATCGGTTTTTGCTTGTGAGTCTTTGCTGTCGAGCGACTCGACAATCAGCTCATCCGAAGACTGGATCGCCTGCTTCAGCGCCTTTGATTGCCATATGAAATTCTTGGGCAAGGCGTGCGTTGTGCCGAAAAGATAGAGAGTCGTATCGCCATCTGCCACCTTCCAAATTGCAGGCTGTGGCTCAAATCTGAGGGATTTATGCGTCCGAGGCGTGGCCTGTTGTGGCTTGGCCGCTAAGGCAGGGCCAAGGCCAAAAAGCGCCCAAATGGCGCATAGGGCCATTCGCTTTCGCATCGCTCTCCACGCCGGGTCGCGCCCAGCTTGTTTATTGGGGCGTCAGGCTGCGCCTGTCCCCTGCATTGGTCAAGGCCAAAAGCTGTCCGCTTGCTTGACCCACAAGCCCTGCTCCGCCTAAGGCCCGGCCATGTCGGCAGATCATAACGCTTTAAGCTTTCAGGACCTGATCCTCACCCTCCATGATTATTGGGGCAAGCAGGGCTGTGTCATCTTGCAACCCTATGACATGCGGATGGGGGCGGGCACTTTCCACCCGGCCACCACGCTGCGCGCCTTGGGGCCAGACAGTTGGAATGCCGCCTATGTGCAGCCCTCGCGCCGCCCGACCGATGGCCGCTATGGCGAAAATCCAAATCGGCTGCAGCATTATTACCAATATCAGGTGATCATGAAGCCCAGCCCAGCGAACTTGCAAGAGCTGTATCTGGGCAGCTTGGATGCCATTGGCATTGACCCGTTAAAGCACGACATCCGCTTTGTGGAAGATGATTGGGAAAGCCCGACATTGGGGGCTTGGGGCCTGGGCTGGGAAGTCTGGTGCGATGGCATGGAAGTCACCCAGTTTACCTATTTTCAACAAGTCGGTGGTTTTGATTGCAAGCCGGTAGCAGGCGAACTGACCTATGGGTTGGAACGCTTGGCCATGTATATTCAAGGTGTCGACCGCGTGTATGATCTGCGTTTCAACAATCATGGCGTCACATATGGCGACGTGTTTTTGGAAAATGAGCGCGAATTTAGCGCCTATAATTTTGAAGTCGCCGATACTGAGACGCTGTTTGACGCCTTTAAAAAAGCGGCGGCAGAATGCCAGCGCTGTATTGACGCGAAATTGCCACTGCCGGCTTATGATCAAGCCATTGAGGCCAGCCATATTTTCAACGTGTTGAATGCGCGCGGCGTCATCTCGGTCGCGGAACGCCAAGCCTATATTGGCCGCGTGCGTGATCTGGCGAAAGGCAGTTGTGCGGCCTGGATGGAAAAAAACGGGTGGGAGGCGTAAGATGAAGCACGTTTCTACACCCCGTCACCCTGAACTTGGTTCAGGGTCCATTATCGCTACCGATGCCGGTTCTGCGCCTTTGTGTTCATGGATGCTGAACCAAGTTCAGCATGACGCAGCAGGGGAGGCGTAAGATGACCGACTTCCTGTTCGAACTTCTCTCCGAAGAAATCCCCGCGCGCATGCAAGATAAAGCGCGGGACGATTTGGCCCGATTATTCTCTGCTGAAGTGGAGCGGGCGGGCCTGAAAGCGGCTGACCTTGTCACTTTTGCCACGCCGCGCCGATTGGCGTTGATTGCCAAGGGCTTGCCCCTCGAAACTCAGGCTGTGCGTGAAGAAACCAAAGGCCCCAAGGTCGGTGCGCCACCCCAGGCGCTGGAAGGCTTTTTGCGCAAGACGGGCCTGACGCAAGATCAGCTTGAAGAGCGCGACGGCACCTATTTCGCAATTGTTGAAAAGCCGGGCCGCAACACGGCGGACGTGTTGGCAGAGGCCATCCCGGCGATCATCCGCGCCTTCCCATGGCCGAAATCCCAGCGCTGGGGGGCAGCATCGCGGTCAACCGAAAGCCTGCGCTGGGTGCGCCCCTTGCAGGGCATTATCGCGCTGTTGGGCGATGATGTTGTGCCCTGTGAAATTGACGGCATCGTGAGCGGCTCGGCCACAGCGGGGCATCGTTTCCACCACAAAGGCCCTGTCACCATTGGCAATGCGGGCGATTACGCCACCAAGCTGCGTGCCGCCCATGTGATTGTGGATCAGGACGAACGTCGCGCGATGATCCGCGAGGGCGCGGAAAAGGCGGCTTCGGCTGCGGGCCTAACGCTTGTGCCCGACGAAGGCTTGGTCATTGAAAATGCGGGCCTGACTGAATGGCCGGTGCCCTTGCTGGGCCGGTTCGACCCCGACTTTTTAAGCGTTCCCGAAGAAGTCATCCAGCTGACCGCGCGGGTGAACCAGAAATATTTCATCTGCCGGGATGCGAGCGGTAAGCTTGCCAACGCCTTTGTCTGCACGGCCAATATCAGCGCGCATGATGGCGGTGCGTCGATCATTGCGGGCAATGAAAAGGTTCTGGCCGCCCGTCTGTCCGACGCGCGCTTCTTCTATGAGACGGACCTGAAGGTTAGCCTTGAGACACAGGCGGAAAAGCTCAAGGACATCGTCTTCCACGAAAAGCTGGGGACCGTTGCCGCGCGCGTGCGGCGGATGGAAGCCACTGCCAAAATTCTGGCAGCGGTCATCCCGGGTTGTGATGCAGCTTCGGCAGGGGCCGCGGCCTTGCTTGCCAAGTCTGACCTCGTGACGGGCATGGTGGGTGAATTCCCAGAACTTCAAGGTCTGATGGGCGGCTATTATGCGGCAGCTCAAGGCAAGACTGCTGAAGTGGCTGAGGCCATTCGCGATCATTACAAGCCAGTGGGTGCCAGCGACAGCGTGCCCTCGGCGCCTGTAAGCATTGCAGTCGCTCTCGCAGAAAAGCTGGATACGCTGACAGGCTTTTTCGCGGTGGATGAAAAGCCAACTGGCTCCAAAGATCCGTTTGCGCTGCGCCGTGCAGCTTTGGCTGTCATTCGTCTGATTACAGAAAATGGCTTGCGCCTGCCGCTGGGCACTGCCTTTGCCAGCGTGTCGAAGCTCTATGCCGCTGATGGCATTGCGGCAGCAGACCCTTCGGCAGATTTGCTTGATTTCTTTGCAGATCGCCTCAAGGTTCAACAGCGCGAAGCAGGCGTTCGGCATGATTTGATTGATGCCGTCTTTGCATTGGGCGGCGAGGATGATCTGGTCCGTCTGCTCGCACGCGTGAAGGCCCTTCAATCTTTCGTTACAACTGAAGACGGCACCAATTTGCTTGCCGCCTATAAGCGCGCGGCAAACATCCTGAAGTCCGCGCCAGATGCTGCAGCCGTAGCGCCGTCGGGTGACTTGCTGGTGGCAGAGAGCGCATTGCTCTCCGCTCTTGATGCAGCGGCACCCAAGGCCGCCTCTGCGGTTGAAAGCGAGCAGTTTGAAGCCGCGATGGCAGCCTTGGCGTCCCTTCGCGCGCCGATTGATGGCTTTTTCGATGGCGTGATGGTGAATGATGATGACCCCGCAAAGCGGGCCTTTAGGCTCGGTTTGCTGACGCGCTTCCGTGATGCGGTCCACCGCGTGGCGGATTTTTCAAGGATTGAAGGGTGATGCGGCAGCTTTAGTCCAAGCCTGCCGCCCCGCCCGAATTGGGAGGACGCATGACGCAGTTTGTCTACCGCTTTGGCGGGGGTGTTTCGGACGGGGATAGTGCGACGCGCGGCAATAAGAATTTGCTGGGCGGCAAGGGCGCGAATTTGGATGGCATGGCCGCCATTGGCCTGCCCGTGCCACCGGGCTTCACCATCACGACCGAAATGTGCACCCTTTATTATGCGGAAGGGCAAACATTCCCCGCCAGCGTGCGCGCGGAAGTAGCGGGCGGCATCGCGCATATTGAATCGGTGACGGGCAAGACATTTGGCGATGCGGCTGACCCGCTGCTTGTCTCGGTCCGCTCGGGCGCGCGTGTTTCGATGCCGGGGATGATGGACACCGTCCTCAACCTTGGCCTGAATGATGAAACTGTCAAAGGCTTGGCTGCCTCTTCGGGGGATGCCCGCTTTGCGTGGGACAGCTATCGCCGGTTCATTCAAATGTATTCCGACGTTGTCCTCGGCCTCGATCATGGCGCGTTTGAAGAGGCGCTGGAAATCGCCAAGGAAGATCGCGGCTATTATCTCGATACCGATATGGCCGCCGAAGACTGGCAGGCACTGGTCAGCGAATTTAAGGCGCTGGTGGAGCAGGAATGGGGCAAGCCTTTCCCGCAGGATGTGCACGATCAGCTCTGGGGGGCTGTCGGGGCCGTTTTCGGATCATGGGAGTCTGAACGCGCCAAGGTCTATCGCCGTCTGAATGGCATTCCCGGCGATTGGGGCACGGCGGTGAATGTCCAAGCCATGGTCTTTGGCAATATGGGGGATACGTCCGCCACGGGCGTTGCCTTTACGCGTGATCCGGCGACGGGCGAGAATGCCTATTATGGCGAATTTCTGATCAATGCGCAGGGCGAAGATGTCGTCGCGGGTATCCGCACCCCGCAATATCTGACCAAGGCCGCGCGTGAACGCGCCAATGCCAAGCCGCTGTCAATGGAAGAGGCCATGCCCGAAGTCTATGGGCAATTGGCCGATGTGTTCCGCATTTTGGAAACGCATTACCGCGATATGCAGGACATTGAGTTTACTGTGGAGCGCGGCAAGCTGTGGATGCTGCAAACCCGATCGGGCAAGCGCACGGCGAAAGCGGCGCTCAAAATCGCGGTGGACATGGCGAGCGAAGGGCTGATCACGCGGGAGGAAGCGATCTTGCGGGTAGAGCCAGCAGCGCTGGACCAATTGCTCCACCCGACGCTGGATCCCAGCGCCAAGCGCGATGTGCTGACCAAGGGGCTGCCTGCATCGCCGGGGGCGGCGTCGGGCAAGATCGTCTTTGACGCCGATAGTGCCGAAAAAGCGGCAGCCAATGGCGAGAGCGTCATTCTGGTGCGCGTTGAAACCAGCCCGGAAGATATTCACGGCATGCACGCCGCCAAGGGCATTCTCACCGCGCGCGGCGGGATGACGAGCCACGCTGCAGTCGTTGCCCGCGGCATGGGGCGGCCCTGTGTGTCGGGCGCTGGCGGGATTGTAATTGATGCCAAGGCCAAGCTGCTCCGTGTGGGCGGGCGTGAATTGCGCGAAGGCGATATTCTGACGCTGGATGGCGCAACGGGCGAGGTGATGGCTGGTGCGGTGGCAACAGTGCAGCCCGAATTGGCGGGGGACTTTGGCACGCTGATGGCGTGGGCAGATGATGTGCGCCGCATGAAAGTGCGCACCAATGCTGAAACGCCCCAAGATGCGCAGACCGCGCGGGATTTTGGCGCGGAAGGCATTGGCCTGTGCCGCACCGAACATATGTTCTTTGATGCTGCGCGGATTACGGCTGTGCGCCAGATGATCTTGGCCGATAGCGAGAAAGGCCGCCGGGCCGCGCTGGAGAAGCTGCTGCCCGAGCAGCGCGAAGATTTCCGCCAAATTTTTGAAGTCATGGCGGGCTTGCCCGTCACAATCCGCCTGCTTGATCCGCCGCTGCATGAATTTTTGCCGCATGAGGAAGGCGAATTTGCCGAAGTGGCGGCGGCAGCGGGTGTCGATGTGGAGCAGCTCAAGCGCCGCGCGGCGGATTTGTTTGAATTTAACCCCATGCTCGGCCATCGCGGCTGCCGCTTGGGTGTGACCTATCCAGAAATTTACGAAATGCAGGCACGCGCGATTTTTGAAGCGGCCTGCGCGCTGGACACGGCGCCTGTGCCCGAAATCATGGTCCCGCTGGTTGGCACCAAGCGCGAGCTGGAGCTGATGAAGGACGTGATTGATCGCACGGCAGAGGCTGTCTTTGCCGAACAGGGCAAGCGGATCGTCTATCTGGTTGGGACGATGATTGAGCTGCCGCGTGCCGCGCTCAAAGCCGGAGAAATTGCTGAAGTGGGGGCGTTCTTTAGCTTTGGGACGAATGATTTGACGCAGACAACGCTGGGCGTTTCGCGTGATGATGCCAGCCGCTTCCTGACGACCTATGTCGATAAAGGCATTTACGCACAGGACCCGTTTGTTAGCCTGGATGTCGACGGCGTGGGGGAATTAATTGCCCTGGCGGCAGAGCGTGGGCGCGCAACCCGCAGCGATATTAAGCTGGGCATTTGCGGCGAACATGGCGGCGACCCCAAGTCAATTGCCTTTTGTGAGAGCATCAGTCTCGATTATGTCTCGGCCTCGCCCTATCGCGTGCCAATTGCGCGGCTGGCGGCAGCGCAGGCGGCGTTGCGCGGGGCCTAGTGCGTGTTCAGTTGGGCCTAATGCGCATGTTCCATCATGGCGCAGGCGGCAGGCGCAACAAGCACAACGAAAATTGGCGGGACAAGAAAGACCATCATCGGAATGGTCATGAGCACGGGCAGCCGGGCCGCTTTGGCCTCTGCCTGCATCATCCGCGTATGCCGGAATTCAACCGAGAGAACGCGTAAGGCAGAGGCAAGGGGCGTCCCATATTTTTCGGTTTGGATCAAAGTCGTGGCAACGGCATTGGCGGTATCTAACGGCACCCGAGCGGCAAAATTCTGAAATGCCGTGCGCCTGTCACTCATAAAGTTCAGCTCAATCGCCGTCAGGCTCAATTCATCTGCCATTTCGGGGAAAGGCCCGGCAAGCTCGCGTGAGACGCGTTGCAAAGACGCGTCAATTGTCAGGCCAGCTTCGGCGCAAATGACCATCAAGTCTAAGGTGTCAGGAAAGGCCAGACGAATGGCCTCGATCCGCGTCTTTGCCATGCGGTCGATGATTAAGTCTGGCAGCAAATAGGCAACATACAGGATGGCCGTGGGCGTGAGGAACCGTTTGAGTGGGCTCATATTTGCGCCATAATCCAAGCCGAAAATCATCACGACAGCAAGGATGCCGATCGCTATCGGTAAAATGAGACGCGCCAGAATAACCAGCACAGCCAGATCGCGGGATCGAAACCCTGCCTGGCTGAGCGTCAGCTCAACAGCTTTTACCTGCGTGTCTTGCAGCAATTTCAGCCGGTCCATGACCAGGCGGATTTGGGATCGACGGGCGCTGCTTGTTTTTGCCCGCTCCTTCTTGTCGCTGCGGTTGGCGTGTCGACTGGGCTGGCGGTTGGGCCCTGTCGCCAACATCCGCCGCCGATCTTCTAATGATTTAAGCCGGGCCGCCATGGGGTTTCGGCTGGTGATAGCCGCATAAATGGCGAGCATGAGGGCGAAAATGGCAATGGCAGAAAGGCCTTGCGCCAGCAGTGCTGGTGCAACGCCAAATATGGTCGTGACGGGTGCTGCGGCCATGCTTGCCTGTCCTTAAATCTTGAAATTAGCCATTTTGACCAGGATGGCGATGCCCATCACCATCCACACAAAGGCCCCAATGCCAACCTGTGTGAGCTTTTCGTTCGTCAGAAAGGGCGCCAGATAGCCGGGGTTCATCACATTAATGGCCCCAACAATCAAAACAGGCAGCAAAGCCATAAAGCCGCTGGAGGTGCGGGCTTCGGAGGAGATGGCTTTCACCTTCAATTTCATTTGGGCGCGCTTGCGCAGCACATCTGATAAGTTGCTCAGAGTTTCGCCAATATTGCCGCCCGTCTCCCGCTGAACAGCGATTGCAATGCAGAAAAATTGAAATTCCGGCATGTCCACACGGGCAGCCACTTGTTTCAACCCTTCATCCATTGTGCGCCCGATGCGCACCGCATCACTGACGGACTGAAATTCTTCCCGCACAGGGCCGTCCAGCTCTGTCGCAATCACTTCAATTGTTTGGGAAATAGGTAAGCCCGATTTTATGCCGCGCGCCATAAGGTCAATCGCAACGGGAAAACCTTGGATGAATTTTTGAGATCGCCGGCCAATCAGCACGCTCAAAAGGATTTGGGGCAGCGCCATTCCAAGCACAATCCCCGCAGCTATCGCGATGAGGGGCTGAAGGCCGATGACCATGAGTCCGGCGGCAAGAATGACGCCCAATATGACGATGGCAGCCACATAGTTTTCAGCTGTCCAACTTTTGCCAGCTTTGCGGAGTCGATTTTCTAAGGCCGCACGATTTGGAACAAATTGGGTTAGAAATGTCTCGCGCGGTTTGGCCCGCACCAGCGCCAATTTGCGTAACTCGCCTTCGATATTGGGTCTGTCAGAATGGGTCCGCCGTTTAATTGCTTTTAACCGCCGGGCAGCGGCGGCACGCTCATCTGCGCCCAAGGCCAGATACGTCAGTATCACAGCCAGAAAAACACCAGCAGAAATGACGATGATCGCAATCATAGGGCAGAATTAGGCGGCAGGTCATTGCCGGGCGAGTTTGCCCGGCGTGAGAGTTTTTCGCTCAAGCCACGCAAACTAAACCACCCATTTGCCCAGCCCTTTTTGCCCGTAGAAGCGGGACTGTTTTTGTCGCCCTGATTCAGCTCGGCCAGCATCAATTTGCTGGCAAAGCTATTGAACGCGACTGCCAATCGCGATGTTGGATTGGCGGCACTCAAGGCTTTGCCCAACTTTGCAGCTTGGCGCGCACTTTTTGGGTCATCAGGCAGCGTAAAATCGACCTTGCGTTCGATAGAGGCCTCAAAATCGCTGCGAGAGATTTCATTGCCAGCAGCCGAGCTGACTTTGTTAAGCACAATCTGCACTTGGGCTTGCGGTGCGACTGCTTTCAGCCAGTTCAACATCCGATAACAATCTCGGGCGCTGGCCAACGTTGTTTCTGACACCAGAATGATATGCGTCAGCATCGCCAGAAGATTGGGCTGATACAGCGCAAGGCTGCGAGGCAGATCAACCACAGTGCACTCAAAGGCGGAAATCACTTCCTGCTGAAGCACCATAAAGCCGGTGCCGTCAGAAATGACGGGCTGCGTTAAAGAGGCTTCGGCGGATAATATCGATAGCCGGTCACTGGCCTTCACCATGCTGCGCTCAAGAAACAGCCCGTCGATGCGTGCTGGGTTCTCAATCGCGTCCGTCAAGCCACGGCCCGGCTCAAGATCCAGCTGCAAGGCCCCGGTTCCAAAATGCAAATCAAGGTCAAGCAGCGCTGTGAGGCGGCCCTCTTGTGCCGCGAGCGACCACGCCAGCCCCGTTGCAAAAGACGTTGCTCCACATCCCCCGCGCACGCCCAAAACGCCAAGAGCGACAGGGCTTTGGTCTGACATGGTTTCTGGCTTGGGCTGGTTCAGCAGCGCCTGTGCATGCGCAAAGGCATCGCGCAGTTGATCGGGATTAAGGGGCATCAGCAGATAATCTTGAATGCCGCTTGCCAGCAGGTCACGGTACAGCCGAACATCATTCAAATGCCCGCAGGCGATAACAAGTGTGCCTGGCTCACACACTTCTGCCAGCGAATTAATGTCTGACAGGGGATTTTGGGCCTGCGAGATATCGACAAACAAGATGGACGGGCTCGATGAAACAGCGAGTGTCTGAACCGCATTGTGGAGGCCGCCGGGGTAGACAACATCAGACGACCAGCCAAATTCGCTGCATATCTGGTAGAGGGCATTGATCGCATGATCATCCGACACAAAGGCGGAAAACATGTCCCGCCCACTCACAAGACTGCGCGAGGGAGGCATATGAGTCATTTGGCAGCGGCTCCCGCCGGGGCGATGGCAGATGCGGCATTTGCTGCGCCGCCAATCTTATAGGCATCAATGACGCGTCCGCTTACCGGGGAGAGTGTGGCTGGACGCGCTTTGCGCCCGACCAGCAAGTCCGCGGGGTCCGCGACCATCGCCGCCAGTGACGCGTTTGTCGCGCAGCCATAATTGGACAGATTATACCGGGCAGAACTGGTCCTGCCGGGGTGGCTCCAATCTGGGCAACCAGGGACAGAGGCGATCATCCGGCTCAACACGATGCGGATATGGCCGAGTGCAAGTTCGCCTTGTGTGACAGGTGCAGAGGCCGCAAGGGGCAAGCCATATTGGCTCAACACAGTGGCAATGATTGTGCGGACCTCGGTGTCCATTGCATTGCTTGCCGGATCGAGGCCAATGCTATCGCCATAAGCAGGGTTCAGAGCGGCAAGCCAGCTGCTCAATCGCCGTACATCCTGAGCTGCCAGGCCATCTTTGACTGGAAGATCAATTATATAGTCGCTGCGTTGGACAATTGGCTGGTGGACAGAGTCTGTCCCGCTTTGGGCGAAGGCGGGCAGCGGGATGAACAGAGTGATACCAGCAACACACAGCGCCGTTGTCAGCTTATGGGTAAAAGACTGGGCCATGAAAAATCCTCTCACTGAGTAAAGCCGGGCAGAGGTAAGGCAGATGATTTGGCTTTTTTCTGCTTTGTTGCTGGGGACTGCGCCGTGCTGGTCGATTGCAACGGCAGGGGGGAGGACAGGCCGGGCGCGGCAATGGTCCGGGGCGTTTCCATGCGCGGCTGGGGCCGCTTTGCGCCTGACCTTCCCGACAGCGAAGCACCACGCAATATCCGATCTTCATCTGAGGGCAGCGCCAACCCATCGGTCGGCAATATGATGTCACTGGCCGACACTGGCCGAACCAAATAGGGCGTTACAACCACCACAAGCTCTGTTTCATTCTTGCGAAATTCAGTGGATCGAAAGAGCGCGCCAATAATTGGCAGACTGCCAAGGCCGGGGGCCTTATCAACGACATTATTCTGCGTGTTTTGCAGCAAGCCGCCAATCATAAAGCTTTGCCCAGAACCCAGCTCGACTGTGGTTTCAACACGGCGCGTGGACAGCGCAGGAATAGTAAAGCCGTTGACCTGAACTGAGCCAGCCGTTGTCAGTTGCGATACTTCTGGCCGGACTTTCAAGGAAATGCGCCCGTCGGTCAGAACCACCGGCGTAAAGGCCAAGCTGACGCCATATTGTTTGAATTGAACTGAAACCTGCCCAAGCTGCGAGGCAACGGGAATTGGTATTTCGCCACCTGCCAAAAAGCTGGCCGTCTCACCTGACAGGGCTGTCAAATTGGGCTGTGCCAGCGTGGTTGCAAGGCCCTGATTTTCAGCAAGGTCAATCGCGCTTGCGAGGTCAAGCCCCAGCAAACGGCCGGCCGCGCCAAGGCTCGTTTTAGAGCCCGTGCCGAGACCAGAGAGATTATAGGATGTGCCGGGCGTGCGCACCAAGGCGCCTGTGGCCGGGTTCATTGGCAACATGACTGAGTCTTTGGGCAGGCCATAAAGGCTTGAAGCGTCTACTTTGGGAAAGCTGCTCAAATCCCGATCAGAAATCGTGCCAAAACTCCGGCCCTGCGCAACGCCAAAAAGGAAACCGCCGGTCGTATCACGCGACATCAGGTTGACGCCCAAACTGCGGACAAATTGGCGGTTAACTTCAGCAATGCGGACTTGCAGCGACACTTGCACCGGCGTCGCAGTCTTCAGGCGATTGATAACTTGTATCTTCTCGCCAACCAAAGATTTGGCCAGCCGCTCGGCCTCTGCCACATCTTCGGGCGCAGGCACTGTTCCCGTCAGCAAGATAAGGCCATTGCCAGTTGTCACGCGAATATCGGCCTCGGGCAGCGCCAGCTTCAGCACATCATCCACCGAATTGATGTTGGCCGTTACGCGGACATTGACCGAATAGACAATTTTGCCGGCCGAGGTGATGGCAAAGATGCTGGATTCCCCGTCTGTTTTGCCCAAAATGTAAAGCTGCCTGGGGGAGCGGACTTGAACATCTGCGACGGACTGATTGGAGACCATGACATCTGTTACAGCCACAGGCAGTGTCACAATTTGCCCCCGACCCTTGGACAAAATAATCTGTGTCGCTGGCCGCTCAACCGCCACGGGGCCACTGGCCCCTTGATTGATCGAGACTGTCCCTTGCGGCGCGGCATAGCCCGGGCTGGTCCATGTACAGGCAAGGGCGACGAGCCAGCCGCACGTGCATTTGGAATGGCGGCTCATGGATTTGCTCCTGCAAAACTGGTTTCTTGAGGCCCGTCTTCGCGCCAAATGCGGACATTGGG
>JBEDNE010000031.1:0-7981 GCA_041170745.1 Pseudomonadota bacterium
TGCAAAAGATGCCCAAAGCTGCTCCAGACTGGCATATGCCCTCCTCTTCCCCAATGGCCCGTGTGGGTGGCCGCACGCATTAAGGCATTGCCCATCCTCGCCATCTGGCAGGCTGTGCGAATCAGCTCTATGGCGTAGCGTATTGGATGCGGCCGAGACTCCCCTTTCGGACCAGAATCCGCCCGGCCTATTTGACGCAAGCGCCATCTTGCGTGGCAATCAGGCCTTTTCCCTTGCTTTTTGGGGAATCGGTGGCTAGGGGCGCATCTCTCGTGCACGGCGCTTTGAGCGACGCTGCTTCGTTTTTGGCTTCAGCCCGCCAGTTTTGGCGGTGCAAATTCGACTTTGGAGTGTGGCTTTTTTATGCAGATTATCGTTCGCGACAATAATGTGGACCAAGCGCTTCGGGCTCTTAAGAAGAAGCTGCAGCGCGAAGGCGTCTATCGCGAAATGAAGCTGCGTCGCCACTATGAAAAGCCGTCTGAAAAGCGCGCCCGTGAAAAGGCTGCTGCTGTGCGTCGCGCCCGCAAGATGGAGCGCAAGCGCATGGAGCGTGACGGCATCCGCTAAGCCACACGGCGATTGCCAAATCAGAAAAAAGGCGTTGGGAATTCCCAGCGCCTTTTTCTTTGGTCTTGGCGCGCGCGCGCGGATGCGCCATAGGCCATCGCCAGATTGATTGACCAATAGGGGCCATCCATGTCGAACACTGCTGTTCCCATTCATCCAATTGCTAAAGGCTCGCTTGTAAAGCTCTGGGGCGGGGTCGCGCTGGTCGCGGCAATTGCAGGTGGCCTAGCTTGGGCCGGCACTGCCAAGGCCGTTGGCCAAAGCTGCTCGGCACGACTGATGTTGCCCACGGGCAATGGCGTGGCGGCCGCTGAGACAACGGGCTCTGGGCTGGTGTTCCAGACACGCAAGGCTGGCAACGGCCCCAGCCCGACAGATCAGGATATTGCGCTGATTAGTTATAAGGGCACCTTGGCCGATGGCACCGAATTTGATGCCAATCAGCAAGTGCCTATGCCAGTTGCGGGCAGCATTCCCGGTTTTTCAGAGGCTTTGAAAATGATGGCACGGGGCGGGTCGTATCGCCTCTGCATCCCCGCCTCGCTGGGTTATGGTGCGCAAGAGGTTGGGCCGATCCCGGCAAATTCGGTCCTCGTCTTTGACGTCGACTTGCTGGATTTCCGCAGCCAAGCCGAAGTGCAGATGATGCAACAGATGATGCAGCGTCAGCAACAGGCAGCGGGCGCAGCCGCAGATGGTGCAGAACCCCGCTGATTTGCGCTTTTTCTGCTGATCTTCAAAAGGCCCGTGCCAGCTTTTTGGCGCGGGCTTTTTACTGTGCGGCGCTTTTTGGTTTCAGGCTGGTAAAGGCGCGGCCGGGGCGCAGCGCGCGGACCCAGCTAATGGGATTGAGCACGCTGCTTGAGCCATCGAGCGAGAAGGTGATGAACTCGGCTCGCCCGCCAATTTGCTCCCAAGGCACAGGCCCGCCCAAACCGCGCTGCCATTGTGGAAAGCGGCTATCGGCACTGTGATCGCGGTTATCACCCATCATAAAATACTGGCCCTCGGGCACAGTGATGGGCCCATAGCTATCCCCCACCGAGTTGCGATCCGTATCTACGGTTTCATAAGTCCGGCCATTGGGAAGCGTTTCGCGGACAATAGGAAGCGTGCACCACAGGCTGCCATCTGGCTTGGCAATGCGGCGACCCGGATATTCTTCTGGAGTGCATGGATCGTTCAAATCAACGGGCACCAGCCGATCCCCCAGCCGATCTTGCTTCACGGCTTGGCCATTGATGATGACAAGCCCACCGCGCACTTCAATCCTGTCTCCGGGCAAGCCAATAACGCGCTTGATGTAATCCGTATTTGTGCCGGGCGGCGTCAGAATGACGACATCTCCCCGTTCCGGCGTGCTGCCCCAGATCCGGCCCTTCCAGTCTGGCAATTGCACCGCCAGCGACTCGACGGGCTCGCGCAAGACGAGCCAGCGGAACAGCGCGGGGATGGAGGGAATAGTGGGGGACACATGGCTCCACCCATAAGCAAATTTGTTCACAACCAGCCGATCGCCAACCAGCAATGTTGGCACCATTGATTCGGACGGAATGTAAAATGGCTTTGCCACAAAGCTATGAAAGCCCAGCACAGCTGCGAGCAAAATCACGGCGCCGCGAATTTCCGCAATCCAATCAATCCGCTCGCTCTTTGGGCGCTTTGCTTTGGCCATGGGGGAAAATCTTTCGTCAGCGGTAGGTGTTTGCCGCGCTTTAGGAGCCAAGCGGACTGGTGGGCAAGGCTTCTATGATAACAAAGGCCTGCGCCCAAGGATGGTCATCGGTAAGTGTTAGGTGGATGCGCGCTTCATACCCTGCGGGGATAAGGGCATCGAGCGCTGCCTTGGCCCCACCATTCAGGGCCAAAGTGGGCGCACCCGAGGGTGCATTCACCACGCCAATGTCTTTCATGAAAACGCCGCGTTTAAAGCCAGTGCCAACGGCCTTAGAAAACGCCTCTTTGGCAGCGAATCGCTTCGCATAAGTGCCGGCCTTGGTGAAGGGGCGGCGGGCCGCCTTGGCGCGCTCCACTGGCGTAAAGACACGCTCTTCAAAACGGGTGCCGAACCGGTTGAGCGAATTCTGAATGCGCTCAATATTGCACAAATCAGATCCCATGCCGACAATCATGCAACGTCCCGTGCGGCATCCATACGCGCGCGCATCTCTTGGATGCTGGCTGCCAGCCCAATGAAAATGGCCTCGCCAATCAGGAAGTGCCCGATATTGAGTTCGGCAATTTGGGGGATGGCGGCAATTGGCCCAACATTTTCAAAAGTCAGGCCATGGCCAGCATGAGGCTCAATGCCGTTGCGCGCTGCCAGAGCGGCGGCATCGCTTAGTCGCTTTAACTCGGCCGCCAGTTCCGGCCCTGTCGAATGCGCATATTTGCCGGTATGTAACTCAACCACAGGCGCTTTGAGGCGCATCGCGGCCTCAATTTGACGCGCATCAGGTTCAATGAACAGGCTCACGCGAATCCCTGCATCACTGAGTTGAGCAACAATAGGTGCCAATTCGTTGTGCAGGCCCGCGGCATCCAACCCGCCTTCAGTTGTACGCTCGGCCCGGCGCTCTGGCACGATGCACGCTGCATGAGGTTTGTGTTTGAGCGCAATCGCCAGCATTTCTTGCGTGGCCGCCATCTCAAGATTGATGGGCAACTGCGTGCGCGCCATGAGTGTATCCAGATCGGCATCGCGAATATGCCGCCGGTCCTCTCGCAGATGGACGGTAATGCCATCGCCGCCCGCCTGTTCTACAATCTCAACCGCGCGCCAAGGGTCGGGATGGTCACCACCCCGGGCATTTCTGATCGTCGCCACATGGTCAATATTGACCCCAAGGCGCAGATGCTGGCTCACTGGGCGTCCTTCCGGCTGCCTGGCTTTATGGCGGGAATAGAAGCCAGCTCAGGCGGCAGCTTGTCCGCCTCGTAAGTGGGCACATCAAGGCGGATAAGTGGGTGGAAGGGCACGCCCAAATCCACAGTGCCATTCGAGCGATCAACAAGAGCGGCCTCTGCAATCACCTCTCCCCCTTCACGGGCGACTGCAGCAATTGCCTCGCGAGACGATAATCCGGTTGTGACCACATCTTCCACCATCAGGACCTTTTGCCCCGACTCAAGGCGAAAACCGCGGCGCAGGCCAAAAATGCCATCGGGACGTTCCAGGAAGAGCGCATCCTTGCCCAAAGCACGGCCCATTTCATGGCCAATGATGATGCCGCCCATGGCCGGCGAAATGACAACATCAATCGCGGCGCGCACGTCGGCTGGCAGGCGGGCGACCAGCGCCTCGGCCAGCCGCGCGGCACGCGCAGGATTCATCAAAACCCGCGCGCATTGCAGATAGCGAGGACTGCGCAGCCCAGACGATAAAATGAAATGGCCTTCAAGCAGCGCTTCTGCGTCACGAAACTCCTGAAGGATGTCGTCGTTGGTCATCATTCCCCCGGCTTGTGGTGAACTTTGGGAACCCATCCCTTAGGGGGGCTGGACCGCAGCTGCAATCCTAAGCAAAAAATGCGGTGCAACTCCCTTGAGCCTCCGGGCTTTGCCGCGTATAGGCCAGCCCGGACTATCCATTAGGGGTAGCTCCAGGGGCCTTATTTTTGCCCGGTTTACCGGGCGTCAACATGGACAAACAGGTAATGAAGAAGCTGAGATCTGCCCTGATCGCAATTGGCCTGGTGCTCGCACCAGCAGCTGCGATGGCGCAAGCAACTCCGGTCGCTCCGGCGCCCGCTGCCGCTGCTCCCGCACCGGTTGCGGCTGCCCCCGCTGTTGAAGCGGATGCCGCTGCTGCCCCCGCCGCCGAACAGGCAAAGCCTGAAGCGCCTGCTGCGCTTGCGCCCGTTGCGGGCATTGGCCAGCCGGTTCCCGGCAAAATCGGCATTCAGCCGCAAGTCACCGAAAATGGGGAACGTGCGCGTCATCTGCATGACGTGATTCTGCTTCCGATCATTACGGTTATCTCGCTCTTCGTTCTGGGGCTGCTGCTCTGGGTCATGGTGCGCTATCGTCGCGCAGCCAACCCGGTCGCCTCCAAAACCAGCCACAACACGGTGATCGAAGTTATCTGGACTCTGGTTCCGGTTCTGATCCTTGTGGCGGTTGCCATTCCGTCGATCAGCCTGCTCGCCGCGCAATATAAGCCGGCTGGCAAGGATGCCGTGACGATCAAGGTGATCGGCCATCAATGGTATTGGTCCTACCAATATCCTGACCATGGCGATTTCGAAATCGTGTCCAACATGCTGACCGATGCCGAAGCAGCTAAGCGTGGTGAGCCCCGCCTGCTGGCTGTTGATAATCGTCTTGTGGTTCCCGTTGGGACGGAAATTAAGGCCATTGTGACGTCGGAAGACGTTATTCACTCCTTCGCCGTTCCCGCTTTCTGGACCAAGATGGACGCCGTCCCCGGGCGCCTGAACGAAGTGACGTTCAAGGTGGAGAAGGAAGGCGTGTATTACGGCCAGTGCTCTGAATTGTGCGGCGCACGTCACGCCTTCATGCCTATTGCGGTTGAAGTCGTGTCGAAGGAAAATTTCGCACGCTGGGTTGCCTCTAAGGGCGGCAAGATGCCGGGCGCTGAGCCCGTCGCTGCGCCGGCCCCGGCCGCCACTCCCGCTGTTGCCCCTGCTGCTGCTCCGGCTGCCGCAGAAGGCGCGAATGAAACTGCACCGGCTGCGCCTGCAGCCGCCACCAAGGCATAACGACCATGACAACTATCGCTGCTTCGCACGATCATGCACATGATCATGACGATCATCAGCTGGGCTTTTTCGCCCGCTGGTTCATGTCGACCAACCACAAGGATATTGGCACGCTCTATCTGATTTTCGCGATTATCGCGGGGATCATTGGCGGTGCAATTTCGGGCTTGATGCGCGCCGAATTGGCGCAGCCGGGCATTCAATATCTGACCACCTGGGCTGCTATGCTGGAAGGCCAAGGTGCGAGCATTGATCAGGCGTATCACATGTGGAACGTGCTGATCACGGCCCACGGCCTGATCATGGTATTCTTCATGGTTATGCCAGCCATGATTGGTGGCTTTGGCAACTGGTTCGTGCCGATTATGATTGGCGCGCCGGACATGGCCTTCCCGCGCATGAACAACGTGTCGTTCTGGCTGCTGGTGCCGTCCTTCATTCTCCTGCTGGCTTCGGCCTTTGTGCCTGGCGGCACAGGCTTGGGCGCTGGTACGGGCTGGACAGTCTATGCCCCGCTGTCGACCTATGGGGCGCAAGGCCCCTCGGTTGACCTTGCGATCTTCTCGCTGCACCTCGCAGGTGCCAGCTCGATCATGGGCGCCATCAACTTTATCACCACCATCTTCAACATGCGTGCCCCCGGCATGACGTTGCACAAGATGCCGCTGTTCGTGTGGTCCGTTCTGGTGACCGCTTTCTTGCTGCTTTTGGCCCTGCCAGTTCTGGCGGCTGCCATCACCATGCTGCTGACGGACCGCAATTTCGGGACGACCTTCTTTGATCCGGCTGGCGGTGGTGATCCGCTGCTGTATCAGCACCTCTTCTGGTTCTTTGGTCACCCTGAAGTGTACATCATGATTCTGCCGGGCTTCGGCATTGTCAGCCAGGTGATCTCGACCTTCTCGAAAAAGCCGATCTTCGGGTATCTCGGCATGGCTTACGCTATGGTCGCGATTGGCGTTGTTGGCTTTATTGTGTGGGCGCACCACATGTTCACCGTTGGTCTGTCCGTGAACACAAAGATGTATTTCACGGCGGCCACCATGGTGATCGCGGTGCCTACGGGCATTAAAATCTTCTCATGGATTGCGACGATGTGGGGCGGCTCGATTCGCTTCACTGTGCCGATGATCTGGGCCTTGGGCTTCATCTTTATGTTCACCGTGGGTGGCGTGACGGGCGTTGTTCTCGCCAATGGTGGTGTCGACAACTACATGCACGACACCTATTATGTCGTCGCGCACTTCCACTATGTGCTGTCGCTGGGCGCCGTGTTCGCGCTGTTCTGCGGCTTTACCTATTGGTTTGCGAAGATGAGCGGCCGGCATCTGTCGGAAGCGCTTGGCCATCTGCATTTCTGGGTGTTCTTCATTGGCGTGAACCTTGTGTTCTTCCCAATGCACTTCCTGGGTCTGCAGGGCATGCCACGTCGCTACCCTGACTATCCGGACGCCTATGCCTATTGGAACGAAATTGCCTCGCTGGGCTATGTCATCATGGCCGGCTCAATGGTGATCTTCTTTGCCAACGTCATCTACGCGCTGGTCGCGGGTAAGAAGGCCGAAGGCAATTACTGGGGTGAAGGTGCGACGACGCTCGAATGGACATTGTCGAGCCCGCCGCCGTTCCACCAGTTCGAAACCCTTCCGAAGGTTGACTAAGGAAACGGTTTACTCCGTTGTCCCAACCTTCAAGGACATGCTTTGCCCGGGCCATGATGGTTTCATGGTCCGGGCCTTGCCTCACAAGGGACCCGGGTTTGACACTGTATGACAAGCCTCAGCGTGACTAACTCTGACACTCTTCCAGCGGATTGGCGTGATTTTCTTGCGCTGACCAAGCCGCGGGTTATGTCGCTTGTCGTCTTTACAGGGTTGTGCGGCCTGTTGGCGGCGCCCCAGTCTATTCACCCTGTGCTCGCCTTTACGGCCATTCTCTGCATTGCGCTGGGCGCTGGCGCGGCAGGGGCGCTCAACCAATGGTATGAGTCAGACATTGATGCCCGGATGAAGCGGACAGCGGATCGTCCCTTGCCCGCTGGGCGGATGGACCGCCAATCGGCCCTTCACTTCGGCGTTGGCCTATCTTTCTTCTCAGTTCTGACGCTTGGCGTTGCCACCAACTGGTTTGCAGCAGCTATTTTGACAGCGTCGATCCTGTTTTATGTTCTCGTCTATACTGTCTGGCTGAAGCGCCGGACACCGCAGAATATTGTTATCGGGGGCGCTGCAGGTGCCTTTCCGCCCATGATTGGTTGGGCGGCCGCTACGGGGCAGATGAGTCTGCTCCCTATCTTGCTTTTCGGCATCATCTTTTTGTGGACGCCGCCGCATTTTTGGGCGCTCGCGCTGTTCGTAAAGACCGATTACGCCAATGCGGGCGTGCCGATGCTGCCAGTTGTTGCCGGGGAAAAGACCACCCGGCATCATGTGCTGCTTTATACACTGCCGATGGTGGCGTGCGCGATGGCGCCCTGGGCGCTTGGCCTGTTGGGTGCCATTTATGGTGTCACGGCTGCTGTGTTGAACGTTATTTTCCTGTTGATGGCGGTGCGCGTTGCTACACGCAGCCCCGTCGCGGATGATCCTATGCGCGCCGAAAAGGCTCTGTTTGCTTTTTCGATTCTTTATCTTTTCGTCCTCTTCGCGGCAGTCGCCGCAGACGCTATGGTGACTGCATGACTGATCCTG
>JBEDNE010000032.1:0-30969 GCA_041170745.1 Pseudomonadota bacterium
TGGCAGGGGGGCTGGTCCCTTGCGCTCTACCAGACGCGCATTTCCAATGATCTTTTGCTAACCGCCGCGCAAACCCGTGGACGGGCTTTTTTCCAGAATATTGGCCAAAGCCGCCGGCAAGGGGTTGATCTCCAATGGTCGGCCCAAAAAGGGCCTTGGGCTGTGCAATTGGGCTATGCCTATGGCGAGGCGCAGTTTTTATCAGCCTTTACTGCCACAAGCCCGGATAATCCCGCAGCGGATGCGGATGGGCGCATTGCGATTAATCCGGGCGCGCGCTTGCCGGGCCTACCGGTGCATCGGGGTGTCGCCTCGGTTGCTTATGCCGCCCAAGGCCTGACGCTGCGGGCGTCCGTACAGGCGCAATCGGGCCAATGGCGCATGGGCGATGAGGCCAATCTCGATCAGCGCGTTCCGGGGTTTGCCCGTCTTGATATTGGCGCCACGATGGATTTGGGGGGCGGGCTATCGGGCTTTGCAGATGTCACCAACGTGTTGGACCGGCGCTATGCCACCTTTGGCGCCTATAGCGAGGTGGAGGAGATTCGGCTGGCAGAAGCGCCCAATGCCACTGACCCGCGCGCCAACACGCCCGGCGCGCCCCGCCGGTTTCTGATTGGATTGCGCCTGCGTCGTTAGAAGACGCGTGGCCCCGGCTTTGGGTCAGGGGCCTTGCCATAGGGCGCGCCTGCGTCCTATGGGCAGTCCACTCGCAGACTGATGAAAAGACGTGCTGATCCATGACTGATGTGCCCAACGTCCAGCCCGGTTCCACAACCCTGCTTCCCGCACCTGACACCAAGGTCAATGTGCGCGAGGTGTTCGGCATTGATGTCGATATGGAATGCCCCGCCTTTTCCCAAGCGGATGAACGCGTGCCCGATCTTGATCCGACCTATGTGTTTGATCCGGATACCACGCTCGCCATTCTTGCAGGCTTTGCCTTTAACCGCCGCGTGATGGTGCAAGGCTATCATGGCACGGGCAAGTCGACGCATATTGAACAGGTTGCCGCCCGCCTCAAATGGCCGTGCATCCGCATCAACCTTGATGCGCATATCAGCCGTATCGATCTGATTGGGCGCGATGCCATCGTCCTGCGCGACGGCAAACAAGTGACGGAATTCCGCGAGGGCCTGTTGCCATGGGCGCTGCAAACGCCAACGGCTTTGGTGTTTGATGAATATGACGCGGGCCGCCCCGATGTGATGTTCGTCATCCAGCGTGTGCTGGAAACCGAAGGTAAGCTGACGCTGCTTGACCAGAATCGCGTCATCCGCCCCAGCCCGTGGTTCCGTATGTTCGCCACCGCCAACACAGTGGGCTTGGGCGATACCAGCGGGCTTTATCACGGCACACAACAGATCAACCAGGGCCAGATGGACCGTTGGAATATTGTTGTTGGCCTAAACTATCTGCCTGCCGAGGTCGAAACCAATATCGTCCAAGCCAAGGCGAAGGAGGCTGATCCCCAGCTCATTGCCAATATGGTGAAGGTCGCGGACTTGAGCCGTCAGGGCTTTATCAATGGCGATATTTCGACCGTGATGAGCCCGCGGACTGTGATCACTTGGGCGCAGAACACGGCGATCTTTAAAGATCCGGGCTTTGCCTTCCGCCTGTCCTTCCTCAACAAATGTGATGAGGCAGAACGTGCGCTGGTGGCCGAATATTATCAGCGCGTTTTTGGCAAGGATCTGCCCGAAAGCGTTGTCGGCAAAGCAGGCTAAACCGTCCCCCCAATGGGGCCGGCCAAAAGTTGAATTTTAACACAGGGCAAAAAGAACGATCATGTCTTCACGTCCGCGCACATTGTATGAAAAAATCTGGGATGCTCACGTCGTGGATCGCCGCGATGATGGCACTTGCCTGATCTTCATTGATCGTCATCTGGTGCATGAAGTGACGAGCCCGCAAGCCTTTGAAGGGCTGCGTGCCGCAGGGCGCAAAGTGCGTCGCCCGGATCTGACCTTGGCGGTGCCCGATCATAATTTGCCCACCACGCCGCGCTTGGATGCACAAGGCCGCCCTGTGCCGATTGCCGATCCCGAAAGTGCCGCGCAGTTGGAGGCATTGGAACGCAATGCCCCGGCCTTTGGCATTCGCTATATCGGCGCGACCGATAAAGAACAGGGCATTGTCCATGTCGTCGGGCCAGAACAGGGCTTTTCGCTGCCCGGCACCACAATTGTCTGCGGGGATAGCCACACCGCGTGCCATGGCGGCCTCGGCGCGCTCGCTTTTGGCATTGGCACAAGCGAGGTCGAGCATGTGCTTGCCACCCAGACGCTGCTGTTAAAGCAATCCAAAACAATGGAAGTGCGCGTTGAGGGCGAGGTTGGCCCCGGCGTGTCCGCCAAGGATATTGTGCTCGAAATCGTCCGCCGCACAGGGGCGGCAGGCGGCACGGGCCATGTGATCGAATATACCGGCTCGGCCATTCGCAACTTGTCAATCGAAGGGCGGCTGACGATTTCCAACATGGCGATTGAAGGCGGCGCGCGCGCGGGCCTGATTGCGCCCGATGATGTCACCTTTGCGTATCTGAAAGGCCGCCCCATGGCGCCTAAGGGCGCAGATTGGGATGCGGCCGTCGCCTATTGGCGCACATTGGCGACTGATCCGGGTGCGACTTATGACAAAACCGTTGTGATCAACGCAGCAGACATCGCGCCCAACGTCACTTGGGGCACAAGCCCCGAAGATGTTGTGCCGATCACAGGTGTCGTGCCCGATCCGATGAGCTTTGACGATCCATCAAAGCAAGTCGCCGCGCAAAAGTCGCTCGACTATATGGGTCTCGTCCCCGGCCAGCGGATGCAGGATGTCGATGTGCAGAACATCTTCATTGGCAGCTGCACCAACAGCCGGATTGAAGATTTGCGCGCCGCCGCCGCCGTTCTGAAAGGCCGTCGCAAGGCTGCGGGCGTCAAATGGGCCATTGTCGTCCCCGGCTCGGGCCTTGTGAAGGCACAAGCCGAGGCCGAAGGTCTGGATCGCATCTTTGTTGACGCAGGCTTTGAATGGCGCGAGCCGGGCTGCTCGGCCTGTTTGGGGATGAACCCGGACAAGGTGCCCGCCGGCGAACGCTGTGCCTCCACCAGCAACCGCAATTTCGTCGGCCGCCAAGGCCCGGGCGCACGCACGCACCTCGTGTCGCCCGCAATGGCCGCCGCGGCAGCCGTGACGGGGCGGCTGGCGGATGTGCGGGAACTGGTGTGATTACGCCCAAAGGCGCGTGACACCAAAGCTTTCAAATATCGTCTCGTTCGAGGCAATCGGGACATCCTCGATCAGGGCTTGCGCGATCAGAAAGCGATCAAACGGGTCTTTGTGC
Source organism: Pseudomonadota bacterium (assembly GCA_041170745.1). GTDB lineage: Bacteria > Pseudomonadota > Alphaproteobacteria > Sphingomonadales > Sphingomonadaceae > Aquisediminimonas. Next base: position 3,338 of record JBEDNE010000032.1, read on the forward strand.
TGAATGGTCAGCCGGCCCGCTAGCGCGGCGTGCGCCATGCTGATGGGCAGCTCCTGAAAGCCCTGTTGCGCTAAATATTCGGGCAGGTTGGTCGCAAGCGGCGCGGCGTGCGGCAATTTGCCAAGGCGGTGCTTGGTGCAAATTTCCATGGCGGATGCGGCACTGACCAGAATGTCATTGCCGGTATCGCCAATCGCCATACGCGCGATCAATGGCAGGGCCGCGTCGCCGGTTAACCACCAGATCAGCGCATGAGTATCGAGCAAGATCCGCACGACGGATTATTGCCCGTCCCAAGCCGCCAGTTCTTCGGCATCAAGTGGCGCATCAAATTCCGGCCCGACATTAATCACATCACGCAGCGCGCCAAAGCGGCGTTGGGCCAGTGGATGCACGGGCACCAGCCGAACCACAGGCGCATCGCGCCGCGCGATGATGATCTCCTCGCCCTCCAGCGCATCGGCAATCAGCCGTGACAGGCGGGTTTTGGCATCATGAACGGTGACGATGGTCATCGCGGCGACTCCAACTTAGCTAAGAATATAGCTAAGTGTTATGTCGTCGCGGTTCAACCCCCCATAAACCCGAATAAATGCCCCGCCACTTTGCGCATCTGGATCTGTTCTGATCCTTCGGTAATGCGGTAGCGGCGGTGGTGGCGGTAGATATGTTCAAAGGGCTTGTGGCGTGAATAGCCAATGCCGCCATGCACTTGCATCGCAAAATCTGCCGCTTCGCAGCACAAGCGGTTGGCGCGGTAATTGCACATAGAGACTTTGTCAGACAGGCGGATGGCAACCTCAGGCTTGGTCATCGTGTCCATTTGCGCGGCTGTTTTCCAGATTAGCAGGCGGAGCATTTCAGCCTCGGTCTGAAGCTCCACCAGCGGGAATTGGATCGCCTGATTGACCGCCAGCGCCTTGCCAAAGGGCTTGCGCTCTTGCGCATATTTCACGGCCTCATCGATGCAATATTGCGCCGCGCCCAGCGATGAGGCGGCTTGGCGAATGCGGTTTTCATGCACAAAATGCTGCGCAACGGCGAGGCCCTCATCGAGCTTGCCGAGGATCGCGCTCTCGGGCACCCAGACATTGGTGTAGGAACATTTGGGATGGTCGGTGGGCATATTGAATGTCCACAGATAGTCGCCAATCTCAAAGCCCGGTGCGTCAGTGGGGACAACAAAGCAGGTAATGCCGCGCGCCTTGCCATCTTCGCCATTGGTGCGGGCAAAGGTCATCACATGGGTCGCCACATGCAGGCCGGTGGTCCACATTTTGTTGCCATCAATGCGATAGCCCGGCACGCCATCACGCATCTCGGGCACGGCGCGTGTGTCCATATGCGTCGCGTCAGAGCCATGATGCTCTTCGGTCAAGCCAAAGGCCCAGCGCATCCGCCCGGCAAGCATTTCGGGGATGAAATCGCGCTTTTGCTGCTCGGTCCCAAAGTCGCGCAGCATCAGCACCTGCACCAAATTGCCGACGATCGAGCTTTCATTTTGCAGGTCATTGTGCAGCCCCAGCCCCTTGGCGGCGAGATGGTGGCGGATGACGGCCATAGCGAGGTTTGACCCATCCTTCCCGCCAAACTCCGCCGGGATGGCAAAGCGATAATGCCCAGCGGCATCGGCCCGGCGGCGCATTTCGCTCAGCAGCTCTTCCCATTCATGCCGGGGTAGGCCCTGATTATCCCAATCGGTGCGTGCATGTTCGCGGCGATGGTCAAAGAAGCGAATATTATCATCCTGCGCTTCCAGCGGCTTAATCTCGCGCTCAATAAAGGCGTCCAGTTCAGCCAGATAATCGGTAATGTCCTGCGGGATGTCGAACAGCATCTTTCGGGTTTCCTCTTCCTGATCGTTTTAAGCAGCCAACCACGCCTTTTGGGCGGCGGCAAGCGCTGCGTATTTGGGCACATCATTGGCCAATTTGGTGAGCGCCATTTTGCGGAGCCGCGCCAATAGACCGGGCGTGGCAAGGCTTTGCTGTCCGGCGAGCAGATCGTCCGCCAGCGCCTTGTCATGCGGGTCCAGCGGATGTTCCTGTTCGCGGATCAACATGCCAATTGCATTCATCGCAACGGCGGCCATAAATTTGTCGCGGCCCTCGGCACGGGCTTTCACATCGCTGTCAATCCAGCCGCGCAGCGCCTCGAGCAATTCGACAGCAGAAGGCTCGCCTTGGCGCCGTGCAGGTGCGGGCGACGCAAGCGTGATGCGGCCCCGTTCCGCTTCGGGCGCATCTTCTTCCAGCAGCAACAGCAGATCGAGTTCATTCTCGCTCGTCCGCCGGCCAATCACCGCGCGCTCCAGGCTTGGGTCAACGCCAGTGCGCCAGATGTCGCCCATCTGGATGCAGCCCAAGGCCCACCAGAGCGTGCGATAAATCAGCCAGAAGCGGAACCGATCGCGCTCCACGGGCCGTCCGCTCTGCGCTTCATAGGCGGCAAAATAGCTCTCCAAATCGGCACAGCCAAAAGCAGGCTTTTCAATATGGCCAAAGCGCCACACGGTCATGCAGCCATAGGCCAAATCTTCATGCGCATCGCCCCAATGCGCCAATTCCCAATCGAGCACGGCGGCCAAGCCCTCTGGCCCCACCATCACATTGCCCATGCGCAAATCGCCATGAACAAGGCTGGGGGTGGCGGGGGTTGGCAGATGGTCTTCACACCATTTGATGGCGAGTGCGATAATCGGCCTGTCCCCGCCATAGTCGGCAAAGCGGCGCTTCAACTCCGCCAGTGCCGCCTTGGTGTCCATATGCGGCAAGCCAATGTCATCGCGCGGGGTAATGGCATGGATGCGTGCCAGTTCGCGCGCCAGATCGGCAATCAGGCTTGCCGGGGGATCGGCCAGAATTTTGGCCGGGTTCACTTCCGCCTCCACCCGCTTCATCACATAGCCGGTGCCCAGATCATCCGCAGGGTCCAGCTCGCCCACAATGTCCGGGGCCAGCACGCCGCCTGCGCGTGCGGCCCGCACCAGCTTGGCCTCGACATCATGGCCAAAGGGCCGGCCCTCCATCATTGCAGCAGACGGCGCCCGCCGCAGCACATAGCCCGCCCCGCCCCAATCAAAGGACCAGCTTTCCATATTCGCCCCGCCTGACAGGCGGACAAGGTTTGACAAGGCAAGGCTTGCGCCCCCTGCCATCCGCGCCAAAGCCCGGGCGAGTTTATCGGGGTCGAGGCTCATCGCTTCCTCCAATAGTCAAAGCTGCGCTGCTGAATGGCGTTTAAGAACGCGCGGGCCGCTGGCCCGGTCCAGTCCCCTTGATAATCGGTCCGCCCAATCCACCAGCCTTGGCCGGGCAGCTTATCACTTTCGCGCACCACAAGCGCGGCCAGCTCGGGCTGGCCGGCTGCTGCTGCGCGCCGATCCACCTCATCCATCGTGCGGCACAGGCTGCGCATCTTGGGGCGCGAAAAGCGCAGACCCAGCATCAACAGCATTTCGGAATAGCTGACGGCGCGGCCCTCCCGCGCCAAAGCCTGTAACAGCCCTTCGATATGCGCGACATTGGTCAACAGACCGGCGCTATCGCTGTCATCGGGGGCATATTCATCAATCATGCGGCCAGCCGCTTTTCCAGCACGCAGAAATAAAGATCATCCCGCTTCGGCGCGCCAAAGCGCGTGTCGCCATAAGGGAAGGGGGCTGTCTCGCCCGTATCGTGATAACCGCGCCGCTGATACCAGGCGATCAGTTCGGGCCGCTGCGCAATTACCGTCATGCGCGCCAGGGGGAGCTGCCATGTCTCGCGCAGCCAGGCTTCGGCTTGCGCCAAAACCGCGCGGCCCAGCCCCCCGCCTTGCAGCGTTGGGCGGACGGAGACAGTGCCAATATAGCCATAACCGGGCCGCTTTTGCAGCGTAACACAGGCAATCAGCCCGGCCCCGTCTTCCTCGCACACCAGCATCTGCTGATGGGCATCGGCCAATGTTTCGGCCAGCATTGTCTGGCTGATGCGATTGCCGCCCAACAGATCGGCCTCAGTCGTCCACCCCGCGCGGCTGGCATCGCCGCGATAGGCCGATTCAATCAGCGCCTCGAGCGCGGGAATATCTCCTGATCTTGCGGGCCGCCAGCTGCGCATAGGCGTCAATTGGCCCGATATTGGCGGCCCAGCTGCGCCATCACCGCGTCAAATTCCGCCATTGTTTCGTCGATAATCTGCCGCACGGGCTTGATCGCATCAATCCGCCCCGCGACTTGGCCCGTCAGCGCAATCGAGGCTTCCAGATCGCCGCCAAAATATAGGTCGCGAATATTGGCAAATTCAGGCCGCACATCGCCTTGCGGGTTCAGGTCCAGCGCGGTTGTCTTTTCCGTCCGCAGCGCGCGCAACGCCGGCCCGGGGCCGTGGCGGTTAAGGAACACCGTGTCGGTTTCCTTCGCACTCAGGATCGCGTCTTTCCAATTATGATGCACCGGGCTTTCGGCGGCAGATACCATCCGCGTCCCCATTTGAATGCCTTCGGCGCCCAGGGCAAAGGCTGCCGCCATTGTCCGCCCGCAGACCATGCCGCCTGCCGCGATAATCGGTACATCAACTTTCGATCGGATGAGCGGCAGCAACACCATAGTTGCCACATCGCGCGGGTTTTTAAAGCCGCCGCCTTCAGCGCCTTCGACCACCAGCCCATCCACACCCGCCGCAATGGCTTTCAGGGCGCCATCCAAAGTCGGGACAACGTGAAACACCGTCAGCCCTGCTTCCTTCAGCGGCCCGCAATAGCGATTGGGGTCGCCCGCTGAGGTGGTGACGAACTTGATGCCTTCCCCCACCACAAAATCGACAATGCCCGGATCGCGCACAAAGGCTTGCGCAATGTTCACGCCAAAGGGCTTATCGGTCAGTGTCCGCATCTTGCGGATTTCTTCGCGCACTTCATCCAGCGCGCCCGATGACGTTTCAATAATCCCCATGCCGCCTGCGTTGGAGACGGCGGAGGCAAGGGGCGCCCGTGCAATCCAGCCCATTGGCGCCTGCACAATCGGGTATTCTACACCCAGCATCTGCGTGATGCGGTTTTTCATTGGGTCATCCTCTTCCTCAACTGGCCGTTGGCCTTTGGTCAGACGATCCCCGAGCAGGGCGGGCGCGTCAAGCGGTCAGTTGTGCGCGAACAGCATTTGCGAAGGCCGCGCCTTTATCTGAGGCGAAGTTCAAGAACAGGGCAGGTTCAATGGCTTCCAATTCCATCAGGCAGAATTGCCCTGCACTGTCACGGACCATATCGACGCGCGCATAGAGGGGCGCGATGGGCGCTGCATCAAGGACGGCCTGTGCCAAGGCGCGTGCAGGGGCAGGTGCCTCCACGGCTACTTCACGCCCGCCAAATTGCTCTTGCACGCGAAAATCGCCTGACGCTGGCGTTTTCAAAATCGCATGGCTCAACTGGCCACCAAAATAAAAGAGCGAAAACTCCCCCTCCTCCTGTATCGCGCGCATCAGCGGCTGGATCAGCATTGCCCGTTCCAGCACATTAAAGGGAATGGCATCTTCCGCCCCCAGCACAAATGTGCCCTCAGCGCCTGCCGAAATAGCAGGCTTTATAACCACGGCGCCGCACGCAAAGGCGGCCCGTGCCTCGGCCACATCAGCGTCCGTCAGGCAGGGGCTGTGGCGTGTCGGGACAATGCGGATCCCTTGGTCCGCCAGACTGAGCAAATAGGTTTTATCCGTGTTCCAGCGCAGCAGCGGGATCGAGTTGGCAAAGCGCAGGCCCTGTGCTTCCCACGCATCCAGCGCCTGATACCAAAGGTCGGGCGCAAGATTATATCCCCATGCCAGCAAGGGCAGTGTCAGCTCAAATTGAGACAGGTCGCCTGCATCCTGCCAGCAGCGAAAGGCCAGATCATCGCCAAACAGCGCTGAAAATTGCGCCGCGCGGGATTGCCAATCTTCCGGATAATCCGGCTTGGGGGTGAGGATGCACAAACGAGCCATAGCCTCCCCTTGCAACGCCAGACTGGACCTGACAAGCAGGAGACCAAATCAATTTTAAGAGGTATTCCAATGATCCTGTTTGGCAGTTCCTTTTCTCCCTTTGTCCGCAAGGTGATGGTGGCCGCTGCTGAAAAGGGCATTGATCTTCCCGTCCAAAATGTCCGCATTGGTGACCAGAACCCTGATTTTCGTCGTGCCAGCCCTTTTGGCAAAATGCCCGCCTTTGCCGATGGGGATTTTGCGGTTTCAGATTCAACTGCAATTTTCACCTATCTTGAAGCCAAATATCCCACACCTGCCTTGCTGCCTGCCGACCCGGCGGACCGCGCCCGCGCCATTTGGTTTGAAGAATTTGCCGACACGATGATGTCGACCATTGTCTATAAATGCTTCTTCAATCGTGTGGTTGGCCCGCTGTTTATGAAGCAGCCAGGCAATGAAGCAATGGCGGTGGAAGGTGAGACTAAGGATCTGCCACCGCTTCTTGCCTATCTTGAAGGCGTGGTGCCCGAGCCGGGACAGTTCCTTGTGGGCAACAGCCTGAGCATTGCCGATATTTCAGTTGCGGCCATGTTCGTGAATTTTGATCACGCGCGCTGTGCAGTAGACCGCAGCCACTATCCCCGCACCTATGCGTGGGTGGCAGCGGTCCACGCCCGGCCCAGCTTTGCGCCGATCATCGCAACCGAACGCAAAATTCTGGCAAGCCTTGGCTAAACCGGTTTCGCCTCAAGCTGGATGACAATGCCTGTGTCCGGGTTTTGATGCCCGGCCAGCGTCTTTAAAAACACATCACGCGCGGCTGCGAGGCCCGACTGGTGCTCCACACGCACAAAGCGCGAGGTGTCAGCAATAAAGCTGGCCCATGCGCCACCCACGGCTTGCGCAAAGCCGGCAGGGCCAAGTGCCTTGATGGTTTCCAGCGCTTCGGTTGGCGCGAAAAACAATTGAGGCTGTGGCCCCGGCAGCGGTGTGCCTTCGCCCGCGCGCGCCGCCACATGCGTCATGCCAACGGTGCTGGAAAAACGCAGGTCATTGGCAAAATGGCTGTGGATCGCGCGCAGAACAGCGGCATTGCCCGCAAAGTCTACCGACACCGCAGGCTGAACTGGCAAGCTGCCAATCGCGTCATAGGCAATCACCTGATCATAGAGGCCAGAGGCCTCGACAAATGCACTATTGGCAGCCGAGGTGAGGCCAATTCGGCGCACTGCGGGCGAAACCAGCTTGGCACAATGCGCCAGCGCCATTGCCGTTTTGGAAGACGCACTCGTCATGATCAGGTCGTGCGCGCCGAACCAGTCATTCCGCTGATAAAAGTCGGCAATTAAAAACCCGGTCTTGAACAAGGGGCCAAAAATCATGCGCGCATCTTCATGGGCGGGATCATGCTCTGGGTCTGCAGCCAAGCGGCTATATTGGTTATAAAAGGGGCTCATGGGCTGGCGATGCTGTGCCATATCGGTAAATCCGCTGTCGCTGATTTTTCCGGGAACAACATCGAGCCGCGTTGCCGTTGGCAGATAGCCATAGACGCGCTCGCCCATGGCAATTTCGGGGCAGTTTGATTGAGTCACAATCGCATGTCCCCACATGGGCACCACGCCCCAGCCATCGGGGGCGGGGAAGAAATTCCAATAGTGGAACATATCGCCAATCACCGCATAGGTGACGTTATTGGCTGTGACGGCAAAGCTTTGAATGGTTAGGCGCACCGCGCCTTCGGCCAAGGGTGTATCCGGCAGATCAACAATCTGCGTCTCTGCCAAGCTGTCTTTCTTCACCCACAAAGCCTGCGCCATCATCCACTCCTATTTTGCTTAGGGAAGCTGGTAGTAATCTGCGATGCGGTCAAGCGCCAGCGTCAAGACAAGTCGGCCAGATCGGGCGGGCCAGCCCAGCGATTTTTCGGCCTGGGCCATGCCCTCTCCCGCACAGATGATCCGCCATGCAATGTCCTGAAGGCCCGGCCCAAGGGCCGCCATTGCGCCATCAAAGCGGGCTTTGGCAGCAAGGTGGGCAACTGTGGCGCCTGCGGGATTCTGCCCAATGCGGCTTGGAGCGCCGCCGGGGTAGGCATCCCACCGCATCGTGACGCGCGGGCCCAATTGTGCGGTTTCAAAATCCCGCCGCACGGCCTCGCCCGCTGCGGCTTGGCGATCAGAAATGAGCCTGCGTGCGGCAAGCCATGTCAGCGGCGATTCCGCCAAATTGACGGTCACTGTCCGGCGGCTGGCGGTGCCGTCCAGTGCGGTATCCGGGCTTGGGCGTTCGGCAAGAATTTGGGGCATGGCGGTCTCCGACTCAGGGGCAATTCGCCTCTTGCCATTTCGGATCATCTGTAGGAAAGTGAAAAACCAAATCGGTTAAAAATGAGGCTGGAAATGATTACGCGAATTCGCGAAGTGCGCCGGGCTAAGGGGCTGACATTGGCGGATGTTGGTGCGCGGTGCGTGCCCGCCACAACGGCGCAAACCATTGGCCGATTGGAAACAGGGACGCGCACGGTATCAGTGGATTGGCTCAACCGCATTGCCGCCGCGCTTGATGTGCGTGCGGCAGATTTGGTGGAATTGCCCAATCGTGCCGATTTGCCCGTCGCCGCCATTTTGGGGGCGGAGGGCGCCTCTGCGCCACGGCACGCCCAGCTTGTGCCCGCACCTGTGCCCGGCTCAGGGCAGATTGCCGTGATTGTCGAGGCGGGGATTGGGGATTACCGCGCCGGGGATGAAATTTGGTGTGATCGCGTGGCCCCAGCAGATTTTGCAGCCGCGCTTAACCGCGATGTGCTCGTCCCGCGTCCGGCCGGGCGCTATGTGTTTGGCCGGCTTATCGGACGCCAAGATGGCCGGCTGCAAATCCTGCCCTTAGGGGCTGGTGCCAAGCAGCAGATTTTTGATGATCCGGCATGGCTGGGCGTCGCCACGCGGCTGGTGCGCGTGGTGTAAGCCTCGGGATGGATGGGGCGGCATCGCGCGGCTGCCCCTTGCTCCATCGTTTAGGATCGGTTGGGCCGGTCTTTCTTTTTGTACATGGCCAGCATCCGTTCCGTCACCGCAAAGCCGCCAAAAATATTCACTGCGGCGAAAATAACTGCCAATAGGCCCAGTAGCTTGGCCGCGCCCCAATCCCCCGATGGGGCCGCCGCAATCAGCGCGCCGACAATGATGACCGACGAAATGGCGTTGGTCACCGCCATTAGTGGCGTGTGCAGGGCAGGCGTTACTGACCAAACGACATAATAGCCAACAAAACAGGCCAGCACGAAAATCGACAAGATGCTGATAAAGTCCATTTTCGGTTTTCCTTAAATCTAGCCGTTGGCCGTCAGGCGTGGATGCACCACGGCACCATTTTGCGTCAGGCGAATTGCCGTTGTAATTTCATCGTCATCCGGCAGGACCGGGCGGCCAGCCTCCTTGTCCCAAAAGGCGGCAAGGAAGTTATAGAGGTTCCGTGCAAACAGGGCAGACGCATCGGCGGCCAGCCGCGCAGGCGTGTTGGTATAGCCCATAATCTTGACACCGTGCCGCTCGACAATTTGGTCGGCAACGGCGCCTTCCACATTGCCGCCTTGCGCAACGGCCAAGTCAAAAATCACACTGCCCGGCTTCATAGAGGCAATTTGCGCATCGCTAATCAGCCGAGGGGCCGGCCGGCCGGGGATGAGCGCTGTGGTAATCACAATGTCTTGCTTGGCGATATGGCTGGAGACCAGCTCGGCCTGAGCTGCTTTATAGGCGTCTGACATTTCTGTCGCATAGCCGCCAGCGCCTTCGCCTTCGATGCCAGCCACTTGGTCCACAAATATGGCTTTGGCGCCCAGCGATTCAATTTGTTCGCGCGTCGCAGAGCGGACATCCGTGGCCGAAACTTGCGCGCCAAGACGACGGGCCGTGGCAATGGCTTGCAGGCCTGCCACCCCAACGCCCATAACAAACACCCGCGCCGCAGAAATTGTGCCCGCAGCCGTCATCATCATGGGAAAGGCGCGGCCATAGGTGGCCGACGCGTCAATGACAGCCTTATACCCCGCAAGGTTAGACTGAGAGGACAGAATGTCCATGGATTGCGCGCGTGTGATCCGCGGCATGAACTCCATAGCCAATGCCTCTATTTCGGCTGTCGCATAGTCCTTTATTCGCGCCGGTTGGCCAAAGGGGTCAAGCGCTGCGACCAGCCATGCGCTCTTTGCACATCCTTTGATCGAGGCGGCCTCTGGCCCTTGCACGCCCAACAGAATCTCAGCCTTGGCCACCACATCCTTGCGGCTGCCAAGCATCGCCCCTGCGGCTGCATAATCGGCATCCGAAATTGCAGCAGCTGCACCGGCCCCGGCTTCCACGGCCACATGCGCGCCCAGCGCAATGAGCTTTTTGACCGTTTCGGGAGTCGCCGACACCCGGCTTTCCCCGGGGGCCTGTTCCTTCAGGACGGCGACCCGCGTCACGTCAGCCAGCGATCAAAATGATAACCAGCACAGCCGCGGCTGCGGAGGCAATTGTGCCCCATTTCAGGAAAGACATGACGCCCTCATAAGTTTCGGTGTGCGCCTTCATGTCATTCTTCTTTGCCATTTGGCCTCTGCTCCTGTGACTAAATTTGCATTGGCTTTACCGAGCGAGTGGCCCCGGCTCAAGCCTCCATTCGCAAACTCGGGGGTAATGCCGGAAAATGAAGTTAAGCCGGTCTTTACCCTTGGCAGGTATCACATCCTTTGAAGTGGCGGGTTGAGGGAAGTTTTATGACGCCAACCGGCATGCGTCTGGTCATGCTTATTGATGATGAACCCGCCCAGCAACGGCTGGTGTCGGCCCTGGCTGCGCGTGCGGGGTGGCGAACAATTTTCGCGGCGGATTCGGAAACAGCCATTGCCACGCTGGGCACGCGCGATGGCATGATGCTCGATGCGGTGCTGCTGGATCATGCTATGTCGGATGAGGAAGCCATGGGGCTCATCCGTGAAATTAAGGCCCGGCGCCACCAGCTTCCCATTCTGATGCTGACGGCCGTAAGCGATGTCGGCACGGCAGTTGCGGCGATGCGTGCGGGGGCAACCGATTTTCTCGTCAAACCCGTCGCGCCAGAGCGGCTTTTGGCGGCGCTGGAGGCAGCGGCGGGCGATAGCCTCGCCTCGGGCGAATTGCGGCCCTTGACCGAAAAGCTCTCGGCGCCTCTGCGGTTTGATGAAATTGTTGGGTCCACACCTGATTTCCGGGCGGCAATGGCGATTGCTGCCAAGGCGGCGCGGGCACGCCTGCCGGTGCTGATTGAGGGAGAGCCGGGGGTTGGTAAAGAAATGCTGGCAGAGGCTATTCACGGGGCCTCGCCACGTGCCAAACGGCCCATCCTTCATGTCAATTGCGCAGCTATTCCGGCCAACATCATTGTGTCGCATCTTTTTGGGCATGAGAAAGGCGCCTTTCCCGGGGCCTTTGCCCGGCATATTGGCAAAATTGCAGCCAGCGACGGTGGCACATTGTTTCTCGATGATATCCATAGTCTGAGCGCGGAGGGGCAGGCTGCTCTGCTCATTTATCTGACAACGGGTCATATTCGGCCTTTGGGCGCGCGCCTGCCCGTTGCGGCGGATGTGCGGATTATTGCGGCAGCCAGGGGTCGCTTGCAGGATGCGGTTGATGCCGGCCAATTTGATGGAGATCTCTATACGCGGCTAGCCGCTGTCCAATGCACCTTGCCGCCCTTGCGGCATAGGCTGGCGGATATTCCAGATCTGTCCCGCCATTTGCTGGCCCGCATCACACGCCAGCCGGGCTTGAGAGAATTGGGCCTTACAGATGCCGCCTTGGCCGTGCTGGCCAGCTATGCCTGGCCGGGCAATGTACGCCAGCTGCAAAATGTATTGTTTCGCGCGGCGGTGCTGTGTGAGGGGGATGCGTTAACCGCAGCGGATTTCCCGCATATTGCCAGCCACAGCAGCAGTCTTCGCCCACATGACTCTGGCTTTGTTCACCATCAACAGGCGGGCGTGACGCTGTATCTGCCAGATGGCAATATGCGTCCGTTGGATGATATTGAGGCAGATATCATCCGGCTGGCAATTGGCCATTATCGCGGCCGCATGACGGAAGTGGCCCGCCGCTTGGGCATTGGCCGATCAACGCTTTACCGCAAGCTGAGTGATTTGGGGATTAGCGAAGTCGCCTAAAGCTATGCTTTTGGAAACAGGGCATTGGTTGCGGCCCACCCGGCCAAAGCGGCACTGCCAGTCAGCACCGTGCCCCAGAGAATATCCAGCAGCGTGACTTTCAAGCTCCAGACTTTCAGCGTTGCAAAATTGGTGAGATCATAGGTGGCATAGCATAAAAAGCCGAGGATCGCGCCTTGCACCAGCGCCGTTTGCCAGCGGCCATTTTCCAGCGCCGGGCTGACGGCAAACCACAAAATGCCTGCAATATAAATCAGGTAAAAGGCAATAGCGGGGCCTAGTCGCAAGCCGCCCAACATTTCCCCAACTTCAGGCTGGTAAAGCCGGGTGTACATGGTGCGCAGCCAGACACTGTCGATCAACGCAAAGGCCAGACCTGTCAGAACATAGCTGGCCATCAGACGTGCAATCATTGCCGCTCTCCTCTTCTTTTGCCCGTGCCTATCATATTTGGCTCAAAAGCCGAGATGGACCTTGGGTCAGGCCAAGGCCTTAAAGGGGCGTCAGTGCTGTATCGCGTCCACCACGCCAGACGTTGAGCGCTTGTGCTGTTTCATACACATCATGCACGCGGATGATTTGCGCGCCCTGTTCAGCCGCTTTTAACGCCAGCGCAAGCGAGCCGCCCAAGCGCTGATCCGCGGGCGCTTCGTTGGACAAGGCCCCAATCAGGCGCTTGCGGCTGGCCCCCAGCAACAGTGGCACGCCCAAGCCATGGAACAGCGCCAGACCATTCATAATCTGCAGATTGTGGGCGACGTGGCGTTTGCCAAAGCCAATGCCCGGGTCGGCAATGATTCGGCTTTTGTCGACGCCCGCGGCCACCACCGCGGCAATCCGCGCTTCCAACCAATCATAGACATCGGTCAGCGGGTCCAAATAGCGATCATTGCTATGCGGGTCTTGCGGGCTGCCCGGAAAATGCATCAGGACAATGGGGCAGGTGCTTGCGCTGACCACCTCTAAGGCGCGATCATCATATAACAGGGCTGAGACATCGTTGATGATATGGGCACCCGCTGCCAAGCCAGCCTGCATGACAGCCGCTTTGCGCGTGTCGAGGGAGAGGATAAGGCCGCTGTCACGCAGCGCTTCAACTACGGGCAGAACGCGGTTGAGTTCATCGGCCTCCCAGATAATGTCTGCGCCAGGGCGGGTGGATTCACCACCCAAATCAATAAGTGCAGCGCCTTGTGACGCCATCTGTCGGGCTTGGGTTGCACACCTCTCGGCATCGCCCAAATTGCTATTGCCGCCAGAAAAACTATCGGGTGTCAGGTTTAAAATCCCCATCACCTGGGGGGTTTCAAGTGATAGCCTTTGGTCGCCAAGGGTCAGGGCTGGACGCGGGCTGGTGGCAGCTGCGCACATCGCCAAAAGGCGCGTTGCCTGATCCATTGGCAGAGTGGCGCACCAGTCCGCCATCTGCGCCACGGGAATGAGCCATTGGCCCGTTCGCTTGCCCGCCTCTTTGGCAATCACCTCCCATGCTGCAAAAAATTGCAGGCCGCCCACCAGCCGTTCACATTGGCCATCAAAGCCAAAAGGCGCGTCAATAAAGGCCGTGGGCCGCGCGTAAAGCTGTGCCGATATGGTCGGCCGAAGCATCATTAGGGCTGGGTGGCAAGCAAATAGGTTTGGCGCAGTGCATCAATAGGCTTGAGGCCATCGGGCGTTTCATAATGCCAGAAGGTCCAGCCATTGCAGCTTGGGGCGCCTTGCAACATGGCTCCCAATTTATGGATGGAGCCAGTGTCCGCATCTGCAATCAGCGAGCCATCAGCGCGCACGGTTGCCATCCAGCGGCGCTTGACGTCACACACTTTGGTGCCCGGCGTAATATAGCCTGTTTCGACGAGCGTGCCAAAGGCAACGCGGGGCGCCGCAGTATCTGCCTGCATTGTTTTCAGAGCGGATTCATCCAGCGGCAAGGCGGCGGCAATGCGTTCTTGCGCCACATCGACATAATCCAGTTCGCGCTCTAGCCCAATGAAGTGGCGGCCCAGCCGCTTGGCCACGGCACCCGTTGTGCCTGTGCCAAAGAACGGGTCGAGCACAATATCACCCGGCTTGGTGCAGGCGAGGAGAATGCGATAGAGCAGAGCTTCCGGCTTTTGCGTTGGATGCGCCTTGGTGCCATTTTTCTTAATGCGTTCTTGGCCCGAACAAATTGGGAAGGACCAGTCAGAGCGCATCTGCAATTCATCATTCAGCGTCTTCATGGCGCGATAATTAAACGTGTATTTCGCGTTCTCGCCCTTCGAGGCCCAGATCAGCGTCTCATGCGCGTTGGTAAAGCGCGTGCCCTTGAAATTGGGCATCGGGTTCACCTTGCGCCAGATAATGTCGTTCAGGATCCAAAAGCCCTCATCCTGCAGGACTGATCCGACACGGAAGATGTTGTGATAGCTGCCAATCACCCACAAAGTGCCATTGGGCTTTAAAATGCGGCGGGCTTCCGACAGCCACGCCCGTGAAAACTCATCATATGTTTTGAGGCTGTCAAACTTGTCCCATTCATTGTCCACGGCATCCACACGGCTGCCTTCGGGACGAAACAAGTCACCGCCCAGCTGCAAATTATAGGGCGGATCAGCAAAAACCATGTCCACACAGGCATCGGGCAAGGCGCGCATTGCGGCAATGCAATCCCCGATCAAAATCTGGTCGAGCGGTAGGGCTACGGCCTTTGTTTCGGCCTTCCGAACCTTTTCCAACACGCCCATGTGACACTCCTTTTTTGCACAAGAACCCCCGTGGTGAGTCATTGGGAGTCCTGCGTCAAGCCCATGAAGGCCGCAGAAAAGCGTCATTCTACTGTCATAAGAGGGGGAACGAAACGAGTCCGCCACGATATATGGCATAAAGTTATCCACAGGAGCTCTAGCCCTAGTGGTGTGGCCTCAAGGACTCACACGTCTAAAAAATGTTGTGCGACAGGGGCAAAAGAGCGCCGATGGAGCGGTGTCGGCCCCAATTTGCGCAACGCGGCCATGTGCGTGGCTGACCCATAGCCTTTGTTTGAGGCCCAGCCATAGCCGGGATAGTCTTGGTCAGCCGCCACCATCAACCGATCCCGATATTCCTTGGCTATAATGCTGGCCGCTGAGATGCAGGGGTGCAGCGCATCGCCACCAATCACGGCCTCAGCCGCCCAGCGCCAGCGCGGCAGATGATTGCCATCGACCAAAATACGGGTCGGTTCTGCACCTTTGGCGCAGAGCGCCTCCACCGCGCGTGTCATGGCGAGGAAGGTTGCCTGCAAGATATTAATCCGGTCAATTTCTTCGACAGAGGCCATGCCAATGCCCACAAGGCAATGCGCCAAAATTTGTGTCTCCAGCGCAGCGCGGCGTTTGGCAGACAGCTTCTTGCTATCATCCAACCCGGCAATGCCTGCGTCGCATAAAATGACAGCGGCGGCGACCACTGGGCCGGCCAAGGGCCCGCGCCCTGCCTCATCCACACCGGCAATCAGCATAAGGCAAAGCCGTGGACCGCCTGATGCCCCATGGGGCCATGGCCGCCGCCAAAGCCCGGTGCTGCCAGCAAGGCGGCCCGCACAAATTGGCGGGCCCGGCCAATTGCGTCTTCGAGCGTCAGGCCTTGACCCAGCCCTGTCGCAATCGCGCTCGCCAAGGTGCAGCCTGTGCCATGGGTGTGGGCCGTTTCAATCCGCGCATCTTCCCAGCGCATCACCTCGCCTGTGCGGTCCACCAGCCGGTCCACCAGGATGTCGCCTTCGGCATGGCCGCCCTTTATCAGCACGTGCCCAGCAAGGCGCACGGCCTCTGCCTCACCGCCCAAGGCTGCCAATTCAGGCAAATTGGGTGTGGTCAGCGTCGCCATCTCCATCAGCCGGGCAAAAGCGGCGATGGTATCGGCATCGGCCAGCGCGGCGCCACTGGTGGCGACCATCACGGGGTCAAACACAATCGGCGCGCCAATGTGGCTGATGCGGTCTGCCACGCGGGCGGCAGTTTCAGCTGACCCAATCATGCCAATCTTGATTGCGTCCACGCCAATATCGCTGGCTACAGCATCAATTTGGGCAATCACCATGTCAGCCGGCACGGAGTGGACAGCAGTGACCCCCAGCGTGTTTTGCGCGGTGATCGCCGTGATCGCGGTCATTGCATGGCCGCCCAACATCGTCACCGTTTTCACATCGGCCTGAATGCCAGCGCCACCGCCGCTATCCGATCCCGCAATAATCAGGAGTCGTGCCGTCATCGTTGAAAGCGCCGGTCCGTGGCGGCCGGGTGTTTTTCCAGCAACGCCTTGGCGCGGGTTGGCCGGTCGAGCAATTCGCCCCCGCAATTGGGGCAGCGTTCATCCAATGCATCGGCGCAATCGGCGCAAAATGTGCACTCAAAAGAACAAATGAACGCCCCGCCGACATGGGCGGGCAGGTCAGTGCCGCAACGTTCGCAATCAGGCCGCATCTCCAGCATCAGGCGGCGGCCTTCTTCACAGCATCACAAATCGCCTCAACCAGCGTTTCGACCTGTGCGGCATCATCCCCTTCGGCCATGACGCGGATCACGGGTTCCGTGCCTGAGGGGCGAATGACGAGCCGGCCCTTGCCCATAAGCTCTGCCTCGGCTCGCGCAATCACGGCTTTTACGCTGTCATCCTCAAGCGGGGCACCGCCCGCAAAACGGACATTTTTCAACAGTTGCGGCACAGGCTCAAACAGGTGCAGCACCTCGCTTGCGGGCCGATCTTGACGGACCAGCTCTGCCAGCAATTGCAGCGCGGCCACCAGTCCATCCCCCGTTGTGCCATAGTCTGACAAAATCATATGGCCTGATTGTTCGCCACCCACATTAAAGCCGCCCGTGCGCATCCGCTCAAGCACATAGCGGTCACCCACTTTGGTCCGCTCCAGCGTCAGTCCCTGCCCTTGCAAAAAGCGTTCAAGCCCCAGATTGGACATGACAGTGGCGACCACGCCGCCGCCTTTCAAGGCGCCCCGCTGGGCCCAGCTTGCGCCAATCAGCGCCATAATTTGGTCGCCATCGACAATCCGGCCCTGCTCATCGACCACAATCAGTCGGTCGGCATCGCCATCCAGCGCAACACCAATATCAGCACCGCTCGCCACCACCGTTTCTTGCAATAATTGCGGCGCTGTGGACCCACAGGCGGCGTTGATGTTCGTGCCATCGGGGGTGACCCCGAGCGGGATGATGTCGGCCCCCAATTCCCATAAGGCCGCCGGGGCCACATTATAGGCGGCACCATGCGCGCAATCGATTACGATTTTCAGGCCATCAAGCCGCAGCTCTTCGGGGAAACAGGCCTTGGCAAAATGGATATAGCGGCCCCGCGCATCTTCCACGCGCCGTGCGCGGCCAATGCGGTTGGGCTGCGCCAAATTGGGCAAGCTATCAATCAGCGCTTCAATCGACAGCTCATCCGCATCAGACAATTTATAGCCGTCTGGGCCAAAGAGCTTAATGCCATTATCTTCATAAGGGTTATGGCTGGCGGAAATCATGACGCCCAAATCCGCCCGCATTGATCGGGTGAGCATGGCAACAGCGGGCGTTGGCATAGGGCCGACTTGCACCACATCCATGCCAACAGAAGTAAAGCCAGCGACCAACGCATTTTCAAGCATATAGCCCGAGAGGCGCGTATCTTTGCCAATCACCACGCGGTGACGATGGTCGCCGCGCACAAAATGCGCGCCTGCGGCCATGCCCACTTTCATGGCCATCTCTGCGGTCATGGCAGAGGCGTTGGTGCGGCCCCGGATGCCATCGGTTCCGAAATATTTGCGGCCCATCTACCTGATCCTCTGCTCAATCCTTGCTGTTCTTTGCGTCAGATTGCGGCAGTTGAGAAGCCCTGATCGCACAGGCCTTCACCCCTGCGAGAGATGAGGATTAGCGCAGCAGTGCGGCGCGCAGATCCTCGCGCGCGGCTGGGGTGAGGCCTAAAATGTCGCGGCAATAGGCATCAACATCGCCAATCGCCTCAAAAGCAGTGTCCAGATAATCACTATGGACTGACATCAGTGTCCGAACGGCGGCATCGTCCATATCTGCGCCAAAATTAGCCCGTACGGCCTCGGCCCCCGCGGCAATACGGGCTTCGGCGTCGCCCACCTCATTGGTTAACACATAATCTTCCCGGATATCATCGGGGTGCACGCCCAGTTGATGCTGCACCAACGCCACCGCAAGGCCGGTGCGATCCTTGCCTGCAAGGCAATGCACAAGGCTTGGCCCTGATGCCGCAACCAAGCGTTGAAAATAGAGCTTTAATGTTTGGCGGAGAATGGGCCGAAACGGCATGTTGCGGTAAAGCTCTTCCATGGCGGCATGGGCCTCTGCTGCGGTACGAACGCCGGCGCCTGCATCGACATGGGATTGTAAACCCAGTGTATTGCCCGGCGTGAACAGCGTCTCGGCCCGATGCGCAGGGTGGCGCGCGCAAGGATAAAGCGCGCGTTCAGAATCGCTGCGTAAATCAATGATGGCATCGAGGCCCAATTGGTGGACACAGGCCAAATCCGCCTCGGTTGCATTGCAATGCTGGCCCGACCGGAACAACCAGCCGCGGCGCATCCGCCCACCCAGCGCAGAGGCATATCCTCCAAAATCCCGAAAATTATGGATTCCTTGGGTCGGCAATATCCGGGCGTTCATCGCTATATCCTTGTCGTTCAACTGCTTTTGACGATGCGGTGCGTCTTATGGGCACGAGAAAATCGATTCGATCAATCACATTCCAGTGATCGATTTTGTCGATTAATGAAAGCAGACAATCCAATTGGCTGTCCGACCTCGATTTGGGTAGAGAGGATAGGACAGGCAGTCAGCCTTTCCCATTCAACAATGAAAAAAGGAAAAAGCGATGGCGATCATCAACACCGAAATTAAGCCGTTTTCGGCACAGGCCTATAAGGAAGGCAAGTTCATCACCGTCACCGATGCCGACGTAAAGGGCAAATGGTCGGTCTTCTTCTTCTACCCGGCGGACTTCACCTTTGTGTGCCCGACCGAACTGGAAGATCTGGCGGATAACTATGCTGAATTCCAAAAGCTGGGCGTGGAAATCTATGCCGTGTCGACTGACACACATTTCAGCCACAAGGCATGGGCCGATACGTCGCCCGCCATTGGCAAGATCCGCTACACAATGATCGGCGATCCTTCGGGCGTTGTGACCAACAATTTTGACGTGATGCGTCCGGGCGTTGGCTTGGCCGATCGTGGCACCTTTGTCGTCGATCCGCAGGGCATTATCCAAGTGATGGAAATCACTTCGGAAGGCGTTGGCCGCAATGCCGCAGAACTGGTCCGCAAGATCAAGGCTGCCCAATATGTAGCCGCGCACCCGGGTGAAGTGTGCCCGGCCAAGTGGGAAGAAGGCGAAAAGACGCTGGCTCCCTCGCTGGATCTTGTTGGCAAAATCTAACCACAGCCACGGGCCTCGCCACCCCTCTCCCCCCTCACTTCGGCGAGGCCCAGTCGGGGCCGGCACTCTGTCGGCCCCGACCCCCCCTAAATCGGAATTCTGACCATGCTCGACGCAAACTTGAAGCAACAGCTTTCGGCCTATATGGCCAATATCACAATGCCAGTGGAGCTGGTGCTGTCGCTGGAGGACGGTGCCAAGTCGCATGAGCTGGCAACGCTGGCAGATGATATTGCCAGCCTGTCTGACAAGGTCAGCGTGATCCGTGCCGACGACGATGCCCGTCGCCCGAGCATGTTGATCCGCCGCACCGGGACCGACATTGGCGTGCGCTTTGCGGGCATCCCCATGGGGCATGAATTTACCTCGCTGGTGCTGGCGCTGCTGCAAGTGGGCGGCCATCGGTCCAAGGCGGCGCAGGACCTGATTGACCAAGTCAAATCGCTGGATGGCGATTATGTCTTTGAAACCTATTTCTCGCTCTCCTGCCAGAACTGCCCCGACGTTGTGCAGGCGCTGAACCTGATGAGCGTGCTCAACCCGCGTATTAAACATGTCGCGATTGATGGCGCGCTGTTCCAGGATGAAGTTACTGACCGCAAGGTCATGGCTGTGCCCATGGTGTTCCTCAATGGCGAGGTCTTTGGCCAAGGCCGGATGGAGCTGGAGCAAATTGTCGCCAAGCTCGATAGCGGCGCAGAAGCGCGCGCGGCTGAGAAGATTAAGGGCAAGGACGCCTTTGATGTCCTGATTGTGGGCGGCGGCCCGGCTGGCGCAGCAGCGGCGATCTATGCCGCGCGCAAGGGCATTCGGACGGGCATTGCTGCTGAGCGGTTCGGCGGACAAGTTCTCGATACCATGGGCATTGAAAACTTCATTTCTGTCTCGCACACGGAAGGGCCAAAGCTCGTCACCCAATTGGAACAGCATGTGAAGGAGTATGACGTTGATGTCATGAACCTGCAGCGTGCGGACAAGCTGGTGCCCGCCAAAAGCGAAGGCGGCCTGCATGAAGTCGTCCTTGCCAATGGCGCCAGCCTGAAGGCCAAGACAATCATTTTGTCGACGGGCGCGCGTTGGCGGCAAATGAATGTGCCGGGCGAAGATGAGTATCGCAACAAGGGCGTGGCCTATTGCCCGCACTGCGATGGCCCCTTGTTCAAGGGCAAGCGCGTGGCCGTGATTGGCGGCGGCAATTCCGGCGTCGAAGCCGCAATTGATCTGGCCGGAATTGTGGCGGAAGTGACGCTGATTGAATTTGATAGTCAGCTGCGCGCGGATGCCGTGCTGCAAGCCAAGCTCAACAGCCTGTCCAATGTTCGCGTCATTGTCTCAGCACTTACCACAGAAGTGCATGGCGATGGCGAAAAGGTGACGGGCCTGAGCTATAAGGACCGGACGAACGACCAGATTGTGCAGCTTCCGCTTGAAGGCATTTTCGTCCAAATCGGGTTGGTGCCGAACAGCGAATGGCTGAAGGACACGCTGGCGCTGAGCCCACGGGGCGAGATTGAAGTCGATGCCAAAGGCGCGACCAGTGTCCCCGGAGTCTTTGCTGCAGGCGATGTAACAACGGCACCCTATAAGCAGATTATCATTGCGATGGGAGAAGGGTCGAAAGCCGCCCTTTCTGCCTTTGATTATCTCATTCGCTTGCCTGCCGTGCAAGATCAGGCACTGGCTGCCTGATCAGCCTGCAAAGACCTGAAACCAAAAGAATAACCCGGTCGCAGTGGCCATCACTGCGGTCGCCATCCAGCCCAATAGGGTCGCGCGATGGGGGAGAACCAAATCCCCCATCGCTTTTTTGTTACGCACAATCAGCATCATCACCGCCATAAGCGGTGCAGCCAGAACCCCATTGACAACGGCGGCCCAGTAGAGCGCCCGGGCTGGATCAACACCGATAAAGTTAATGAGTCCGCCCGCCAAAGTTGTGGCAGCAATTGCGCCATAGAACAGCTTGGCCTTAAGCGGGCGGGCGGCAAGGCTGCCCGTTCGGCCCAACATTTCTGTAATGGCATAGGCGGCGGAGCCGGCCAGTACGGGCACAGCAAGCAAGCCGGTGCCAATGATGCCCAGCGCAAACAGGGCAAAGGCCATATCTCCCGCAATGGGCCGAAGGGCCTCTGCGGCTTGGGCGGATGTTTGAATGTCGCGAATGCCATGGGCGTGCAGCGTGGCGGCGGCGGCATAGACAATGGCCAGCGCAATGATGGTGCTAAACGCCATACCCGTTAGCGTATCAACGCGGATGCGCCGCAACTCACCAGCCGCTTTTGTGGGTGTGGCATAAAGCGGCTTGGCGTGATGGCGGTGCTGCTCTTCAATTTCCTGCGCAGCCTGCCAGAAAAAGAGATAGGGGCTAATTGTGGTGCCCAAAATGGCGACCAGCGCCGTCATATAAGCGGGCGTCCATTCGATATCGGGAACCACCAGCGCCGTGAGAGCTTCTTGCCAGGGGACATGGCTCACCAGCACAACTGCGACATAGGTAAAAAGGGACAAGGTGGTCCATTTGAGGATGCTGGCATAGCGCGCATAGGGCAGAATAACTTCCAGCGCGACGCACAATACCCCAAAGCCAAGCGTGTAAAGCGCGGCTGGGCCGCCGATCAGCAATTGAACCGCAGCACCCATGGCGCTGAGATCTGCGCCCAGATTGATGATATTGGCAATCATCAACAGCGCCACAATTAAGAACAGCAGCGCGCGAGGGTAATGCCGACGCACATTGGCAGCAATGCCGCATCCTGTGACACGGCCAATTTGGGCCGCCACGTCTTGGATGATCACCATGAGCGGAAAGCTCAGGACAAAGGTCCACGCCAACCCATAGCCGAATTGCGCGCCAACTTGGCTGTGCGTGCCAATGCCCGATGGATCATCATCGGCAGCACCTGTCACCAATCCAGGGCCGAGCCGCCTGAAAAAGCCCTTTAGGCCGGTATGGTGCGCCTTTGCCATGCGCGCACACATGGCAGGCCATGCGCTGCTTGGCCAGTGATTGGCGGCAATATTGTCTCGGCATTAGTTGGGAGTGTGATGTTTCATTGGCTGCCCGGTCGCAATTTTGCGGCCGGGTTTGCCTTTGCCTTTGGGGCCACTGCCAGCAAAGCGTCAACAAAGCCCTTTGGATCATCTTCTTGAATAAAATGTCCGCCTTTCAGCGTGCGGTGCGGCAGGCCTTTGGTGCCCGGTACGCGCTCTCGAAACTGGGCATCGCCGCCCCGTGTAATTGGATCGCCATCGCTAAAGGCGCACAGAAAGGGCTTGTTCCATGCCTCAAAAACGGTCCATGCGGCCAATTGGTCAGGCACGGCGGGGTTGGTATCTTCCACGGGCACAAGGCTGGGGAAGATGCGGGCTGCAGCCTTGGCGGCACGTGTGGGGAAGGGCGCATCATAAGCGGCAAATTCTGCGGGCGAAAAGCGCCGCTTGGTGCCCGCTTGAATGATCCGCGCAATCGGAAAAAGGGGGCTATAGCGGGAAAAGGCCCGCCAGATGCGAAAGGCCAGTGCGTTGACATTGCCTGCCGGCAGCCCGCCATTGGAAAGAACAATAGCGGCAAAGCGATCTGGCAGTTCAGCGGCCAACCTCAGGCCAATTAACGACCCCCAATCTTGGCAGGCGAGCGTGATGTTTTTGAGGTCCAGCGCCTCAAGCCAATGCCGCATCCAGGCGACGTGCTGGGCATAGGTGAAGATGCGATGGTCCACGGGCTTGTCCGATCGGCCAAAACCAATCAGGTCGGGCACAACGACGCGATAGCCAGCGGCAACCATTGGGCCAATCATATGGCGGTAGAGATAGCCCCATGTTGGCTCGCCATGCATCATCAAGATGACGGGGGCATCTTTGGGCCCTTCGTCCACATAATGCAGCCGCAGCTCAGGCGTGATTTGGTGATAGTGCGGCGCATAGGGCCAATCCGGCAAATGGCGAAAGCGCGCCTCTGGCGTGCGGTAAACTTTCATATTGGCTCTCTCCCCCCTTTTAGGCGCGGCTTTTGAGGCAGCAGACCAAAGGCGTAAAGCATGGATCCGTCACGCGCCAGTCGCTGCGCGTGCCAAGGGCTAAGACTCTGATTGATAATATTATGCATTGACGTAACGGAATTTGTGGATCAGTCTCCATCATATCAAGTCGCGCAATAAAATTACGCGACAGCATTGGAGAGGATGCTGGGGGATGAGCAGCCTTGGGGATGGCGATCAAACATTGATCGCGCAATTGGGCTCAACGCATAACGGCTATTCAGCCGATGCTGCTGATTCGATGAAGAATATGGTCATGGGCATGATTGCTGCCGCACTGGTGCTGGCTTCTGTCATGGGGACGCTTGTTTTGTCGGGCGCAGTGCACAAAATATCCAACGTGCTTTGCGCCTCGCTTGACCTGCCGGAATTGGTGCAGCTGAGTTAGAGTCCGGCGGTTGGGCGGTCAGATGGACGATGCCTGTCCGCACTAATGTGCCGCCATACCCCCGGCGGCGTGCCAAAGCGGGCACGAAAAAAGCGGATGAACGCGGTGGACGAGGAATAGCCGAGACGTTCTGCAATTGTTTCAACTGGGACGGTCGCATCCTTCAAGTAAGTGACAGCGAGATCGGCTCTGATATCCGATAAGAGGGCGCTGAACTCGGTTCCTTCTGCCGCCAGCTCTCTTTGCAGGGTTCGGACGTTGCGCCCCATGACGCGCGCGACATGCGCGATTGAGGCGCGCCCCATTGGTAAGAGCGTGTGGATCAAGCGGGTGACGATGTCTGTCGTGGCCCCGGATACGTGAGTGCCAAGGCCATCGAGCAAGCTGACGGCATAGGCGGCAAGAGCGGCGTCAGCGCCGGGTTTGGGCCAGTCGAGCACGTCCGCGTCGAACTCGAAGCCATCAAACGAACTGGCGAATTCCACCACGCAGCCGAAGAACCGATGATGCAAAGTTTGCTTTTGAGGTGCGGCGTGGGTGAAGTGGACGCTGTCCGGGCACCACCGGTCTCCCAGCATTAAACGAAACAGATGGACAAAAGCGGCAAGGCCAAGCTCGCGGGACTGACGCTGTGGAGCCGACCCCGAAATAGCGAGCCCAAGCATGGCGACGGCGCGGGAACCTTCTTCCTCGATATGCAGGCTGAGCGAGTCGCTCATCAGATGGCGGTATCGTTCGACCATAGCGAGCGCCTCACGCACGGTGGCCTGCTGACCTAGCACAAGCCCCGCCACGCCCACATTGGCCAGACGTCGCCGCATTGCGAGGCGAATGCCAAGGTCGGGAAGGTCATGGCGCTCAGCGATGCCGTCAAGCAACCAGGCCACGCGTTCGGCGGGAATGGTAAGATCAGCACGATCGAGCATGGCCGGGTCGATCTGCACCGCGCGCATGGGGCCGTAGGGATCTATCCCAGCCTCCAGCGCAACGGCTGGCAAATCAAGAAGCGCGGTCGCGCGCACCTGTGATGCAGTGGGCATATCCCTCTTGTCGCATACTATCTATCGATTGTCACGAAATGATAGCCGGTTTGACCGCGCTAGGACCTAGGTTGGGGCTAACACTAAGAATTGCGGGAGAGTTGATGTTGCCTCCGGCTTGCTTTGCCAGATCTGTCCGGCGTCTGCCTGCTGTCCTCATCGAAGCGAGGCCCGCCCGCCCGGCGGCACCGGCCAGCCAGACTTCTTTTGCGCGATTCCAAGGAGAAATGGCATGAAAGTCGACTTGCTAACATGCGCACTCGGCGCGGAAATCAGCGGGATCAGCTTGGCAGAGGCAGGCCGCAACGATGATCTGGCCGGCAC
Organism: Pseudomonadota bacterium; assembly: GCA_041170745.1. Taxonomy (GTDB): domain Bacteria; phylum Pseudomonadota; class Alphaproteobacteria; order Sphingomonadales; family Sphingomonadaceae; genus Aquisediminimonas. Next base: position 28,684 of record JBEDNE010000032.1, read on the forward strand.
GATCAACGCGTTGCTCTTACGCCACAAGGTGCTGTTCTTCCGCGATCAGGACATGACCGATGCGGAACATGCCGGTGTGGCGCGGCGCTTTGGTGAACTGGAAGACCACCCATTGACGTCCAGTGTGGATGGCGAACCGGGGATCATCCACATTTGGAAATCACCCGAGAGCCCGCCGGAGCGCTATGAAAATTCGTGGCACCACGATGCCACTTGGCGTGAATGCCCGCCGATGGGCGCAGTGCTGCGTTGCGTGGAATGTCCCCCAGTGGGCGGCGACACCATGTGGGCGAATATGGAGCTCGCCTATGAGCGGCTCCCCGACCACATCAAGGAGGACATCGCCGATCTGCGTGCCCGGCACAGTATGGAATCGGTATTCATGGCCGCAAAGCCGATTGAGGAACGCTTGGCGATGAAGGAACGCTTTCCCGATCCCGAACATCCAGTGGTGCGCACCCATCCGGTCACCGGTAACAAGTCGCTGATGCTTGGGGCCTTTGCAACCCACTTCACCAACCATCACACGGCCAAGCGGGTGCGGTTTGGGCAGGATGCCACGCCGGGTCGCAACGACCTGATGAACTACCTTCTCTCACAATCGACAATCCCCGAATATCAGCTGCGATGGCGCTGGAGCCCCAATGCGGTGGCAATTTGGGACAACCGTTGCACCCAGCATTATGCGGTGATGGATTACCCGCCCTGTGTGCGCCGCATGAACCGCGCCACGATCAAGGGCGACCGCCCCTTCTAAATCCAACCAAAACAACACTCGGGAGAAGATCAATGACTTTTTATGCAGACAGCGTCGGCACAGCTTATATCGATGTCGAAACGCTGCCGTGGATGCCGTTCCTGCCTTATTCTGACCAGATCCACATTAAGCTGATCAAGCTTAACCCGATTAATGGGGAGTGGACGTCGCTGCTGCGCACGCCCGCGGGGATGGAACTGCCAAAGCACCACCATGCCGGTACTGTTCATGTTTATACAGTCGAGGGCCGTTGGCGCTACAAAGAGCATGATTGGGTCGCCGGTCCGGGCAGCTTTGTTTTCGAAACCGCAGCTTCGGCCCATACCCCGGTCGCCGAACCCGGCGCCGATGTGACTACGCTCAACATCGTCGTGGGTGACTGGAATATCCTCGACGAGAACGACAATATCCTCGCGGTTGAGAACTGGCGGTCGATGCTCAAGCGTTACACCGATTACTGCGCGGCAACCGGGACCACCCCGGTCGACATTACCAGCTTCAACGGCAACTAAGGCGGTTGGCATGGCGGCGCTGGCGCATCATTTCGCTGATCTCGACCAGGTCAGTCTGCACTATGTGACGGCGGGGCAAGGCGAGCCGGTCGTGCTGTTGCACGGCTGGCCGCAGACCTGGTTCATGTGGCGCGATGTCATCCCGTTGCTTGCACCGCACTATAGCTTGATCGCGCCTGACATGCGCGGACTGGGCGACAGCTCGCGGCCCGAGGACGGTTATGACAAGATGACCGTGGCGCGCGATATCGCACAATTGATGACCCAGCTGGGCCATGACCGGTTTCGCGTGATCGCGCACGATTGGGGTGGACCGGTAGCCTTTGCTCTGGCCGCTCAATTTCCAGAACGTGTGGCGGCCATGGCGATCTTCGATGCCCCGGTTTTGGGCGATGGCGGCCCGATAAACCATCATGCGCGCTGGCACTTTGGGTTCCACGCGCTACCGGGGCTTGCCGAAGCCCTGACCGAGGGGCGCGAAGATATCTATCTGCGCTTTTTCTACCGCTTTGGCGGTGCCCATCCCAATGCCATTACCGAAGATGCGCAGGCGGAATATGTCCGCGCTTATTCCCAGCCAGGGGCGATGACTGCAGGGTTCAACTATTATCGAGAGGTGCCTCAGGACATTGCCGACACCACCGCGTTTCGCGGAGCGGGTCGCAAACTTGAGACCCCTATCCTCGTTTACGGCGGTGATCCGGCCACGCGGGGACGCGGAAGGACTGCGCTGGAAAGCTGGCTGCGCGTGGCAGACAACGTTTCCGGTGGCGTGGCCGAGAATTGCGGACATTGGATCCCCGAGGAACGGCCGGACTTTGTGGCCGATGAAGTGATCCGTTTCTTCAAGGCTGGCGCATAACGCGTCCGCAACGCAAAGGGATCAGCTCCAAACGACAATGGAGCAGGATATTGGGCGGATGGGGCCCAAAGTCTGGATAACCTGCTGGCAGCCACACGCGCTCATTTTGACCGTAGTTTTGAGTTTAACTGGCGTGAATGAGGGGTTTAGTCCCC
>JBEDNE010000033.1:0-22172 GCA_041170745.1 Pseudomonadota bacterium
GCAATGCTGCGCGAGAAAAATCCATCAGTAACAGAATAGCTGGCGGCGGGGTTGGTGCTCATGCTGGGTCCTTGGAGAGAACAGGGTTGGACAATTTGGTAACGCGGCGGCGATGACGATCTCCGCCAAATTCAGTAGCAAGAAAGGCTGTGACACAGGCCTTGGCCATTTCAATGCCAATCAGCCGCGCGCCCATGGCCAGCACATTGGCATCATTATGTTCGCGCGCGAGTTGGGCGGACAGCGGCTCAGACACCAAAGCGCAGCGACAATTGGGGTTGCGGTTCACCGCAATTGAAATGCCAATGCCCGAGCCGCAGAGCGCAATACCGCGATCCGCATTGCCATCCGCCACGGCAGCGGCCAATTTATACCCATAATCCGGATAATCGACGCTGGTCGCATCATAAGGGCCAAGATCATCAACCTGGTGCCCCGATTCCCCAAGCCAAGCGACAAGCGCAGCCTTTAAATCTAGCGCGGCATGGTCGGACGCGATTGCAATGCGCATAATAATCGCCTGCACCCTTTAGTGAATTGACTCAGATGTCCGCCCTTTAGGGGAGCATATCCAAGATTGCCACTAGGGATTGTGGTCGGGCAGGCCAAATTGGGGATGAGATAAAAAAAGAACCCCGGTGTGCTGGGCACACCGGGGTCAGGCAACCTCCCCTTGAGGTTTCGGTCAGAACTTGAAGCCAGCAGCCAAACCGTAGCGGCGCGGTTCAAGTGTGAAGATGTTGGTGTAGTTACCCGATGACTGGTCCGTGACGTACAGACCGGTCACTGCAGCATTATCAAAGATGTTCTGGATATAGCCACGGACAAACCAGCGGCCATCCGGACCATTCAACTGGACCTGAGCATTTGCCTGCGCATAGCCCTGAATCTTGTTGATGTTACCATTGAAGATATTGCCATAGCTTTCACCCGTATAGGTCAGGTCAGCACGGGGAACGATTGTCATGCCATTCGCCATTTCTGCCGTATATTGGCCACCAATTGAGAATTTGTAGGTCGGGGCCTGAGGCAATTTGTTGCCCTTAATGTTCACCGGAACACCCGCGAGCACTTCGACACCACCAAAGGCTGCGCCAACAGCCTTGGCCTGTGCCGTCAAGGCACTGCAAATGCCAAAGGCACCATTGGCTTGCAGCCCGCTATTCGGGCCAAAGCTGGTCGGCGCCTTCAGGCCAACCGCCGAGTTGATGGTGGTCACGAAGGAGTTCACGCCTGCGGTGTTGCCCGACGTCGACAGAGCAACGCAGTTGGCACCATTGGTGATGTCCTTGATGATGACAGCATCAGCGCGGCCACCCGACGGATCGCGGGTGTTGAACAAGCGCGCACCCGTATCACCTGCCTTGGTATGCAGATAGCTTGCGTTCATGTTGAACAGCCAGTCACGCGACGGACGGATCAAGCTTTCCAGTTCCAAGCCGTAAATATCGGCATCAACGTTATCGTTCACCGAGGTGCGGGCGACAATGCGGCTCAGCTGTAGGCCCTTATACTGATAGTAGAAGGCCGTTGCATTGAGCGTAAACATGCCATTGCCAAATACGTTTTTCGACCCAATTTCGAACGCATTCACTGTTTCGGGTGCAAAAGCTTCCGGCACGTTAAAGGCTGACTGAATTTCGGCAGTCAACGGCGGGTTAATGCCGCCCGACTTGTAACCGCGCGACGCCGACACATAGATCAGATTATCTTCGCTCAGCTTCCAATCCAGCACGACACGGCCAGTTGTTTCATTAAAACCGACACTGCGCTCTTGGAATGGTTGCGGACCAACCTTGCCCGGATCAGCATCATAGGCCGCAAAGAATGGCGACGAATAGGCATTGGTCGACCCAAATGGCGTCAAGAAACTGGCCAATGTGGTGCGGGCCTTAATCGCTTTCTTGTCGTTGTTATAGCGCACCCCAAAGGTGAGCTTCAGGTCATCGTTAAACTCATAATAGGCTTCACCGAACAGGCCGTACGACTTGATGTGCAATTCATCACTGTTGTTACGGTAATAAGGTGTTGCCAAATATGACGGCGGCAGGCCGGCACCCAATGCCGTGAACGTTCCGAGAATGCCCGACACATAGTCAATGCCGAACGAGTTCACGAAATAGCTGTTCTCGGTCATCTTATAGTCGACATAGATGCCGCCCAACAGGAAGTTGAACTTGCCGTCGAGGTCAGAGGTGATGATACCTTCGAGCGACCAGTCCTTGCTGGTCTGGTTTGAGCGGTCAAAGTCTTGCGGCGTAGCCGAACACATTTTGTGGCCGCCATAAGACCCGGTGCCAGTGAATTCGGGAAGCGAGGTGCAGAGGTTGCCCGACGGGCCATTGGGCGTCAGCGCATCATAAATGGGCTTCAGCGCGCCTTGAAGCGGCCCTGCGGTTGTCGCAAGCGCAGCAAGCGTCCCAAGGCCGGTGGCCATAACAGCGCGGTTCTGAACCGAGAGGTTATAATCCTGCGACGAGTCAACAACGGCCTTATGATAGAAGCCGGTCAACTGCAGATTAAGAGCGCCAATTTCCTGATTGATGCGGCCCTGGAACTGCTGTTCCGAGGTGAAATAGGTCGGCGTATAGTCCGTGTTGACAACGCGCGGGTCGGCTGGGTTTACAACGCCAGCATAGGCGTCAGGACCGTAAAGGCTGCCCAAGCCAAGCGTCGGGACAGGGATCCTGTTGACCGTCAAGAATTCGCGTGAGCTCAGCGTCCCAACAAAGGTCGAGTTCGCATTGGTCATGCCATATTCACGGGCATTGGGCAGACAGCCCAGAACACCCGTGGGGTCGCGCTGACACATCTGCTTTTGGATGCGCAGACGATTGTCGTTTTCGCGGAAGTAATAGCCCATCAGGTCAACGGTGGTGCTTTCCGAGGGCTCCCACCGCACAGAGCCACGAACGGCGTACATGTTGCGGTCATCAAGGCGGCTGCCGTCGAAAATATTCTTCGTATAGCCATCACGGTTCAGGTAAAAACCAGCAACGCGGACACCCAGCGTATCATTCAGAGCAAGATTGACCATGCCCTTGGCTTTGACCGAGTTGTAATTGCCATATTCAACTTCGCCCGATGCCTTAAAGCCTGTCAGATCGGGGCGGACAGGCACAAAGTTGACCACGCCCGAGGTTGCGTTGCGGCCGAAGAGCGTGCCTTGCGGGCCACGCAGCACTTCAACGCGCTCAAGGTCAAAATATTCAGTTTCGAACAGACGCGTGGAGAGCAGCGGCGTTCCATCCAAGTGAATGGCGGTTGCCGAATCGCAGGTCACGCCAACGCACAGATCGCCAATGCCGCGAATGGTGAAGCTGGAGCCGGTAAAGTTGCCCTTTGAGAAGGTCACGTTCGGCAGCGTCAGCTGAAGGTCGCTGGCGTTCTTAATCTGCTGGCGCTCAAGTGTTTCGGCCGAGAAGGCGGAGACGGCGATCGGCACTTCTTGCAGGCTCTGCGCCTGGCGCTGTGCCGTAACGATAATTTCATCTGCGCCCGGCGCGTCATCCTGTGCGCTCTGAGCAAGTGCAGGTGTCGCCATAAGCATGGCAAAAGCAGATACACCTGTGATGTAGACTTTTTTCATTTTCCCCATCTCCCATCTTTTTACCGGCAAGCCGGCCTGTCGCGCGTGATTATGTTTGCGCGTTAATACCATCCTGCGTTGCGATTGTCTGTCCGTCAATGGCCGAAATGACAGGAAATTTCCCAAGGCATCGTCTTCGAGGATGTTCGGTTATGGTTTTGGCTGGGAGACGTAAGGGAAACTGGGACTTGCCAAGCTGTGTTGCCATTCTGCACCAGGATGAAAGCATTTGCATCGGGATGGGCCTTTAGGGCGTATGGGCTTTGGGGGGATTTTGGCTTAGGGGGCATCTTATTATGGCAGATGATAACAAAATCCCCGTTCCCGATGAGGTGGCCAACGCCATCCGCACGCTCATCAGCTGGGCGGGGGATGACCCCAACCGAGAGGGCTTGCTCGACACGCCGAAGCGCGTGGCGCGGGCGTGGCGCGAATATTGTGCGGGGTATGAGGAAGATCCCGGCCTGCACTTATCACGCACCTTTGAAGAAGTGGGCGGCTATGACGAAGTCGTGCTGCTGCGCGACATTCCGTTCCAGTCGCACTGCGAACACCATATGGCGCCGATTGTTGGCAAAGCCTCTATTGCCTATCTGCCCAAGAACCGCGTGGTCGGCATTTCAAAGCTGGCGCGTGTGCTGCACGGCTATGCCCGCCGCTTGCAGGTTCAAGAGCGGCTGACCGCAGAAGTCGCCAAATGCATTTGGGATAATCTCCAGCCGCATGGCGTGGCTGTGGTGATTGAAGCGACGCATGGCTGCATGACGGGGCGGGGCGTGCGCACACCGGGCGTGGGGATGACAACCAGCCGCCTGCTCGGCTGTTTCTTGGATGATTCCAGAAGCCGGAAAGAAGTGATGAGCCTGATGGGCTATTAAGCCCATCGGCACTCAACCGGCTTATCTATCTGGCAGATTATCGAGCGTGCGGCGGATTTCCTGAACCACGCGCAAGCTGGTTTTCAAATCTTCCAGCTCAATGCCCTCTAATAGCTGCTCGACTTCAGGGCGAATTTCCTCCAGCGCCTGGGCGTGCGCCGCGCGGCCTTGATCGGTAATACTTACAATCACATGGTCGCCAATATCTGCCGGGCGAGCCGTCAACAGGCCCCTCTCGACGAGCGAAGCCACTTTTTCGGCCATATAGTCATCGCTGTCTTGAAACGCCCACGCCAGCAGAGCGAGCGTTTCTTCTGACTTACCATTGCGGATGAAATGGGTGAGGATACCGAATTGCCGGGTGGTCATGCCCGCAGGCGAAGACTGGTCATATCGGTTACGCAACAAATGCTCCACCATCGCAATCTCAGTGAAGAGATGGAGGATTGTCTTCTCGTCCGTCTGCGTCTGCATGACCCTCACCCGGCCTATTGCACTGGCCGCTCCGTCACCAATTTAGCGAATTGTGCAGGCCGGATCGAGCCGAAAATCGAGATATTTGTCAACAGAGCCCATCAATTCCGTCATTTCATTCTCAAAGAAGTGGTTGGCTCCTTTGATTTCATCATGATGGATGGTGATGTGGCGTTGCGTCCGCAATTTATCGACCAGCTTTTGAACAGCGCTTGGCGTCACAACTTCATCTGACGTGCCCTGAATCAAAATGCCCGACGAGGGGCAGGGCGCCAAAAAGCTGAAATCATACATATTGGCGGGCGGCGCAATCGAAATAAACCCGCGAATCTCGGGCCGACGCATCAGCAATTGCATGCCAATGAGCGCGCCAAAGCTATAGCCTGCCACCCAAGTTTGCTGGGCTTCGGGGTGAATGGACTGCACCCAATCCAAGGCAGCAGCGGCATCCGACAATTCACCAATGGCATTGTCAAACGTGCCTTCACTGCGGCCAACGCCCCGGAAATTGAACCGCAATGTGGCAAAGCCACGGCGAACAAAGGTCTGGTACAGCGCCTGCACGATCCGGTTGTTCATTGTCCCACCCGCTTTGGGGTGCGGATGCAGAATCATCGCAACGGGCGCACGCGGACGGGGGCCAGGGTTGAATCGGCCCTCAAGACGGCCTTCGGGTCCAGGAAAAATGACTTCAGGCATAGGTCTCGCTAAAAAATTCGTGACAGGAAAGAGGCGCAGGCTTTGCGCCACGGACTTGGCCTATATAGGAAGAGGCCATCATTTCGCAATCATTTGGGACGAACCGTGCCGGAACGCCTTTATCTGGACCATGCAGCGACCACGCCCGTGATCGCCCCAGCACGCGCCGCAATGGCAGAGGCCCTAGCCCAATGGGCCAACCCGTCATCGCCCCACGCCGAGGGACGCGCGGCCAAAGCTGCGCTCGAATCAGCGCGCGCGCGTATGGCAGACGCTCTCAATTGGCCGCACGACATTGTGTTCACCAGTGGCGCGACCGAAGCCATTGCCATGGCCCTGACGCGCAATCGGGCGGACGCGCTTTTTGTCTCGGCTGTTGAGCATGATGCCGTATCCCGCAGCGCACCCAAGGCCGTGGCCTTGCCTGTGACGGCTGAAGGGATTGTCACACCCGAGACACTCGACCAGCATCTCGCAGCCCATAATGTCCCGCTGCCCCTTGTCGCCATTCAGCAAGTCAATAACGAAACGGGGGTCATCCAACCGCTCGAGACGCTGATCCCCTTGGTCCGTGCGCGCGGTGGGCTCGTCTTTGCGGATTGCGCGCAAAGTGCCGTCAAAATGCCGCTGCCCGATGCCGATATGATTGCCATATCCGCGCATAAATTTGGCGGCCCGCCGGGTATTGGCGCCCTATTGGTGAAAGATTTGGGCCAGTTGAGCCCCAGTGGCGGGCAGGAAAAAGGCTATCGTGGCGGAACTGAGAATCTGCCCGCAATTATGGGCATGGCTGCCGCTGCCGAGGCCGCACGCGGTTGGCTGGGCCGGGCAGCGGACTTGCGCCAGCATTTGGAAGCCTCGCTGGAAGCGGCCGGCGGCGAGATTATTGCAGCAGCGGCCCCGCGCCTACCAACCATTGCCAGCTATCAAATGCCCGGCAAAGCCAGCTCTGCCCAGCTTATCCAATTTGATTTGGCCGGCATTGCCGTCTCGGCGGGCAGTGCCTGTTCTTCTGGCACGCTCAAAACCAGCCATGTTTTGAAAGCCATGGGCTTGGCGGACGAGAAAGCAGGCGAGGTGATCCGTGTCAGCTTTGGCCCAGACACCAGCCGCGCGGATATTTATCGCTTTGTTGAGACTTGGCAGCGCATTCGCGGATGAGCATTTATCTCGACTATCAGGCGACAACGCCCTTGGCGCCCGAAGCGCGCGCCGCCATGGCGCCGTGGCTGGACGAGAAATTTGCCAACCCCCATTCGTCTCACAAACTGGGCCGCGAGGCAGCTGCCGCTCTTGAAGTGGCGCGGGATCAGATAGCAGCGCTGCTGCCCAAGGGCGGCAGGCTTTATTTCACCAGTGGGGCCACCGAGGCGCTTAACTGGGCATTGCGCTGCGCCGGTGACGTGCATGGCGGGCTGGCGATTGCGGCGACAGAACATGCCGCCGTGCGGGATACAGCGACATGGCTCACCCAGTCTGGCCGCACCCTCACAGACCTTCCCGTCAACCACGATGGCCTGATTGACGCGCTGCCAAATCTTTCCTCCGGCACAGCGATGGTAGCTGCCATGCTGGTCAATAATGAAATTGGCGTGATTCAGCCAATTTCTACACTGGCCGAACAGGCACACCGGGTAGGTGCCCTCTTTTTATGCGATGCCGTCCAAGGCTTTGGCCGATTGCCCATGCCAGACGGGCCAGATTTAATTGCGGTGAGCGCGCATAAAATTCATGGCCCCAAAGGCATTGGCGCTTTGTGGGTGCGCGAGGGCGTGGCGCTCGAGCCTTTGATCCATGGGGGTGGGCAAGAAGGGGGCTTGCGGTCCGGCACGCTGTCTCCCGCTTTATGCGCGGGTTTTGGCGCGGCCGCCAAAATTGCTGCAGAGCGCATGGACGAGGATGCAGCTCATGTCCGCCGGCTCTGGGACATTGCGATGGACATGCTGCCGCAAGGCTGGGTGCTGAATGGCGCGGCAGATGCGCGCTATCACGGCAATCTCAATATCCGGCGGGCGGGGCTTGATGTTGCACGCCTTATCTCGGCATTGCGCGACCTTGCCTTTTCCGCAGGATCAGCCTGCGCCAGCGGATCAGGACGGCCCAGCCATGTGCTGCGCAGCTTGGGCCTCAGCGATCAAGAGGCCCGCAGCTCCGTGCGGATTGGCTTTGGCAGATATACAAGTGAAGATGATTTGCGCTTTGCGCTCAACCAGATATTCCTAGCTGCAGATCAACAAGGACAGGCGTTTCAATGATTCGAGTCCGCTTCCAAACGGCCAATGGCCAAGACATTGAGGCCCTGGCCGAACCCGGCCAGACGCTGCTCGATATTGGTCAAGCCGCAGGACTCGCGCTGGAAGGCACGTGCGAGGGCCAAATGGCCTGCTCTACCTGCCATGTCATTGTCGATGCAGAATGGTTTGCCCGCTTGCCCAGCGCGAGCGAAGATGAAGAAGATATGATTGATCTGGCCGCTGGTGCCACGCGGCATAGCCGCTTGTCTTGCCAGATTATTTTAGCCGATGACATGGATGGCCTTACGGTGCGTCTGCCCGTGGAAAGCCATAATATGCAAGGCCGATAAGTCGGGCGTAAACGCCCTGCCCCTTGCCCTTTGATGCCTGCATCGCCATATGCCGGCTCGGGAGTCGGGCGGACGTGGTCTTCGCCAACCTGGTCAGGTCCGGAAGGAAGCAGCCACAACGAAATCGCCGCGGGTCGTTCCGGCTCCTACTGCATCGCTTAGCCGCATTGGCTGAGATGCGACTATCCCTTCGACATTCGATCTGAGACAGCTTAAGACAGTCGCATGTCTGAAGATATTGATGCGCAGGATGATATGGGCCCCGGCTTTGATCTGGGCGGGCCGCCCCAAGCGGCCCCTGCCGCCCCTGCGCCTATTGCCCCAATAGCAGCATCGCCCGCCACGACCGCAGCCGTGCAAGATGGCCAAGCCTATCGCGTATTGGCGCGCAAATATCGTCCGCAGCGGTTTTCCGAGCTTATTGGCCAAGACGCAATGGTCACCACGCTGGGCAATGCCATTAAGCGTGGTCGGCTGGCCCATGCCTTTTTGCTCACGGGCGTCCGCGGTGTTGGCAAGACATCGACAGCGCGGCTGGTGGCCAAGGCGCTCAACTGTATTGGGCCAGATGGCCAAGGCGGCCCGACAATTGATCCGTGCGGCCAGTGTGAGCCGTGTCGCGCCATTGCCGAAGGCCGGCATATTGATGTGATTGAAATGGATGCCGCGTCCAACACCGGCATTGATGACATTCGCGAGATTATTGATGCCGTGCGCTACGCCTCGGTGTCAGCGCGCTTCAAAATCTACATTATCGACGAAGTCCATATGCTGTCTAAGGCGGCCTTTAACGGCCTGTTGAAGACGCTGGAAGAGCCGCCGCCGCACGTCAAATTCCTGTTTGCGACGACGGAAATCCAAAAAGTCCCCGTGACCGTTCTCTCGCGTTGCCAACGCTTTGACTTGCGGCGCATTCCAGCGGATTTGCTGGCGCAGCATTTTGGCAAAGTCTGTGAGGCCGAGGGCGTAACAGCAGAAGCTGAAGCGCTGGCACTTGTTGCTCGCGCGGCCGAAGGCTCGGTGCGCGATGGCCTGTCGATTCTCGATCAGGCAATTGCCCATGCCGATATGGACGGGGCAGGCCTTGTGACGGGCGCGCAGGTCCGCGCCATGCTGGGCCTGTCAGACCGGGGGGCGGTGCGGCGCTTATTTGGCATACTCTTGTCCGGCGATGCGCAGGCCGCGCTGGCCGCACTGGCCGATCAGCATGATCTGGGCGTGGAGCCTGCCGCCATTTTCAAAGGGCTGCTGGAAACCTGCCATGGCACCACATTGGCCAAAGTGGGCACAGCTGCAGACCCAGCTCACTCCGTCGAAGAGCGTGCGGATTATGAACTTTGGGCCGCCAATCTGAGCTTTCCCTTGCTCCACCGTATCTGGCAATTGCTGCTCAAAGGCCATGAAGAGGTGGTCCGCGCTTCAGACCCCAGCGAAGCGGCTGATATGGCGGTGTTGCGGATCATCCATGCCAGCCAATTGCCTGATCCCGGTGAATTGGCGCGCAAGCTGGAACAGGGCACGCCGCTGACACCGTCAAGCACCACTCCTGCCCCAGCTGCGCCTGCTGCAGGCCCACAGGCGGCGGTAGCCCCAGCCCCAATTCCTGCAGCGCCCCCTATTGCCGACGCAGTGCCCGCAGTGCCTGCCGAGTTTCCGGCGCTCATTGAGTATCTGGCCGAAAATGGCCGCGCCCATATGGCGCAGCAATTGCATGATTATGCGGGGTTGATTGACTATGCCCCCGGTGTGCTGACATTCCGCCCGGTAAAGCCCCTGCCCAGCGATTTCGCGCGGGATTTGGCCGCATCGCTTAAATCGCTCACGGGCTTAGTCTGGGATGTGGCAACCAAAGATGGGGCAGCCCAACCCTCCCTGCTGCAGCAAGAACAGGCACAAGCAGCTGAGGCCCGCCAACACATTTTGGATACGCCTTTGGTCAAAGCGGCATTTGAGGCCTTTCCCGATGCCGAGTTGATCGATTATGGGGCCACGTCTGACGACCGCGCGCAACGGAGCATCGCATCATGAAATCAATCGACGACATTTTGAAGATGGCGCAAAATGTGCAGGCCGAACTGGAAAAAGCCCAAGCCAATCTCGATACAATTGAGGTCGAGGGCGCTGCTGGCGGCGGCCTTGTCAAGGTCCGCGCCTCGGCCAAGGGCCGGATCATTGGCGTTGCCATTGATGACAGCCTGTTGCAGCCCAGTGAAAAGCAGATTCTGGAAGATTTGGTGACAGCGGCATTTAACGATGCGCGCGCCAAGGCAGATGCTGTCTCCACCGAAGAAATGGGCAAAATGAAGGGCAGCATCCCCTTGCCGCCCGGCTTCAAACTGCCTTTCTAAGAGCGTCGCCTGCTGGCAGCTTACTATAGGCAGGCGTCCAGCCGGTCGCGCTTCACCACCCCAATATTGGCCGCAATCCGGTTGCCATGGCGGCGCGTGAACCCGCCGGGGTCGGTTGCCTCGCGCTTTTTAGGCAGTGGCAAAACGGCGGCAATCCGTGCGGCTTCCACATTGGTCAGGCGTGAAGCATCATGCCCAAAATATCGCTGTGCGCCAGCATTGGCGCCATAGGTGCCAATGCCCGTTTCCGCGATGTTCAGATAGACTTCCATAATCCGGCGCTTGCCCCAGATATTTTCGATCAGTACCGTAAACCACGCCTCAAGGCCCTTGCGGATATAGCCGCCGCCTTGCCACAGAAACGCGTTTTTCGCGGTTTGCTGGCTGATCGTGGAGCCGCCGCGAATACGGCCACCTTGTTGATTGCGCCGAAAAGCAGCCGCAATGGCCTCGCGGTCAAAGCCATCATGCAGGCAAAATTTGCCATCTTCACCCGCAATCGCCGCGCGTGCCATATCGGGGTCCATGTCGCTGAGGCGCATCCAGTCTTTCGTGACGCCACGGCCCGAGACCAGGTCGCCCGCCATCGTGGCGGTGAAGGGTGGGGGAACAAAGCGATACACAACCACCCATAGAACCGACAAAATGACAAAACCGAAAATGGCCTTGCCCAAAAGGACAAGCCAGCCACCAGAGGAAAAAGGCTTTGCGCGTTTGACCATAGGGGCGGTTTAGCGCCTTTGATCGCTTGGGCAAGCATGGGTGTGCGCGGGCAGGTTGCCGGATGACGCACAGGCCGCTAAAGCGCCCGCTTTCCTGCACAGTCTGGATGGATTGCCCGTGACCACGCTTTACGCCCGCTTTGCCGCGCAGATTGGGGATGCGCTGAACGCTCTTGAAACCGAAGGGGTTTTGACGGCGGGTGTCGACCGACGCAATGTGACGGTGGAGCCTCCGCGCGATGCCAGCCATGGCGATTTGGCCACCAATGCCGCAATGGTGCTGGCCAAGCCCGCGGGCATGAACCCGCGCGCGCTGGCTGAAGCCTTGTCAGCCAAATTGGGCGCGCTGGACGAGGTCGCGTCTGTCGACGTGGCGGGGCCAGGCTTTATCAATTTGCGGCTGACGCAAGAGGCGTGGCGCGCTGAATTATCGCTTATTGCAGCAGCGGGGGACGGCTATGGCCGGTCCACCCAAGGCATGGGCACGACTGTGAATGTCGAATATGTCTCAGCCAACCCAACGGGGCCCATGCATATGGGCCATTGCCGGGGGGCCGTTGTGGGCGATGCGCTCGCGTCTTTGCTGCAATATGCCGGCCATAAGGTCATTCGCGAATATTATGTGAATGATGCGGGCGGCCAAGTTGATGTGCTCGCCCGCTCGGTCCATCTGCGCTACCGCGAGGCGCTGGGCGAAGCCATTGGTGACATTCCAGAGGGGCTTTATCCTGGCGATTATCTGGTCCCCGTGGGCCAAGCCCTCGCCGCTGACTATGGCGACCGCTTTATTGGCGCACCCGAGCAGGATTGGCTGATCCTGTTCCGCGAAACCGCTGTTGCCAAGATGATGGATATGATCCGGGCAGACTTGGCGCTGCTGGGCATTCATCATGATGTCTTTGCGTCCGAAGCCGTGGTGCAGCGGGAAAAGAAGCCCGAGGCAGCCGAAGCCTTTCTGCGCGAAAAGGGCCTTGTCTATGATGGCGTTTTGGAAGCGCCCAAGGGCGAGGTGGACCCCGATTGGGAACCTGTTACCCTGCCCCTGTTCCGCTCAACCCAATTTGGGGATGATCAGGACCGGCCAATCAAAAAATCCAATGGCAGCTGGACCTATTTTGGCGCTGACATGGCCTATCACTTCCAAAAGGCCCAAAATGCCGATGCGCTGATTGATATTTGGGGCGCCGACCATGCCGGCACGGTCAAGCGGATCAAAGCTGCCGTTGCGGCGCTGACAGGCGGAACCAAGCCTTTTGACGTAAAGCTGGTGCAAATGGTGCGCCTGTTGCGCGGCGGTGAGCCCGTAAAAATGTCGAAGCGCGCGGGCAATTTTGTGACATTGGCCGATGTCGTGCGCGAAGTGGGCAAAGATGTCGTGCGCTTCACCATGCTGACGCGCAAGGCCGATGCCCAAATGGACTTTGACTTTGCCAAGGTGGTGGAAGCGTCGAAAGACAATCCGGTTTTCTACGTGCAATATGCCCATGCACGGATTTGCTCCTTAAAGCGCAAGGTGGCTGAAGCTGGCATAGATGCCAGCCAGCCCAACCCGGCGCTGCTGGATGCGACAGATTTGGAACTGGCGAAACTGGCCGCCCAATTCCCCCGCATTGTCGAATCAGCTGCCGCTGCGCGTGAGCCGCATCGCATTGCCTTTTACCTCTATGATCTGGCGGCCGCCTTCCATGCTTATTGGAATGCGGGCAATGATGATCCGGAACGACGCATTTTTCTGGCCAATGCGGCAGAAACCACCTCTGCCCGTCTTTTCTTGGCGACAGCAATCGGGCAAGTTATTGCCAATGGCCTGTCGATCATGGGGGTCGCAGCCGCTGAGGAGATGTAAGGCCGATGGCTGACAATGATGAATTGTCGCTTGGCAAGGGGGAGCGCCTCCCCTGGCTGGAGCCCGTGGACGACCCAGCGGCTGAGGAGCCGATTGATCGGCATAAGATCATTGGCTTTGCCATTGCTTTTTTTGTTGCATTGGCGGTGGTGGCAGGCAGCGTCTGGTGGTTTCGCACGCGCCAAACGGAGCCCAATGGCACAGGCGCGCTGATTGCTGCCCCAACGACACCCTATAAGGTGAAGCCCAGCGAAGCGGGTGGCATGGATGTTGATGGCCAAGGCGATGCAACTTTTGCCGCGTCCGAAGGGGCAGAGGCTGAGGGCAAGCTGGATCTAACAGCCCAACCCGAAACGCCTGTGACTGACCAACGCGTTGCCGATGCTGGGGCCACCAGCCCGGTTGCTGCCGGCAAAAAAGCCAGTGCGTCTGTTGCAGTGGGCGGCAAGCTGGTCCCGGCCAAACCAATTGTGCCTGGGCCCCGGCCCATGACGGATGCCAAGACTGAAGATCCGAGCCAAGGGCTTATTCAACTGGGGGCTTTTGGCTCTGATGCTGCGGCAAAACAGGCACATGCCCAGATGGTGCGGCGCTACCCGCAGCTCGCTGGGTTGCCGCGTCTCATCTCCAAAACCGAAGTCGGCGGCACAACCTATTTTCGGCTGCGGCTGACAGCCGGCGCAGATGCCCCACAAATTTGTGCGCAATTGCGCGCGGGCGGGGCCACCTGCATGATGATTAAATAATCCCCAGTAAATGGCCTGGCCTTGCCCCCGCCCTTCGACATATCGCGCTGCTGCCGCTAGATTTTTGTCATGAAGCCCGTCATTTTTGGTCTGGCTGGGGACCGCATCAGCCCTGAGGAACGTGCCTTTTTTCGGGAGGCGGACCCAGCGGGCTATATTCTTTTCAAGCGCAATATTGTTGACCGTGCCCAATTGCGCGCGCTGACGGATGATCTGAAAGCACTGGCGGGCCGAGAAGATCTGGCAATCCTGATTGATCAAGAGGGCGGGCGCGTCGCGCGGATGCAACCGCCCGAATGGCCCGCTTTTCCTGCAGGGGCAGCGTTTGACCGGCTTTATGATGTAGCCCCTATGTCCGCCATTGAGGCCGCCCGCGCCAATGGCGAGGCGCTGGGCCTCATGCTGGCTGAAGTGGGCATTACAGTCGATTGCCTGCCGCTGCTGGATGTGCGCGTGCCCGAAACGCATGACGCCATTGGCGACCGCGCTTTGGGCAGTGACCCAATGCGGGTGGCCGCACTTGGCCGCGCGGTGGTGGAAGGGCTGCGGGCTGGTGGTGTTGTGGGCATTGTCAAACATATGCCGGGCCAAGGCCGGGCTGTTGTAGATAGCCATTTGGAATTGCCGACGGTGACGGCGGATGCCGCGGCACTTGAGCAAGATCTGGCACCCTTTGCCGCGCTGAAGGACGCGCCCATGGGGATGACCGGGCACATCGTGTTCACTGCATGGGACAAAGATCGGTGCGCCACAATGTCGCCGACCATCCTCAATGATATCATCCGCAAGAAAATTGGCTTTACGGGCCTGTTGATGAGCGATGATCTGGACATGAAAGCGCTCAAAGGCAGTGTTCCCGAATTGGCGGCACAGTGCGTGGCAGCAGGGTGCGATGTGGCCCTTAATTGCTGGGGCCGGTTTGATGAAATGGTCGGCATTGCCGATATATTGCCTGACATAACGCCCGAGGCGCGGGCGCGTCTGGATGCGGCGATGGCGACGATCCGGCCTGTCGATCATATGGCGCAGATGGCAGCATTAATGTCCAAGCGCGATGCGCTGCTGGCTTTGGCAGGATAAAGGCGCATGTCGGGGGAGCAGCTTGAACTCGACAATTTTGAGACGGCACCCCCAGCCGATGACGAACGGCTGAACGTTGATGTGGGCAGTTGGGAAGGGCCGCTTGACCTTCTGCTCACACTCGCCCGATCGCAAAAGGTGGATTTGCGCGAAATCTCAATTCTCGCGCTCGTCGATCAATATCTCGCCTATATTAACGATGCGCGCGCGCTGAAGCTGGAAATTGCCGCTGATTATCTGGTGATGGCGGCGTGGCTTGCCTATCTGAAATCTGGCCTTTTGCTGCCCAAAGACCCTGAAATTGAACCGAGCCCCGAAGAACTGGCGCTGCGCCTGCAATTGCGGCTGGAGCGGCTAAACGCGATGCGCGACGCTGGCGCCCGGCTGATGGGGCGGGACCGGCTGGGCCGTGATGTATTTATGCGTGGCGCACCTGAAGGGCTGCGTGTGGTGCGCAAGGCCTTGTGGGATGCCAATTTGTTTGAGCTGATCCAAGCCTATGGCCATGTCAAAGCACGTGCCGAACCGCCTTTGCACATTGTGCATCAGCGCAATGTGCTGACCTTGGAAGAGGCCATTGATCGTGTCTCGCGGCTTGTTGGCTCGCTGGTCGAATGGACAGTTATTCAGCGGTTTCTGCCCGATAGTGATGATCCGCAATTCCGCAAATCAGCCCTTGCGTCGAGCTTTCTGGCAACATTAGAGCTTGCTCGGCAGGGTAAGATTGCGCTGAAACAAGACGATGCCTTTGCCCCGCTCTATGTGCGTGCCGCATGACTGAAGATGTGACGCCCGATCTCGACCCCGCAGCCGATGCCAGCCGTGCGGTGGAAGCGACGCTGTTTGCGGCAGTCGAGCCGCTTTCGGTGCAGGACATTGCGGCCTATGTGGGCGAAGATATTGATATCAAAGGCGCGTTAAAGGCGCTGCAAGAGCTGTATGCCCCGCGCGGCATTCAGCTGGTGGAACGTGGCGGCAAATGGCACTTCCAAACCGCGGGAGATTTGGCGCATATTTTGCGGCGCGAGCGCGAGGAAAACCGCAAGCTGAGCCGGGCCGCTATCGAGACGCTGGCCATTATTGCCTATCATGAGCCCGTAAGCCGCGCCGAAATTGAAGCGATTCGTGGCGTCCAGATTTCCAAGGGCACGCTGGATGTGCTGATGGAGGCAGGCTGGGTGCGCCCCGCCGGGCGACGTGAAACCCCGGGCCGCCCGCTCATTTTTGCCACGACGCCAGCCTTTTTGGCGCATTTTGGCCTTGCCAGCCGCCGCGACTTGCCAGGCATTGATGATCTGCGCGCCGCCGGACTTTTAGACCCTGTGGACTTGGCCTTTGAATCGATGGATTTTGAAGCGCGCGCCGAAATAGATGGCGATAGCGACGTCCCAGACCTAGAAAGCGATGAGGATGACGCTTAAATTGAGTCTGTCCGTCAGGCGCTTGCTTGGCTAGGGCGTTGGTCCTCCAGAGGAGATGTTATGGGTAGTTTTAGCATTTGG
This sequence comes from Pseudomonadota bacterium, assembly GCA_041170745.1. GTDB lineage: Bacteria > Pseudomonadota > Alphaproteobacteria > Sphingomonadales > Sphingomonadaceae > Aquisediminimonas. Next base: position 16,469 of record JBEDNE010000033.1, read on the forward strand.
CATTGGCTGGTTGTCGGCCTTCTCGTCATGCTCCTGTTCGGCAAGGGCCGCTTTTCGGACATGATGGGCGATGTCGCCAAGGGCATTAAGAGCTTTAAAAAAGGCATGGCCGAAGATGAAGAGGCCAAGCCTGCCCCGCGCATTGAGGCCCCCACATCGCAAACCACGATTGAGGCTGAAAAGCACACGGATAAGCAGGGCTAACCCCAGCCCCGATGTTTGACGTTGCACCCAGCGAATTTTTGTTGGTGGCTGTAATCGCGCTGGTCGTGATTGGGCCGAAGGATTTGCCGCGCGTGATGCGCGCAGTGGGCAAATGGGTGGGCAAAGCCCGCGGCGTTGCCCGCCAATTCCGCGCTGGGTTTGACGAAATGGTCCGCGAGTCTGAATTGCGCGAGATGGAAGCAAAGTGGCGTGCCGAGAATGAGCGGATTATGCGCGAACACCCGGCCATCACACCCCCCATGGCGCCAACGCCGCTTGCCTCTGCCGCAACGCCAGAGGCGGACCCTGGGCCTGCGGCAGACCCTGGGCCTGCGGCACCTGCCCAAACCCCACCACCAGCAGATGATGCACAGGGCAAGCTGCTGTGATCCAAGATATTGATGACACCAAAATGCCGCTGCTTGATCATTTGATTGAGCTGCGCCGCCGCTTGTTGTGGAGCGTGGTGGCGCTGGCGATTGGCTTTTTCATCTGCTTGTATTTTGCGCGCGATATTTTTGCCTTTCTGGCCCAGCCGCTGCTGAAGGCCGGGCAAGGCAAGATCATCTATACAGATATTTTCGAAGCCTTTTTTGTTGAGATTAAAGTCGCCTTTTTCTCAGCGATGATGCTGGCCTTTCCCGTGATTGCCACGCAGATTTGGCGCTTTGTTGCCCCCGGCCTTTATGCGAATGAAAAGAAAGCCTTTCTGCCATTTCTGCTCATGACACCCGTGCTGTTCACAGCAGGTGCGGCCATGGCCTATTATGTCGCGATGCCCGTTGCGCTTCAGTTTTTACTGGGGTTTTCGGGCGATGTGGGCGGCATTCAGCAAGAAGCGCTGCCGGGCGTTGGCAATTATCTGGGCTTTGTCATGAAGTTTCTTTTTGGCTTTGGCGTCGCCTTTTTATTGCCCGTGCTGCTGATGCTGCTGGAACGTGCAGGCATTGTCACGCTGGCCCAATTAAAAGCGGGCCGACGCTATGCCGTGGTCGGCATTGCTGCGGTGTCCGCGGTGCTGACGCCGCCTGATATTTTGTCGCAAATCCTGCTGCTGGTGCCCATGTATCTGCTCTACGAACTGGCCATTATTGCCATCCGGCTGACAGGCCAAAAATCTGCACCGAGCAATGATCCCGCGACGGACAGCGCGGGCACCTAGCCAATTGCTTTGCCGCCCGCCTCGCCAACGGATTCAATATCGCGGCCAAGGCCCTTTACAGTGTTGCAGGCCGTGACCAGCAAGCTGAAGCTGGCCAACATCAGCACCATGAAGCTGCGTTTCATACGGCGTCTCCTTACGTCTTCCCTGTTGGCTCCCAATCAGTAGAATGCCGATTATGTCTGTCGCCAAGCTGAACGACGCGCTCGACCGGGCCGATCGCCATGCCCCACATCTCCGCCTGTTGATGCAGCGCCACCCGGATGTGCGCGATTTTTTGGCCAGTGGCGATTTGGCGGCGGCACTGGCCTGCCATAGTCAAGCCGTTGATGCCGATGCGCCAATTGGCGTGGCGCTGCGGCACGCCAAAGGCGCGCTGGCGCTGGCCATGGCCATTGGCGACCTTGCCGGGCTGCTTGATTTGGAAACCGTAACTGGCCTGTTGTCCGACTTTGCGGATCTGGCGTTGGACCGCGCGATTAAAGCGGCCATTACCGAATATCGGCCCGGGGCAGACCCTATTGGTTTGGCCGCCATTGCACTGGGCAAACATGGCAGCCGTGAACTCAATTATTCCTCTGATATTGACCCGATTTTGATTTTTGAACCGCGGGCACTGCCGTGCCGTGAGCGCGATGAGCCGGTGGAGGCTGCCGTGCGCATTGGCCGCCGCGTGGTAGAATTAATGCAAGCCCGGACCGAGCATGGCTATGTCTTTCGCATTGATTTGCGATTGCGGCCGACGCCTGAAGTCACACCCATTGTGATGCCAGTTGAAGCGGCCATTGGCTATTATGAATCGCAGGCCCTGGCGTGGGAACGCGCCGCCTTTATCCGCGCCCGCGCCTGTGCGGGAGATGCCAGCCTTGGTCAATATTTTACGCAGGCGCTGCGCCCCTTTGTCTGGCGGCGCGGGCTTGATTTTGGCGCAATCCGTGAAATCCGATCCATCTCGCATCGCATTCGGGATCATTATGCCCAAGGCCAGGCCTTTGGCCCCGGCTTTGATTTAAAGCGCGGCCGCGGCGGCATTCGGGAATGTGAATTTTTTGCCCAGATCCATCAGCTTATTCATGGCGGGCGAGATCCCGACTTGCGGATTGCCGCCACCATGCCCGCCTTGCACGCCTTGGCCGAGGCTGGTCATATTGCACGGGAGGACGCCATAATTTTGGCCGATGCCTATCGGCTCTATCGCCGCATCGAACATCGCTTGCAGATGGTGGATGACCAGCAAACCCACAGCCTGCCCCGGCAGAGCGAGCCGCTGAGCACCGTTGCCGCGCTGGATGGCGTGGGCGATGGCGCAGCTTTGCTTGACCTTCTCGCGCCGCATATTGCGGCTGTCAGCCAGCTTTATGATGGGCTGGATGGTCCCGCCCAATCCTCGCTTCCACAACAGGAAGAAGGGCTGGATCTTGCCTTGCGGGCGGCAGGCTTTGCCGACCCCGGCCCAGCACGCCAGCGCATCCAGCATTGGCGGTCTGGCACAGTGCGCGCCGTGCGCACCCCCGCGGCGCGCGAGGCGTTGGAATCTGTCTTGCCCAAGCTCATTGAGGGGCTGGGCCATGCGCCTGACCCCCTGATGGCGATCAACCAGTTTTCGACAATTGTGGAACGGCTGCCCAGCGCCATCAACTTATTCCGCCTGCTTGAGGCCCGCCCCGGCTTGCTGGCGATGCTGGCGGATATTCTCTGCCATGCGCCGACATTGGCCGAACAATTAGGCCAGCGGCCCGCCATGTTGGACCGGCTGATTGATGCCTCTGCCTTTGATCCGCCGGGCAGTGTCGCGGACATTGCAGCCCAGTTGCGCGGCGGGGAAACGCTGGAAGACCAGCTCGACCATGTCAGGCGGGTGGTGGGGGAAATGCGCTTTGCCCTTGGCGTCCAGTTGGTGAGTGGCGCACGCGACCCGCTGGACGTTGCGGCAGGCTATGCCCGTATTGCTGAGGCCGCCATCTTGGTGGTCACCGATGCCACTATTGCCGAATATGAGCGCGCGCATGGCAAGGTGCCGGGAGGAGAATTGGTGATTCTGGCCTTGGGCCGGATGGGCGGAGCAGAGCTGACCCATGCCTCTGACCTTGACCTGATCTACCTGTTCACGGGCGATTTTTCAGGCGAGTCTGATGGGGCAAAGCCCTTGGGGGCTGTGCATTATTTCAACCGCCTCAGCCAGCGCGTGACCAATGGCCTATCTGTGCCGACATCTGCAGGCCCGCTTTATGATGTGGATACACGGCTACGCCCTTCGGGCAGCGATGGGCCTTTGGCCGTCTCGCTTGACGCTTTTGCCCGCTATCAGGCCGAAGATGCGTGGACATGGGAGCATATGGCGCTGACCCGCGCGCGGCCTGTTTATGGGTCTGCCGCGGCGCGTGCCGAAACGCAGGCGATTATCGATCAGGTTCTCTGCCGCCCGCGCAATGCCGCCACCCTGACCGCGGATGCCGCAAAGATGCGGGCAGATATGGCTGCGCATAAGCCGCCAAAGGGCCCGTTGGATGTCAAACTGGCCCAAGGCGGGCTGGTGGACTTAGAATTTTTGACGCACGTCACCCAATTGCGCGAAGCGCAGGGACTAACGCCCTTTTTATCAGAGGCCATTGCGGCGCTGGCGGACAAAGGCCTGCTCGATGCCCAAATGCCCGCAGCCCATGCGCTGTTGACGCGGATGCTGGTCGCCGTGCGGCTCATGGCCCCGAATTTGGAAGAGCCCCCCGCAACAACACGGCCCGTCATTGCGCGCGCCTGTGGCCTGCCCGATTGGGACAGCCTGCTTGCAGAGCTGGACCGAACACGGCAAAGCGTGGCGCGAGAGTGGGGGCGTGTTTCAACCACTGGGGACTAACATCATGCTAAACGAAGGCGACAGCGCACCTGATGTGCGCTTTGCAACAGCCACTGGCCAAGCGTCCGTCAAAGACTATGCCGGGCGCAAGCTGATCGTCTATTTCTATCCCAAAGATGATACATCAGGCTGCACCAAAGAAGCGCAAGAATTTTCAGCTCTCGCCGCAGATTTCGCTGCTGCAGGTGCGCATATCATTGGTATTTCCAAAGACAGTCTGGCGAGCCACGCCAACTTTCAAACCAAATATGATTTGAAAGTTGATTTGGGCAGCGATGCTGAGGGCGGGGTGTGTGAAGCCTTTGGCACATGGGTTGAAAAATCCATGTATGGCCGCAGCTATATGGGGATTGAGCGATCCACCTTCCTGATTGATGCGCAAGGCAAAATTGCCAAAATCTGGCGTAAGGTGAAGGTGCCGGGGCACGCCCAAGCCGTGCTGGAGGCAGCACAGGCGCTCTAATGCCGGGTACGACAGCGGCCTTCATCATCGCCTCTGCCGTCCTGACAGCCGCGCTTTCGGGCGTATTTGGCATGGCAGGTGGGCTGGTGCTGATGGGGGCACTGGCGCTGGTTTTGCCAGTGTCCGCTGCCTTTGTGACACATGGCGTGTTGCAATTGGTGGCCAATGGCTGGCGCGCCATCTTGCACCGCCAGCATATTAGCTGGCGGATTTTGCGGTCTTATATTTTGGCCGCAGCGCTGGCAGCTGGGCTTTTAAGCGTCATTGCCTTTACACCCTCGCAACCGCTGGTCTTTCTGCTCTTGGGGCTCGTCCCCCTGCTGGTTTGGCTGCCGAAAAATCGGGTGCGTTTGGATGCCGCCAAACCGCTCCATGCGCTGATTTCGGGATTTTTGGTCACAAGCCTTAACCTGACAGCGGGCGTGGCAGGCCCATTGCTCGATGTGTTTTTTGTGCGCACCAAACTCAGCCGCCATCAAATTGTGGCAACTAAGGCCGCAACGCAGGTCTTTAGCCATTTGGCTAAAATTCTTGTCTATGGTGCACCCCTGCTTGGTGCGGGGCAGACAGCAACCTTGCCGCCATTATGGGTATTCGCGCTGGCCATTCCCCTGTCGATGGTTGGAACAGCAGCGGGCGGCTGGGTGCTCAATCGGATGAGCGATGTGAATTTTAAGCGCTGGACGGCGTGGATCGTCACCGCCATTGGCCTGGTCTATCTGATCCAAGCAGCCCATTTTTGGTCATGACAAGCATTGCTAAAGCCATTCGGTCCGTCCTTGAAGCCAGCCAGCCGCGCGACAAAGTGATGCGCGCGCGCAAAGTGGCGCGTGATTGGCGGCTGGGCCAATTGCGTCATGATTTTGATGTTGGGATGCCCGATCGCCCGGCCCGGCCTGCACGTCCTGAATTGTTGCCGCCCACGCACATGCCGGCCCGCCGCCGGGCTGGCTCCACTGCCGGGCGGATCGCGATGCTGCACGCGTTTGCGCATATCGAATTTTCCGCCATTGATTTGGCC
>JBEDNE010000034.1:0-4800 GCA_041170745.1 Pseudomonadota bacterium
GGCATGAGGATCAAGCGGCAACGCCGATGGACGGCGAGGCCGCGCCGCAAGGGGATGCACCTGCGCCGGTAGAGGCGGAGGCCCAAATGGCAGAGGCTGCGCCCAAGACGCGTCGTCGCCCGGCCCGCGCCAAAGCCGCTGAGACGGTGGTGGCAGAGCCGGCAGTGGTGGACGAGGCCCCTGCGGCTGAAAAGCCCAAGCGCACCCGCCGCAAAAAGGCCGATAGTGCAGATGATGTGGCAGCCCCGGTCGCCCCCAGCAGTGCCGATGCCCCAGCGGCGGAGGACGGTGCTGAAAAGCCTAAGCGCAGTCGGGCGAAAAAGCCTGTGGCGGCCGCTGAAAAGCCCGCCAAGGCGGCAAAGCCAGTCAAGGCAACAAAGGCAACAAAAGCTGCAAAGCCAGAAGTGGTTGAGGCCGCACCTGTTGCCGAAGCCGCAGCGGAGCCTGCCAAAAAGCCGCGGGCGCGCAAAGCCAAGGCACAGGATGCACCTGCGCCAGATGCAGGCACCGAAACCGCTGGCGAGCCTCGCCGTGGCTGGTGGCAGCGGACTTTTGGGGATGGTGCCTAACCAGCATTATGTCAGCACGGGTTCAGGAAAGATCAGGGATAAGCAAATCATGCCCAGCCCGTCTTTCCTGACCCGGTGTTTCCTGTTTTTCATGGCGCTGCTGATCAGCGTCCAGCCAGTGATGGCGCAATCCATTTTGCGCGATGCTGAGACCGAGGCCTTTTTGGCGGACCTCTCGGTCGATATTATTCAGGCGGCTGGTTTAGAGCCCCGCCATGTCCAGATCGTCCTGATCAACGATCCTGAAATTAACGCTTTTGTTGCGGGTGGGCAGATTGTCTATATACATTCTGGCCTGATTACCGCGGCTAAAAATGCCAATGAGGTTCAAGGCGTGATTGCGCATGAATTGGGCCATGTGGTTGGCGGCCATGTCATTCGCATTAACGAAGGCGCCAAAGCCGCGACGGGCATTTCGCTGTTGAGCCTGGCCCTCGGGGTTGTGGCAATTGCCGCAGGCGCGGGAGATGCAGGGGCGGGCATTATGGCCGCCGGTCAACAGGCCGCCATGGGCAAGTTTTTGGCCTTTTCGCGCACCCAAGAAGCATCCGCCGATGCGGCAGGCGCCAGCTATCTTGCCAAAGCCGGGGTGAGCGGCAAAGGGCTGATCAGCTTTTTCAAGACGCTGCAAAATGTCGAATTTCGATACGCTATTCCGCAAGACGACAGCTATGGCCGCACGCACCCCTTAACAGGGGAACGCGTGGCAAATTTGCAGCATGTGGTTGAACAAGACCCAGCCTGGGACCGGCCAACCGATCCCGCACTTGAAGCCCGGTTTCAGCGCGTGAAGGCGAAGCTAATGGGCTTTGTGTCTGACCCGTCACAAACTTTGAAAACCTACCCCGTGTCAGACGCGTCTATTCCTGCGCGTTATGCGCGGGCCTATGCCTGGCATCGCAGCGCCTATCCTGAAAAGGCGTTGGAAGAGGCCGATGCTTTGTTGCAGATGGTGCCCAATGATCCGTATTTTCTGGAGCTAAAGGGCCAAATTCTGCTGGAATCTGGCCGCCCTAAAGACGCGCTGCCCATTTTGCGTGAAGCCAATAATCGCACCTTGTCGCAACCGCTGATTGCGGCACTTTTTGGTCATGCGCTTGTCGCCACTGATGACAAGGCCAATTTGGCCGAGGCCGCTCGTGTTCTGAAAGCCTCCGTTGGGCGGGATAATGAAAACCCCTTTGCATGGTATCAATTGGGCGTTGTCTATGAACGTCAGGGAGATTTGCCGCGCGCGCAATTGGCAACGGCCGAACGCTATAGCCTGATGGGCCGCCCGCAATTGGCGCTGCCCAGTGCGCAGGCTGCCATGACGGGTATTCCCCAGGGCACGCCAGACTGGATTCGCGCGCAAGATATTGCCATGGCCTCTCGCAGTGCGCTCGAAAACAGCAGGGGTCGTCGCAGGTGACTGAAGGAAAAAAGACTATGGCTATTGCGGCAACGGCGGCTTTGGTAGGCGCAATCGGGTCGGCCTTGGTGCTGTCAGCAACGGGCAGTGTTCAACTGTCAGACCGCGCGGCAATTGAGAAAATTGTGCGCGACTATATTCTCGCCAACCCCGAGATTTTGCCCGAGGCCATGGAAAATCTGCGCGCCAAGGAATTGGGCAAGGTGGTTGCCGCCAATCGGGCAGCCATTGAAACCCCCATTGGCGATGCGTGGGAAGGTGCGGCCGACGCCGATGTCACGCTGGTTGAATTTTATGATTATGCCTGTGGCTATTGCCGTGCCTCGCTGCGCGATATTGATCGGCTGCTGGCCGAGGATAAAAAACTGAAGGTCGTGTATCGCGATATGCCTGTTCTGGGCGAAGATAGCCTTGAGGCTGCACGCCTGTCCGTCGCAGCGGCACTGGCGGGCAAATTCCGGGCGATGCACAAGCCGCTTTATGCCGCAGGCCGACCCACGCCCGAGGTGGTGGAGGCCACACGCAAGCGGCTGGGGTTAGACGCCAAGGCGCTTCGCGCGCCGGATGTGGAGCGTGAATTGGCGCGCAATTTGAACCTCCAGCGTCAGCTTGATTTGTCAGGCACACCGGCATGGGTGGTTGGCGATAAGGTGCTGGTCGGCGCAATTGGCTATGAAGGGCTGAAGGCTGCGATTGCCGAGGCCCGCGCCAAATCTGGCGCAAACTAAATCTGCTCGGCGATTTTTTGCTTGGCAATGCTCTGCGCCATGGCATTGTCCGTGCGATGAAGCAGATTGTCCTTCTCTCTTTTCTTGCCGCCTTGCTGCCCGCCGCGCTGGCAGTGGCCAGTCCTGTATCCGTAAAGAAAGTTCCTATGACCTCTCAAGCCGCATCGCCCCCCATCGCTGCCCGCAAGCCGCATAGCTTTGAGCATCATGGCTATCGTGTTGAAGACCCGTATGCGTGGTTGCGCGATGCCAGCTATCCGCAGGTCGATGATGCAGAGGTGCTCGCCTATCTCAAGGCAGAGAATGCGTATTTTGAGCATCATATGAAGCCCTATCAGCCATTGGTCGAAACCATTTTTCAGGAAATGAAAGGCCGGTTGAAAGAGGATGATACGTCGGTTCCGCAAAAAGATGGCGATTATCTCTATTGGCGGCGCTTTGAGAAAGGCGCGCAGTATAAACAATGGATGCGCCGTCCTGTGGCAGGCGGCAGCGATGAAGTGATGCTTGATGAGGCAGAGCTCGCCAAGGGGAAGGAGTATTTCCGCTTGGGCAGCATTGCCCTGACCGAAGACGATCGCATCTTGGCCTATGCCACAGACACCAACGGGTCGGAACGCTTCACCATTCGTTTTCGGGATTTGAAAACGGGGCAGGAACTGCCGGGTGAAATTCCCAATACGCTGGGCGATTTTGTTTTTACGACGGATGGCAAATATCTGGTTTATGCCTTGGTCAATGAGAATTGGCGGATTGATCGGATCATGGTCCATCAATTGGGCACAGATCCGGCGACAGATAAGCTGCTGTATGAAGAGCCTGATCAGACCTTCCAAGCAGGCGTTGGCATGACGCAGAGCCGCAAATGGATCATGGTGGCGACCGGCAATCATGAAACCAGCGAAATTCGCTTGCTGCCGTCAGACAATATTTTTGCCACGCCGCTGCTCATCCGCCCGCGCCAAAAAGGCGTGGAATATGATGTGGAAGATCATGGCGATACGCTCTTCATCCATACCAATGATGTCAGCCCGCAATTCCGGCTGGTCACAGCCCCGATCAGCAAGCCGGGCGAATGGACCGAGCGCATCGCCCCCAGCGCCAGTTTCTACATGACCGCCGTCACCACCTTTGCCGATTTTTTCATTGTCGAAGGCCGGGACAATGGCTTGGATCAAATTGAGCTGCACCGCTATGCCGGCGGCACACCCAAAAGGATCAAATTCCCCGAAGCCAGCTATACGGCAAGCTTGGATGAAAACCCCGAATATCAGATCAAGACGCTGCGTCTTGCCTATGAATCCATGGTCACCCCAGACACAGTGATGGAGTATGACGTTGCAACAGGCGGGCTGACCACGCTTAAAATTCAGGACATCCCAAGCGGCTATGATGCCAGCCAATATGAGACGGAGCGGATGGACATCACGGCGCGTGATGGCACAAAAGTTCCTGTGTCTATTGTGTATCGCAAAGGCTTTAAGAAGGACGGTAATGGCCCGCTCTATCTCTATGCCTATGGCGCTTATGGCTATGCCATGCCGCCCAGCTTTTCGACATTGCGCCTGTCGCTGTTGGATCGCGGCTTTGCCTATGCCATTGCGCATATTCGCGGCGGCGATGATCTGGGCCAGCAATGGCATTTAGATGGCAAACTGACCAAGCGGACCAACACCTTTAACGACTTTGTTGATGTCGCCAAAGGCCTGATCGACGCAGGCTTTGCCAAGCCGGGCCGCGTGGTGGCGGCAGGCGGATCTGCTGGTGGCGAGTTAATGGGGGCAGTTGTGAACTCCAGCCCAGAGCTTTGGGGCGCCGTTGCCGCACATGTTCCTTTTGTGGATGTGCTGAACACAATGCTCGATGAAAGTCTGCCGCTGACGCCGGGTGAGTGGCCCGAATGGGGCAACCCAATTGAGGATAAGGCCGCCTTTGAGCTGATCCGCAGCTATAGCCCTTATGATAATGTGACAGCCCAGGCCTATCCCCCGCTATTTGTCACGGCCGGCCTTAATGATCCGCGGGTGACCTATTGGGAGCCTGCCAAATGGGTCGCCAAATTGCGCGCCACCAAGACGGATCAGAATATCCT
>JBEDNE010000035.1:0-4712 GCA_041170745.1 Pseudomonadota bacterium
AGGGCGAACCCTTAAAGCCATGGAACGGCATAATTTGGTTACCCGAGCTACTGACACCTTGAAGCTGCCAGACCCGGGGCCGCCGCCCACATGTCCCTTCATCTAAATCAACAATGTCAAATAGCGCAAAAGGCCCGACAACCTGTCCCTCCCCACTTGAGCGGGGGGTCCCCGTTGTCTAGTCTGTTGCGGAAGCGGCAGAAGAACCGGAACCGGTCATCGCCGCGACGAGGGCTCATCTACGTCCGACTCCCTGACCCGTCAACACCCTTCTGCAATTTTATTTCAATTTTTTTTCAAAGCTCAGTTTTCGCTCCCGGCAGTCCCGTCATGGTTGAAGATGATGAACTTACCGGACTTCTCAGAGAAAACCCGGCCCCAGTAAGCCTTTCTTATCCCCCTGCGCGCTAGGGGACGACAGACTGTCTGCGGAACCGCAGCGCAACGTTCCCGACATTTTGTGGGAGATGTGTTTTGTGGGGGACCCGAGAATCACGAGACCATGGGGGCCAGACACCCGCCGAATCAGCGCCTTCTGAGTCGAGAATGCCCGGCCAACGTCCTCTGATGTCGGTCATAATGTGTGTTTTTAATGCGCAGGACCATCTCGAATCGGCGATTTGGAGCATCCGCAATCAAACATTCCGCGATTTCGAGTTTCTGATTCTTGATGATGGCTCGACTGACGGCACCGCCAATATCATCCATCGTCATGCAGCTGAGGACACGCGACTAAGAGTCATTCACCAACCGAATCGAGGCGTCGTCGCCTCACTGAACCTTCTGATTGAGTCGGCGCAGAGCGATTTGCTCGCGCGCATGGATGGGGACGACATTGCCGCGCCCAATAGATTGAGCCTGCAAGTGCAAGCCATGAAGGGCGCGCCCGACATTGTTGCGCTTGGCTCTTGGGCGCGACTCATAGATGCAGCAGGTCGCCCGACAGGCCGGACAACATCTCCGCCCAGCCACCATGATCATATCCGCCTTGCGTTGGGGGCGAATAAACCAGCCCTTCTGCACAGCAGCGTGATGATGCGGACCGATGCCGTGCAGCGGGTCGGCGGCTATCGGGCGGCGTTCCAACATTGTGAGGATCTCGACCTATGGTGGCGTTTGTTGCGCGTAGGTCGACTGGCCAACCTTCCCATGCCTTTGATCGATTATCGCCTCACCCCGAACCAAATCAGCCAAAAACATCGCATTGAGCAGGCAACAAACGCCGCAATTGCCGGCCATGTGCACAGGTTAATCGCAGCGGGACAGGATGATCCCATTGATGGCGCACTGCCGCTGCCGCCCTTAGACGCCATTGGCCAGCAACTAAACGCGCCAAATTTTGCCCAAGCGATCCGGGCAGAAATTGTGCCACAGATCCTCTATGCGACAGCCAGCTTGGCCGCGTCCGACTTAAAGCTAATTGCCGCACATCTTGCCGAGACGCGCGCCGTCGCGTGGGTGCCGCTGTGGAAGGCAACCGCCCGGCTTATCCTGGCAGGCCATTGGCGCGCGGCGCTCCGGCTCGCAATGCTCCTTTCAGGTCGTGCGTTTCGCCGATGACCGTTGACCGCACGCCGATCATCCCGCCCAAAAAACCGATCAGCGTCCACCAAGGCGCGATTTGGTCGACCGCGCTGCAATATATCGGCACGGCGCTCCAATTCATGTCCGCTGCGGTTCTGGCGCGCTATTTTTTGACGCCGGCAGAAACAGGGCTCTTTTCGATTGCCATGGCAGCGACGCTGATGCTGACCATCTTTCAAGACTTTGGACTGACACGCTATATTGCAAGCCTGCCTAGCCTGAGCCCGGCGACGCTTGCTCGCTGCACGACACTTGCAGTGGCCCTCGGCAGTGTCATTGCCCTTATTCTTGTGGCGCTGTCTTGGCCTATGGCGACCTTATATAAAGCCACGCAGCTAGCACCTGTGATGTGGCTGGCCGCGGCGAGTTGTTTCATTTCGGCATTTAGCATCGTGCCAACAGCCATTCTGGCCCGCGCCATGGCCTTTTATCGCCTCGGCTTAATCCAACTGGGCGCAACACTTGCGCAGACAATCGCCGCTTTGTCGCTGGCCGCGGCGGGGCTATCGACAGCTGCCCTTGGTTACGCGCTGCTCGCTGCGGCCCTCGTTCGCGCTGGCCTGTCGCAATATCTTTCCCCGGCGATCCGCTTTAGTGCCTTTGCACGCCTTGGCCCAATCGTCCGCTTCGGCAGTGCCAATGCGCTTCTTTCGTTAAGTGGCGCCCTTGGCACAAGGACAGCAGATTTGATCATCGGAAAGCTTTTGGGGCTGGCCCCTGTCGGCTATTATAGCCGCGCCGCAAGCCTTGCTGACCAAAGCCGCACTTTGATGATCGGGCCAATGGGCGCGGTATTGTTTCCAGCCTTTGCGCAACTCAACCGCGATGGAAAACCATTCGCGCCCGCGTATCTAAGAGTGTGCGCCGCCTATAGCGGGCTCATCTGGCCTGGCATGGCAGGGCTGGCCTTGTCCAGCGACGCGCTTGTGCGTCTGATATTTGGGCCAACATGGGCGCCCGTTGCTCCTGCGCTGCAGCTTATTGCTGTGTCACAGATGCTTATCATTGCCGTCCCTTTGGCCATCGAGCTGCCAATCCTAGTTGGTAAAATGCGCCCCCTACTCGCGCGCAATGTTATCGATACGGCTCTCTCCATCAGCCTGCTGGCACTTGGTTGCACCTGGGGGGTGGACGGCGCAGCCGCTTCTCGCATCGTTTATGCGCTGTGCTGGCTCACGCTATATTATCCGTTCATGCGGTCAATTGTCGGATTTAGCCCCCGCGCCTTGGCCCTTATCTATGCCAAAAGCTGCTGCGTGACGGGGGCTGCGCTTACGCCCTTTATCTGTGCAACTTGGCTCGGGGTGCCTTTGTCGCATCTGGCGCCTGAAGCGCTGAGCCTTAGCATCTTGGCCGGAGGTGCAAGTTGGCTGGCGGCTATGGCCATGACACGACATCCCCTTTGGGTCGAATTGCGGCTGGCATCTGCCAGCGTGTTCACTCGGCGGCAGAGCGCAAACCGCCTGACCTCAGATAAGCTTTGAAACAAGCTCAGCCATCGTCTTCAGGCTCTGGGCATCTCGACCCAGAATTGCCTCCATGCCCCCCCCAGTCACCGCGCCTTGATCCCAGACCCGGCTCTTCGCGCGGCGTTTGAACGCACGGGCATCTAACGCCAGCTTTAGCTGCCAATATAATCGCGCAAAGCCGACGCCTCTGATTCAATGCGTTCGATCCGGTATTTCACCAAATCCCCAATGGACACGAACCCAATCAATGCCCCGTTTTCGACCACAGGCAGATGACGAATGCGGCGACGTGTCATCAGCGACAAAGCTGAGAGTACTGGCAAGTCCTGATCCACCGTCACAGCCGGCGCTGTCATAACGTCGCGCACAGACCTGCCAATTGCGTCCGCGCCGCCGCTCGCAAGGCAGTAAATGACGTCACGCTCTGAGAATATCCCGACAACTTTACCGCCATCGATCACGGGCAGTGCCCCGATTCGCTTTTCTGCCAGCAAGGCGACTGCGTCTGCGACAAAAACATCCGCAGCAATCGAGATGATGTCCTGCGATTTTCCCCGCAGGATTGCCCTTATCGTCATAAAAGGCCTCCTCTCCGATGCGGTTCATCGAGTCTTTTTTACCGCATGGGTTGATGGTCCCACGATTCCGGCCCAAATGAAAGTCATGGAACCGACCAAATCTTCGCTTGATGATCCTAATTACGCAGCCTTCGCATGGCGGCGCTATCGTCGCTTAATGGCGTGGATGGTTCTGGCATCGCTGAGTACGACGATTGGCTGCCTGGTTTTTCTGCGCCAACTCATCGGGGACATCCCGATCCATATGATGATCGCCACAGCCGCCGGCGTTTTTGCTTCGGTTTTGCTGGCGTCAGCCTTGATGGGTCTCGTCTTTCTATCATCCGGCTCAGGTCACGATGATTCGATCCACGATCCGTTAGAAACTGAAGAAGAATGAGCGACGATATTTTGAGCCCGGTCCTTAGGGTTCTGCCTGAACCAGCAGATATTAACATGAATGGCCATATTTTCGGCGGCTGGGTGCTGGCAATGATGGATCGCGCGGGCGGCATTGCCGCGGGCCGCATTGCAGAAGGGCGCTGCGCAACGGTCGCAATTGAAGCGATGCAGTTCATCGCGCCCATCCTATTGGGGGATCTGATTTCCATTTACGCCAAAGTGGAAAGGCGCGGCCGCACGTCGCTTGCAATCCGGCTTGACGTGATTGCAGAGAGGAAGCGCGGCGAAGAACACGTCAAAGTGACCACAGGCGTATTCACCTTTGTGGCCCTTGATGATGATTTTCGACCGCGCGAACTGCCCGTCAGAGGCTGACGGTTTTTCTACCTTAGTTAGAAGTCCAGCTGCGTCCGGATGGCAAAGCCATTCGTCTTATAGCTCCGCTGGTTCACTGGCAGACTGCTAGTTGGGTTTACCGCTGCGGCCAAAGGCCCGCCATCCACATTAATGTGAATATAGTTCAGCATGATCCGGGCATAATCCATGGGATACCAGTTTAGCCCAAGAATGACCCCTGTTTGCTTACCGCCACGGGCCAGCCGCACTGAGTCTGTTGCAGGGCTCGTGACACCGGTGCTGAAGTTGTTGAGACGCGCCGATTGAAGCGCCTCAGAATTTAAGTCCAGATAGTCAAACCGCG
>JBEDNE010000036.1:0-4566 GCA_041170745.1 Pseudomonadota bacterium
TATCCAGAACCAAACGGCCTTGGGCTGTGCCGGCCAGCGCCAGCGTGCCATTTAACCCGCCAGGGCTTGGCAGCAAAACCCCACTGCCGCTAACGCCCCCCACATCTAGCCGCGCAACGCGAATGGCAGAGCGCCCCCCGGGGGGTAACAATATGTCCCCCGCGCCCGTAAAGCGCCCAAGCCGGGATCCCCCATTGGCTTGCCATGTATAGCCTTGGTCATTGGGGTTTAAAGTTAGCCGCACAGCGGCAAGGCCCAGCGCCGCATTGGGCCGCGCCAAGGCAAGGCTAATCTGTGGCCGGCTGATCGGCCCATCTAGCCCAAGTTGAACTGGGCCATAGGCTTGGTGCAGGCCCGATCCTGTCAATTGAAACCGCCCATCCCGCAGGCGGACACCATTGAGCGTGAGCGACAATTGAGGTGCCGTCAGGCGCATATTGGTGAAGCGCAAAACACCATCGGGTGTGCGCTCAAGCCCCGTTTCTAACTTCGGCAGGCCGCCTGCCAGCCCTGCAAAAAACGCATTGTCAAAGCGACGAACCCAAGCCTCTCCGCGACCCAAGATGCGGGTCCCCCGTCCATTGGGGCCGGGCACTACATCCAATGTGCTTCGCACATCCACTACGCCAATGCCGGGGATCAAAAAGCGCGATAACTGTCCTGCTAACCCAACATCATAGCGCCCCGTGCGCAGATCGACGAACAGCGCAATCTTTCCGCCAAGCTTATCAGAGGTGAGGGCCAAGCCATCGCCAATCAGCGTGGTGGACGTTGCCAGAAGCGTGCCGTTGATGGAGATATTGGCCAAAATGCCGCCTGCCACATTGCCCACGCCCGTAATGCGCTGGGCCGATAGGCGGATGGGCACGCGCACGGGCGCGCGGGACAAGCGGCCTTGGCCGCTGGCACGCAGATTTTCCAACCCCGTGGCGCCAAAACGCAGCTCCGCCGCCGTCAACAGATAATCAAAGCTTGCGTGGCGAAAGCTGCCATCCAGCAAGAGTTTAAGCGCAACCGGGCGGCCAGCTATGGTGGGGCCTAAAGCCTGTGGCCGGGCCAATTCACCTGCAATCAGCACATCGTCAAACCCGCTATTGGCCAAATTGATGCCGCCCCGCGCTGCTAGGCGCAGCGCTGGTGCAGCGATGCTGAGCGTGCCGTTCAACCGGCGCTTGGCCAGTTGGGCTGTCCCGCTGAGGCGTGCATAAGGGGCCGCCAGTGCTTGCAGCCGCCCTTTGGGCAGGGCGGATGCCATGACCCGGCCATCTAGGGCATAGCGACCCGCCTGCGCCCGCAGATTGAGGAGAGCGGCCTCTTTGCCGGCCATTTGGGCGGTCAGCTTGCCCGTCCAAAGCTGCCAATCCCCAGCGCCATCAAGCCGGAGGGACAGCGGTGCCCGCGTGCCGAATAATTTGCCAATCACGCCATTTTGTGGCGTGTCCAACACCATGCCAACATCAAGTTGGTTGGCCTCTGGCACGGCATTGAGGTTTAGGCTTAGCCGGTCCCCCTGGCTGGCTTGGGCATTGATATCCACCAGCGCCCGCCCCGCATGAAGCGTCAGGCGCCCGGCCAATTTCCCCGTTGCGGGGCGGCCATTGACGCCCGGTCGAATATCCAGCCGGTCAATCCCAAGTCGCCCAATGCGGACATCAAAATCAGGTAAAATCGGCGCGCCTGGCCGAGAAGGGCGCAATTTTGGCACGCGATAAAGCGTTGCGCGTTCGGCATGAAGTTGCTCGACATCAAGACGATTGGTCAGCCATGCTGCGGGACGCCAATCGAGCGTGACATGCGGTGCTTCAAAGAAAAGGCCGCGCGTGTCGCGCAGCTTAAGCCCTGTGATATCCGCCTTGCCAAACAGCGACCCATCAATGCGCTCAACTTCAATGCGCAGGCCATTTTGCGGCTCAACGCCTGCTATTTGGCGCGCCACGAACCGGTGGCCAGCCGGGGTATCAAGAGCAAGCAGCAGGGCCGCGATGAGCAGTAGCACGCTGCCAATCGCTCCCAGAATGAGGCGGAGCCGCGGCATTAAAAGGCCTGCCCCAAAGAGACATAAACGCCAATCAGCGATTCCCCTGACCGGCGATTAATGGGCGTGCCAACATCAATGCGGATGGGGCCAAAGCTGGAATAATAGCGCACGCCAAGTCCCGTGCCTAAGCGGAAGCTGCTGAATTTGGGAAGGCTGCTGGTGTAGATATTGCCGCCATCCAAAAACGGCACCACGCCAAAGGCGCCAAAACGAATGCGCGCCTCGAGCGAAAATTCTGTCAGGCTGCGCCCGCCTGCCGGGTCGCCATATTGGTCCAAAAGTCCAATGCCCTGATAGCTATAGCCGCGAATGGAGCCACCGCCCCCGGCATAATAGCGACGCGATGGCGCAATGCTGTCCGTTGCTGTGCCCGTGATGGAACCAAGCCGGACGCGTCCGGCCAGCGTTATCCCATCAGAGGCCGGCAAATAGGCACTGGCATCAATTTGCGCGCGCAAATAGCCAGAGGCACTGCCACGCAAAGAGCCTTCGGGCGAAAGGCGTCCGCTCAGGCGAAAGCCGTGCCGGGGATCGAAAAGATCATCCGTGCCATCATAGGCCAATTGCGTAGGCAGCGCGCCAATGAAATAGGTGTCGCGCCCAAAGGTGCCGGACACAATATCACGTTCCTGCGAGGCCAGCAGGTCAAAGCCCGCATTCCAGATCCATTTCTTTTGCCAAATCAAATTGGTCTGGCGCTCTAAACTGGCCCCCAATTGGACAGTGCGGGCTTGGTAGGCGGCGCGGCGGGTGTTGCTGGCCGATGTGCGCGCGTTGAGCACCCAATCCCGCCGTTGCCAATTCGACATGCGCAAGCTGCTGCCCAAAGATTGTTCGCGTGTGCCCACGACGCCTGCAAAAGTGACGGCGCCTTCCGGGCTGATCAAATTGCGATGCGTCCAACTGGCGGCGGCGCGGACCCCCTCGCCCGTGCCATAGCCAATTTCCGCGGCAATTGTGCGCAACGGGGCAGGGGATGTTGTAACAACAACATCTGCCGTGCCCGGCACTTGGCCCTCAACTGGGTCTGCTAGAACGGAAGAGACAAGCCCGGTCGCAACAATTGCCCGTTTCAAATCTTCAACATCAGCCTGATTATAGGCATCGCCCGGCTTGAAGCGGGCCATGACGCCCATATGCTTTGCGCCAAAAGGCGCTTTATCCCCCCGCGCGATGATGCGCCCAAAGCGTCGCTCGCCACCTGTTGTGACCACAAGGTCGAGCGTGCCACGTTCCCGCTCATGGTCAATCGTCACATCGGGCGCGGCGACTTTTGCAAAAGGATAGCCATTATCCCGCAGCTTCGCCTGCAAATCGGCCTGCGCCAGTGTTACCACATCTGCATCAACAGGATCAGACGGTTTGACCGTGAAGTGCGAGCGCATCTCAGCTGCTGCTTCGAGGCCAGACACACGAATTTCATCAAAGCGATAGAGCGGGCCAGGGGCCACGTTCAGCGTCACAAGCAAGCGATCTTCCACGGCCTCGATGCGGGAGGTGATGCGCGGATCATAATAGCCATCAGTTCGCAACAATTGCTCAAGCAAAGCCACATCATCGCGGATACGGCGGTTAACCTGCGCCAGATTGGCGGGCTTGGTGCTTGCGGTCTTTAAGCTCGACAATTCATCAAAGCGGACAGAAATTTGATTTGCTGGATCTTGCGGCACACCTTCCACAAGCACGGTGTAGCGGCGTTCCTCCACCTCAGGCAGGGCAAGCTGCGCACCGGGCTCGCCTGCCTCTTCGGGGGGGAGGTCCGGCCAATCAACGCCAATGTCAGGCATATCTGCAAGCGGGGAATTGGGATCCAGCCCGGCCTCTGAAGGGGGGGGCGCGTCTGCTGGGCTTGCCTGTTGGGCAAACCCCGATTGGGCAGCGCATAGCGCTGCTGCAAGAGCCGTGCGGGCAAGCCAGCGGGCAGAGCCAGACATCATTTCCACCCTCTATCGCGCCAATGGCTTAAGCGAAAGCATTGTCACAGTGACGCGCCGCACAAGTGTTAATTGGTGCATCCTCAAGGCCTTTTCTAAGGTCGCACCCGTCCGCCTACTGGCCTTGAACGTTGAGGCGTGGCAAAGGCGTTTTATGACCGATAAAAAACCACCCGCTCCCCGCGCTGCCGGAGCCATTATCGCACTGGGCCTTTTGGCGGGCACGTTGATTGGCATTTTTCTCAACCAGCCCAGCTTGGGCTTTTTGGTTGGCTTGGCGCTTGGCTCGGCAATTGCGATTGGGCTGTGGTTCATGGATCGCCGCCGCTAGCTCATCCGCCGCCCGGCCCAGACCACACGCCCAATGACGCGAATATCTGCTGCCGCACATTCATCCCAAGCGGGATAGGCGGGATTATCGCTTCGGATGCTGATCCGGCCTGTGGCGGGGTTGCGTGCCAACCGCTTGACCAACAAGGCGTCTTCGACACGCAAAACATAAATCCCATCGCGCAGATGCTCTGCCGCATCGCCGGTATCCACTAAAATATCGTCGCCTTCGGCAAGCGTTGGCTGCATTGAATCCCCCCGGAC